>JAHHIB010000119.1 GCA_019359075.1 Kalymmatonema hyalinum WJT4-NPBG1
ATTGGTATGAATTGCAAAGAAATTTATTCACTTTCGTTGTGCGTGAGTACATTGTGGACAATCTCACCAAGACTTGTGCTGCCTAGTACACATGGATGATGTTTTTTGTCAATGCGTAAGTCCTAGTTAAGAGCAAGAAAACCAGATATTGCTCCCAAGATAAAGAAAAACAGCAGCCGCATCAAAGATGGGACAGATGGAAGACGGTAATAGTAGTAAACCAGAAGCAGCAGCGGTGGTATAATTGCCCACAAGAAATCCGTGTAGGGACGTAGCATGCTACGTCTCTAAGCTTGAGCTATAACGGTGCGGTGACGGGGGCTGTTAGGAGCGATGGTGGGAGCCTTAAACCCTGCCTCAATCAGTGCTTGCTCAATATCCAAACTGAAATATTCATCTAAATATGGTTCAGTACTTTTGAGCAGCGTCAAAATGTAGGGCGGCATTTTCTTATGAACTTCAGATTGGGGATTCATGTCCATAATTGCCAAATGCCCACCCGGACGCAGTAAACGCCGCGCCTCAGCAAAAATCTGCCGAGTCGCCGCTTGGGGAAGTTCGTGGCACACCAGGAAAATGGAGATTAAATCAAACGAGGCATCTGGTAGCCCAGTGGATTCAGCTACAGCATGAATCCAGTTGATATTAGCATGGTGCTGCTCACTACGGTATTGAGCGACGGCTAAGAAGTAGGGAGATAAGTCTAAGCCCGTAATTTTGGCGTGGGGATAAACTTTTTGCAGAGCAAAGGTACTCATACCCACACTGCACCCCAAGTCTAAGATGTCTTGTGGTTCCTTGGAAATTTGCTTTTTCAGGATGTCGTGGTAACTCTGGCGTAGTTTGGCATCGCCCTGTGCTCCAGCATCCGGCCAAATCTTCGCATGGACAGCATAAGCTGCTGACTCTACTTCAAAAGCTGCTTCCCAACTGAGATTTCCTGTTTCGTAGGCGTGAAATGACCGCAGGTAGTATTCTGGATAGGAAAGCTTGGGGTTTTGTACTTTAGCCAAGTCGGTTTGCCAATCACGCGATTGTAGTGTCTGGACTTCTTCAAGCCAATTTACCCCAATTTTCTGGGCGCGTTTAATCATCATTTGCCTAGCTTGATGCTTGGCTAGGTTGGCTAAAGGCTTGATTGCCAGTACCCCATTTACGAAGCCTGAAGCTAATCGCGAACTATTTTTTACAGCCGTGTTCATCAGTGAAGTTGCTCAAACAATTTATCTATCTTTCGGGGCAGGAAAAAGCCTACCGATATGAATGATAATCCACCACGTCAGCCGTGCTTTCTTTTAGGCTACAAGAATTTTATATTTTTTGATATGAACACCGCAGTACTTTAAGAAGAACGCACAATATCCCCACGGATAAAAACTGCGCTTATTTAACAACGGAAAAATTTTTTGTTCTTCATCTGTGTAGCCTACGGCACGGCTTACGCCTACATCTGTGGTTTTAAATATACCAATCCTAAATGATTCGTGAAAAGCAAGATCCCCGACTTCTCTAAGAAGTCGGGGATCTGAAGGGTAGTCAATTTTCACAAATCTGCGGAGGATTCCTATATCTTTATGTGACTTTTGCAAGAAGTCTAGAAAAAAAAGTGAATTGGTTATTAAACAAACAAACCCAGTTTCTCCAAGAAACTGAGTTTGTTTTTGTTGAGGTTTATAATTATAGCATGAAGGATGGGGTATCTGCTCCTAATTCCCAGTTTTCGGCTTGAGTGCGAGCAACATATCCACTTGGGTCGTCGTTTTGTCGGGGCTAGTAGCAGTGATACCCAAGCCGCGAATAGAATTCATGATCGCACTTGTTTCAGGAGTCATCGGCTGCTGTTGTGCGGTGGCGAGACGATTTAACAGAGGTACGGTTTTGTCCATATCTAGGTAAAAGTATCCACCGTTGGGTCTTTGCAAAGTGCCAGCCACGGTTTTGAAACTGTCGCTACCATCTAAGGACTGACCTTTACGGTCTGCGAGTGTTTCAGCGATCGGACCACCAATGGTGACAAATACAGAATCATTATCTAGCCAACCGTGTGCTAATAAAGCTCCTTGTTGAGGAATAAGCCATTCAGTGACTTCTTTACCGCCAATACTTCTTTTCGCGACATTCACTGATTGTGCTTTGACGAGGTTATCGAGTTTGTCGAGGGTGGATTCAGCGGTTTTGCGATCGCTTGTGTGGAAAACCAATGCTCCCCCAAAACCAACCTGCGCTAACACCCCTTGATTTGATGGAATAGCTGCAAAACCGAATTCTCCATCCATCCACCCGAAAATCTCTTTATCCAGGTCAATATTAACTAATTTGAGTTGCGATCGCGCCTGTTCAACTGTAACCTTCAATTCTGGAACATCTTTTGATTGTGCCACAAGCCCTGACCACCAACTGGTGATTCCGTTTCCGCTTAAAAGAGCGATCGTATCACCAGGAAATTGAGACACCACCTTAGCAGAACTATTTTGATACTGGTATGTGACCAATTGCGGATCTAACTTAGCAACGGCTTTCATCCGCACACCCGCATTATCAATTCCTACAGCCGCTACCATAGATTTCATCTGCTTCAACTGCTTCAGGGTTTCTGGCGGTATTGGGTTTGAGCGAGGATTTGCGGCGATTAATTGCTGTACCATGTTCCCATAATTAGGCACATAAATTTGTGCCAAGGTGTTATCTACATTGACACCGCTTGTCAGCATGCTGTTTGCACCTTCTTTACTGGCAAAGGAAGGTTCTCCTTTGTAAGTGTCAATTGCATGTTCTACAGCTTGCTTGGACGGAGCAATCACAATATGGGTGTTATTCAAAACCGCAGTATAACTAGGTTCACTTTTACCAGTTGTTTCTATAATCTTTTCGCCTTTGTAGTCACTTTCCTGTACCTTGACATCTTTTTGTGCCTTCAATTTGTTCGCAAAATTCAAGGCGCTAAGTTTATCCTTAATCCCCACCACCATTAGGATCTTAGGTTCCTGTGACCCTTGCGGGGCATTCTGTGCAGCGGGTTTCACTGGATTTGGGGGTAGCATGGCAATCATCACACCACCTACCCAAGGTTTTAAATCTTTTTCATAAGAAATGTTGTTATCAGTTGACAGGCTTTTATTTAGGTTTTCCAAACCTTGTCCAACTATCTTTTGTGCTTCCGGAGTGCCAAACTGCTGCAATTTTGCCCAAACTTTTGGGTCAGTAGAAATGTAAGTTGCGAGTATTGCTTCATCTGGCACAACTTTAGCAGCACCCAAAGCGCTGGACATATCTCCAGAAGGTCCACCCTTAAAATACATATAAGCTGCTATTCCTCCTGCCACTACTATGGCAGTACCAACAGCAGGAATTAAAAATTTTGATTTACTCTGCGGCATTGTAAATATCCTCTTTTCCTCAACAAATTGTCCTAGAGGTGAGTAAAAACGTCCGAAGTGGAGTTTTTGGATCTACGACCCATCTCCACTAATTTCTCGGGATTTACTGATAAAATTAGTACTTCTATCTATTACGTTCTGGCTATGACAGCGCTCCTAGTATGACTTCAAAGGGGTTAAGAGCAAATCCGTAAACAATTTGTTTTTTCTGTGAAGAATATATTCCTTTCGACAGTTGCAAGTTATTCTAACTTATATAAAATTTCAGGATCTGATTAAGAAATGTTAAATGCTTAAGACGTAAAACACTCTATGTCAAAAGACACTCTATGTCAAAAGACAACAGTGTACAAAATATTTCAGGGTGTATCGTAGGTTGATGTGGAATTTCAGCCGATTAAGCTGTTTTTCCTCATAACATCGACTAAGAATTTTCAGGGTTACCAAGGTTTAGTAAAGATCAATGTCGCAGTATTATTTAGATACACAGAAGAATCGGTATAAATCTTTTGAGTTACCAGGGGCAAAACCGCACTACAATCCTGACCGTCCTGGACAGGTAGAGCATATTTTTCTAGACCTCAGTCTGGACATAGATAACAACAGATACCACGGCAGTTGTAGTATAACACTCACACCAATCCGCAACGGTCTTTGCTTTTTGAATTTGGATGCTGTCAACTTAGACATTCAATCGGTGCTCTTGGATGGGAAAGCGCAAAAGTTTGACTACGACGGACAACAGTTGTCTATCCAACTCGATCCACCCACACAGGTGGACAAGCGGATTGTCATTGCCATTGCTTACTCAGTAGACAAACCACAACGCGGTATTTATTTTATCCAACCAGATAAACACTACCCGAATAAACCCTCGCAAGTCTGGACTCAGGGAGAAGACGAAGATTCTCGCTTCTGGTTCCCATGCTTTGACTACCCAGGACAACTTTCTACTTCTGAAATTCGCATCCGAGTTCCTAAACCCCTAATCGCGATTTCCAACGGCGAACTGATTGCGACAGAACAACAAGGTGATGACAAAATCTACCACTGGTCACAGCAGCAAGTTCATCCCACCTACTTGATGACTTTAGCAGTAGGCAACTTTGCCGAAATTCGGGATGAGTGGAACGATATACCTGTCACATACTACGTTGAAAAAGGTCGCGAGGAAGATGCCAAACGCTCTATGGGCAAAACTCCCCGGATGATAGAGTTTTTGAGCGAAAAATATGGCTATCGATACCCTTACCCCAAATACGCGCAAGTCTGTGTTGACGACTTCATTTTTGGCGGAATGGAAAACACTTCTGCTACACTGTTAACTGATAGATGTTTGCTGGATGAAAAAGCTGCATTAGATAACCGCAACACAGAAAGCTTAGTCGTCCATGAACTGGCGCACCAGTGGTTTGGTGATTTGGTGGTGATTAAGCACTGGTCCCATGCTTGGATTAAGGAGGGAATGGCTTCTTACTCCGAAGTCATGTGGGCAGAACATGAATATGGTGTCCAAGAAGCGGCATACTATCGTTTACTGCAAGCTCGTAGTTATCAGGCTGAAGATAGCGATCGCTACCGCCGTCCAATGGTCACGCACGTTTACCGCGAAGCCATTGAACTTTATGACCACCACATTTATGAGAAAGGGTCTTGTGTTTATCACATGATTCGGGCGCAATTGGGAGAAGAATTGTTCTGGAAGGCAATTGAGACATTTGTACAGGATAATGCCCACAAAACCGTGGAAACAGTAGATTTGCTGCGGGCGATTGAAAAAGCAACTGGGCGCAATCTCTTGTTCCTCTTCGACCAGTACGTTTATCGTGGTGGTCATCCAGATTTTAAAGTCGCTTACTCTTGGGATGCAGATTCAAATCTGGCTAAGATAACAGTAACTCAAACCCACGTAAATGCAGAAAGTAGTGGTAGCAGTGATTTATTTGATTTAAAAATTCCTATTGGTTTTGGGTACGTCCAAAACCCAGAAACCGCAGCTAGGAACTCAGAAACCGCAACTCAGAACTCAGAACTCAGCAAGAATTCGACACTCAGCACCCACAACTCACTACTCAAAACTTTCACCGTGCGGGTGAATGAACGCGAACAAAGCTTTTACTTCCCTCTTGAGGAAAAACCCCAATTTCTTAGCTTTGATGTGGGGGATCATTTCCTAAAAACGGTGTCTTTAGAGTATCCAGTACCCGAGTTGAAAGCCCAGTTGGAATTTGACCCCAACCCGATCTCCCGCATCTTAGCAGCGGAAGCTTTGGCGAAAAAAGGGAGTTTGGAGGCTTTAAAAGCGCTGTCTGCTGCACTCAAAAATGATCTTTTTTGGGGTGTACGCGTTGAAGTTGCTAAACAACTGGCACAAATCAAGCTGGATCAAGTCTTTGATGAGTTAGTTGCTGGATTAAAAGATCAGAGTCCTTATGTGCGGCGTGCTGTGGTGGAAGCACTCGCAAAAATCAAAACTCATGAAAGCTATAAGGCGTTGAAAGAACTGCTGGAGGGGGGCGATCCCAGCTACTATGTGGAAGCCGCAGCGTCTCGGGCTGTGGGGGCGATCGCTGCTGCGACAACAGAAGAAAAACCAAAGGAAGAAAAGGTTATTAAGCTGCTGAAATCTGTCTTGGAAGAAAAGGCGGGTTGGAATGAGGTGGTGCGGATTGGTGCGATCGCAGGTTTAGCCGAACTCAAAACTTCAGAAGCTGCTTTAAATCTTTTGACGGAATACACAAAGCAGGGTGTACCACAACCCTTGCGTTTAGGAGCAATTCGCGCTCTCGGGAAGATTTCTGTTGGTCAAAGTAGTGTTAATGTGGAACGGATTTTAGAGCGATTAACAGAAATTTCTAAGGATACGTTCTTTTTAACTCAATTGGCGGTAGTCACAGCCCTCGGACAAATGCAAACCCCCAAAGCAATTGGGATTTTGCAAGCCTTGGCTGAGCAAACACCTGATGGACGCGTACGCCGCTATGCTGAGGAAGAGATTTCCAAGGTGCAAAATAACATTGGCTCCGAAAGTGCTATTCGTCAGTTACGTTCTGAACTTGACCAACTCAGACAACAAAACCAAGAACTCAGAAGCCGCTTAGAAAACTTGGAAGCCAGAGCCAAGTAGCGATAGACACAATAGCACTTGTCAGAAAGCAGATTGCACGCGTTAGGGAACATTGCTGTGCTTTCATGCGTCTTTCCTTACTTGGGTGTAGACTGTCATGTTTACGCCCTCTTTTATATTTTTCTTTCTTAAAATATTGTAAAGTTTCTTTATACTTTTATAAGTATAAAAAAACCTATTATCATAAATTAATTACTGAAACTATAAAAATTATACCTTAAAGTATAAAGTTTTTGTAAAGATTAGAATTACTGAGTGAAAATGGGCTTCAGAAATACTACGATTTGATAAGTGTAATTAAGCTTGTGTGTAAAAATCGCACAAAAGCTGTGTGCCTTGTTAATAGGTAGAAATCCTTCTCCGTATTTGTACGAAAGTTGTCAGATTCCGAAAAATGTGTAAAAAATGTGTAAACCCATGCTGACGATTTTTCACCCGTTCATTCTTCGGAATATTTCTATCGGAGGAATGCATACACTCATAAAAATCTTTAATCTGTAGGAGGGCATTTTTAAAGTTTTTTTGAGTGTTTTTGAAAATTGAAATACATTTAAGCTTTTGCACGCAAATTGTGCAGGGTAATTGCCATGCGTAAACCTGTTCTCACGATTTTTTACCAGTTCAATCCTTGGAACGCCACAATCGGAGGTATACAAACACTCATCAACACTTTTATCAAGTACGCTCCAAGCGAGTTTCAGGTAAGACTCGTAGGAACAGGAGTCGATCCAAAAAAGCCTGTTGGTGAATGGCAACAAGGAGAATTTGCAGGCAGAGAAATTAGTTTTCTGCCTTTATTTACATTGCAAAATGACAATGTTAGAAACTTAATACCAACAACACTCAAATATACTGCTGCTCTTTTAGGGCGTGACTTTGCCTCTGACTTCATGCACTTTCATAGAATAGAGCCAACAATAGCCGCCATAAATTGGCAGGGAGAAAAAAGTTTATTTATTCACAATGATATACGGACGCAAATGCAAGCTGCCGGTAATAAAAAAGCCATTCTTTGGCGAAGATTTCCTGCTGCATATTTTGCTCTGGAAGGTTTGTTAGTTCGCCAGTTTAGCCAAATTCTTTCTTGTAATACGGATGCAGCACAGTTATATAAGCAGCGTTATCCTAGCTTGCAAGACCGTGTTGCATATATCAAAAATTCTTTCGACAACGAAATATTTTATCCGTTAACAGAAGATGAACGAATAGTAAAAAGAAAGGAATTGGCATCTCGGCTAGGTGTGGATGAGGAAACACGTTTTGTTTTATTTGCTGGTCGGCTCCATCCTCAAAAAGACCCGATTTTATTGGTACGTGCATTTGCTGCTCTTACCGTTTCTAATGTGCACTTACTAATAGCGGGTGATGGCGAGTTAGGGGCAGAAATTTGTGCAGAAACTGCTAAATTGGGGATTTCTCATAGGGTAACAATGCTTGGAGCCCTTACCCAAGAGAAGCTTGCACAGATCCATCGTGTCTGCAATGCTTTTGTTCTCAGCAGTGCATATGAAGGTCTACCTTTGGTAGTTCTTGAGGCGCTGGGGAGCGGAACTCCTGTAGTCACAACTGAATGTGGTGAAACCCCAAAATTACTGAGTGCAGACAGTGGGGTTGTTTGTTCCGAACGAACGCCCGCGTGCATAGCAGATGCTTTACGCAAAGTGCTGCTGCATCCAGCCGATTATCCCACTCAGTCTTGCGTACGGACTGCAAAACCTTATGCAGCTAGTACAGTCGTTCAACAAGTCTACAGCGAAATGTGGAATCGCTGGGAACAGCGAGCCAGCACAGTCGCTGTTCAGGTATGAGCTTTCCTTGCGCTCAAAGTAGATACAAAAAACATAGTTCTTGGAGAGAGGCAATAATCATGGTTTTTTAAAAAAAAATGAAAATTGAAACAAAGACACGGAGCTTTTTTGTGTTCCCACCTGCTGTGTTCTTATTTCAATCTCTGTAAGTAAAGGCGACTTAGTTTCAAGTTATACAAGCTTGTCTAGAGCAAAACCAGCACAACGAAACTCGTATGAAAATTGCTGTAATTGGTGCAAAAGGTCTACCGCCCAAACAGGGTGGCATCGAACATTACTGTGCAGAAGTTTATCCTCGCATAGTCGAACAGGGACATTCTGTTGATTTATATGCCCGCTCTTCTTACACTGACTGTTCCTGGCAGGATCGTTATGACTATCAAGGCGTCCAAGTCATCTCATTACCAGGTTTGCCTTTGAAAGGAGTGGATGCTTTTGCTACCTCAGCTATAGGAGCAATTGCAGCCTCTGCTACAAAATACGATATCATTCATTTCCACGCTCTTGGTCCATCTTTATTTACTTGTTTACCAAGACTTGTCAAGACTGCAAAGATTGTCGTCACCTGTCAGGGGTTAGATTGGCAACGTGCCAAGTGGGGCAGTTTTTCAACTCGCGTGATTCAATTAGGGGAAAAGGCAGCAGTCCGTTTCGCGCACGGAATGGTTGTCGTATCAGAAGCGCTCCAAACCTACTTTCGGCAAACTTATGGTAGGAATACGGTCTACATTCCGAATGCTCCAGCAGGCTATGGTAAATCAGACCCAAATTTTGCTTACGGGACTCAACTAGGTCTTGAGCAGGAGCGCTATATTCTGTTTTTGGGCAGATTGGTACCAGAAAAGCGTCCCGACTTGCTGGTTGACGCCTTTAGTGCGATGAGTCCACCTGGATGGAAACTCGTTCTGGCTGGCGGTGTGAGCGATACGAAATCATTCACCTCAGAACTATTAGAAAAGGTGGCAAATAATCCAAATATTATCTTTGCAGGCGAACTTCGCGGACAACGCCTTTGGGAAATTGTCCGGGGAGCAGGGTTGTTTGTCCTTCCTTCTGATGTAGAGGGACTCCCTCTAGCAATGTTAGAGGCGATGCAGGAAGGTATACCAGTCGTGGCAAGCGATATTCCTCCTCACAAGCAATTGATTAGTGGAGGTCGGGGAAAGCTGTTTGAAGCTGGAAACCTCAACTCTTGTATGAGTACCCTCGACTGGGCAATTCATCACCCCCAAGAACTAGCAGTTATGGCTGTGAATGCACAAAGGCATATACAGCTGAACTATAGCTGGGATCACATCACCTCTGAAACGCTGAAACTCTATACAAAACTTCTCAACTCGCCAGAGCCAGTACATATCTCCAAACAACGCCAAAATGGACTTGCTGAGGTTGTGGGCAAAAAATAGGTTGCAGTGTTCTTTGTCATAAGTCATTTGTTCAAATTGAATGACTTATGACTCACCAAACAAAGAGGGTATATGTGATGGAAAAAGGAATATCAACAGTCATATCAGTGGTGAGGCGGCGAAGTCTTCCCGCCATAGCTGCATTTGTTGCTGTCATTGGTGGGGCGATCGCATACCTTGCAGTCACCCCAAGTAAATATGAAGCATCTGCGCGACTGATGCAGGACGACAAAAGGGTGAGCGTTTCCGAATTAGGTCGTGATCTTACCCAAGTCTCTTCCAGCGCACCAGGAATTAGCCCATTAGCCGACCAAGCAGAACTTATCAAGTCGCAACGTGTTCTCGAACAAGCCGTTGCCATTGCTTTTCCCGAGATCAAAGGGAATTTACAAAGAAGCCCCGTATCAACTGCGGAACTCAGTCATAATCTAAAAGTCAAAATTGTCCCTGCAACGAATATTCTTGAGTTGAGCTATCAATCTAAAGACCCTCAACTTGCTGCCAAGCTGCTCAATGCCATTTCTCAGGCGATGGTTGAGGACAACACCAAAGCCATCAGTTCTGAGGCGACGAAAGTCAAGAAATTTTTGGAGGAAAAACAAGTACCCGAAGCTGATAAACAACTGCGACTAGCTGAAGCCACAGAAAACAAATACAGAAAACTCAGCGGAATTGTCTCGCTTGAAGAGCAAACAAAAAGCTTAGTGCAGAGTATAGCCACTGTAGAAGACCAAGAGCGTACTCTGTCAACTCAACTTCAAGAGATAAAAGCGCGAGACGCATCCTTGCGGCAAATCACCAACAGCGGAAACCTGAACAAAGCCTATTCATCTGTTCGCAGCGGACAAGACGACGAAATCAAGAAGTTGCGAGCCAATTTATCAGAATTGGAGAATAAGATAGTCGAAGCTCGTTTGCGCTTTACAGACGAGCATCCAAATGTGACGAACTTGGTTGGACAACGGGACGCCTTGCGTGCCATGTATTCAGAACAACTTGCTCGCGTCTCCTCTCAAAATCCAACCACCTCCGCAAACAATTTCGCCGGTGATCAACTCTCTCAAGAACTGAACTCCAAATTTATCCTCAATAGCATCGAAGAGTCTGCAGTTAATAATAGGCTGAAACTTTTGCAGGTTAAAAAAGCCAACCTCCAAGCTCGTCTTTCACAACTGCCCATTACACAGCAAACGCTGACTGTATTGACTCGTAAACGGGAAGAAGCTGCTGCATCTTTGAAGTTCCTCCAAAGCAAACTTGAGGAAGCACGTCTGACAGAAGCACAAAAAGTCAGTAACATTCGCGTCATCGAAAATGCTGTACCACCATCATCACCATCTGAGCCGAAACCGAAAGTCATATTAGCACTTGCTGCCGCCTTTGGAACTATGTTAGCCGCCGGCATTGTATTGCTGCTGGAGGTGATGGATAATACACTACGCGATGCTTCCGAAGCTGAGGAACTGCTACAGCTACCCTTGCTGGGAGTCTTGCCACGTCTAAGCGCTAAGACACTTGTTCTTGAGCCAGCCAATCGATTCCTAGATAATATTGGCTTGGTTGAGCCTTACCGCACACTCTTTAAAACGTTGGAGTTTCGCAGCCCCGAACAAGTGCGGCTGATTGTTGTCAGTAGCCCTATTTCTGGAGAGGGTAAATCTGTCGTTGCATCACACCTTGCTGCTGTTGCAGCGATGCTATCTTGGCGGACATTGATTATTGATGCAGATTTGCGCAGACCAGTACAGCACACGCTATTCAACCTAACTCCCAAACCTGGGATTACCAATGTCTTGGAAGGAAATGTATCCTTACTGGATGCCGTCCAGCCAACAGATATTGAAAACCTGGATGTGTTGACTTGTGGCGAACTGTACGGACGCCCCTCGCAATTGCTAGAGTCAATCGCGATGAAGTCTTTGATTGCAGAAGCTGGTGAAAATTATGATTTAGTCATAATAGATACTCCTCCAATAAGTGCTTGTGCTGATGCTTCAACGCTGGCTCAGCAAAGCGACGGAGTTATGCTGGTTACGCGTCCTGGCTTCACGGAGAAGGAAGTTCTCTTAAGAAGTGTATCAGAATTAACACAAAATCGCATACCTATCCTGGGAGTCGTGGTGAATGGAATGACAGATCAGACGGAGAAGTATTTCCGCTATCCTATTCACGGTTACCAGCCTCGATTACCCAAGTCTCAAAAGCGTTTGATTGGTGTAGGAGGTAGTGCTAAAAATTCTGCGAACGGTTCAAGGCAGAGGTAACAATGTTGACCAAACAACGCTCAAGTCATTCTTCTCGTCTGGGACTGTTGATTGGGTTAGCAGGTGTGGGGGTTGGTCTAGCAACAGGGTTCCTGATCGGAAGTACCAAACCTCTTTACTTGGGCTTAGCTTTGGGTGCAATACCATTTCTTTTTTACTTCTTTAGCAAGTTTGAACAAGCCGTTCTCGGACTTTTAATCTTGCGTACCTCTCTAGACCCTTTCTCTGGTCAGCAGGTACCAGCGATGTTTGCTCTTGGGGTAGATTTTTTAACTTTACTTTACGTAACAGTTATGTTACTGAGAAGGCAAACCGTACGCACTGACCGCTTCTGGTGGTTCTTTGCTGGCTGGGTGTTCCTACAGGGCTTATGGGTGGTACTCCTCCGTTTAGGAGGCTTGGGATTGGGTGCTGGGTATTTGTCAGATAGCATCCGCGAATGGATTCGTCTTTTTTCATGGCTGATGGTCTACCTGTTGGTGATGCAGCTTAAAGACCGAATCCCTCCTCAGAAGGTTATCTCTGTGCTGTTCTTAGCTGTTATATCACCAGTCGTAGTAGCGTTGATGCAGGTATTCATACCTTCGCTCTTACCTCCCATTCTCTCAGCTCATAGCTATGATGTCGGTTCACTGGCATCTGAAGGTTCTCGAATCAGAGGGACGATTGGTCATCCTAATGGGTTCGTCACCTTGCTGTTACTGTTTATTGGTTTAACCTGGTGGAAACTCAAGCAATCAAGACAAAGCTTGCTTTGGTTGTTGTTGTTAGGCTTATTAGCCTTTTTTTATGTAAGTACTAAAGCATTATTTGGCTTGATGATGGTTGCTACCTTCGTTGTGGTTTTGGTTGCTCCCAGATTAAGCCCAGTCAACCTCATCGGTGGGATCTTATTTGTGGTGCTTGTCCTAGGACTGTTTGCCAGTTCCGAGTTTGGACGAGAACGCTTGAGCTCGCTTGCCAACACACCGCTACTCAATCCAGATATCGATGTATCACGAGCTATTCTACTGTCTGGGAGCGACAACAACAGTTTCAACTGGCGAATTGCCCAATGGTATTCATTACTAAATGCTTGGCGTCAGCAGCCCATTTTGGGTTACGGTTTAGGATTAAGTACTCATTTAGTTACTAATGGGTTGCTGCCTCACAATGATTACGTCCGGGCTTTGGTAGAAGGGGGGATTGTTGGTTTTGTGACTTTTTTGGTGTTTCTTGTGGCTCAGGGTGTGCGTCTTGTTCAGCTTATGCTGTCGGCACCTCGTGGAAGCGCTCAACGTGATCTGTGTGAAATTCTGTTCGCTATTTTGCTAGCGATACCTGTAGGAATGATTACGGAAAACATCTGGAGTCATACCACTCTCTTTTTTTATTGGATGACTTTGATGGCAGTAGCAGGGTGGAATTGGAACGAACACCCTCCAGAAAGAAGTCCTGCTGTGTTGGTTAGCCCTGCAAGGCGTTTTTAATAATCAAAGAAATTGCGATTTTGAAGTTTATGTCAGCTAAAAGACTAAATCTTATTCAGGTTTTTCGAGGGGTGGCAGCAGTACTCGTAGTACTTGCTCATACAGACCTTATATATAACCAAAATTTAAATAAAGATTTTTTGTTTAAAATATTTACTTTTGGAGGGTCAGGAGTTGACTTTTTCTTTGTTCTAAGCGGTTTTATTATGTTTTATGTTCACCAAAAGGATATTGGTCATAAAGATAGATTAGGGACATTTTTATTTAAACGATTTACACGTATTTATCCTCTTTATTGGGTCATTTTAACAAGTAAAATCTTTGCATCTTTCATATTTTCTTATAGCTCTGATACCAACGACCGTGGTATTGGGGAATTTATTAAAGCGTTTCTACTCTTTCCCCAAGACCGAGAAATTCTTTCATCAAGCTTTCTTGGTGTAAGTTGGACACTCACGTTTGAAGTTTTCTTTTACCTCTTGTTTGGGTTGTTGGTTTGGTTAAAACCTAAAATTTCTTTTCCAATCATTGGTGCTTGGTTGTTGGGAGTGTTTTTCCATTTTATTGGTGTCATCAAATTTCCTCAAGAAAATGTAATCCTGCAATTTATTTTTTCTGATTACAATCTTGAATTTGTTCTAGGTTGCTTAGCTGCCTATGTGTTGTTGAACCGAAAAATTAGCAATCCAAAGCCGTTGATTTATTTGGGGCTTTTTCTTTATACGTTATCAGCTATAAATTATTTCTACAAATTTTTACCAGTCTCATCTGTTTTGACATTCGGCATTGCTTGCACACTGCTTGTCTTGGGTGCTTCCTCTTTAGAACTCAAAAAGGTAATTAACGTACCTAATATCCTTTTGTTTCTTGGCAATGCATCCTATTCCATCTATTTAGCACATGGCTTTTTCATCAATCAAATGACGAAGATTTTGAATAAATTACAACTCGATATTTTTCAAAACCTGCTAGTGTTAAATATTTTGGGGTTCATCATTGGCATCATAGCAATCATTTGTGGATGCATTGTATATTCATATATTGAAAAACCGTTGCTCACATTTTTTAAGCCAAAAGCAGTGACAACCTAGCTGAAAGAAATTCCCAAACTTTCTTTAGTTGCCTATGGAGTAGTTTAAGGATGACCCAACAAATGATTAGCTCCACTGATAATACTCAATTGAGGAGCACAGGTGAACGACCTTACCGAATTGTTTTAGTCCATCCTAGCGCCGGAGTGAACTGGAGTGGTGGAGCAGAGATTATGGCAATTGAGCTCAGCCGCCGCCTCAGTTCCTACTTTGAAGTAGAATTACTCAGTGGCGCGGCTTGTGGATCCTTTAGCTACCCCATTCCCTGTATTCCCCGTTCGCATGCTTTT
Organism: Kalymmatonema hyalinum WJT4-NPBG1; assembly: GCA_019359075.1. Classification (GTDB taxonomy): domain Bacteria; phylum Cyanobacteriota; class Cyanobacteriia; order Cyanobacteriales; family Nostocaceae; genus Kalymmatonema; species Kalymmatonema hyalinum. The sequence goes on from JAHHIB010000119.1 coordinate 14,833, forward strand.
CATGCTGTGCGCCACCCTTTGATTGCTCCTTTAGTGCGTGGTTTCACAAATCCTGAGATTGTGGTGGAACACCTGACGGGTTTCTTCCCTTGCTTGCTCCGCTTGCTAACTCATCGAGCTGATTTGATCTTTCCCCATAATGATTATGCAGGTTTGGCAATGGCAGCCTGCGTTAGAGCGCTGACAAAAACTCCGATACTTTTTACCGAACACAATAGCTTAATGGGGAAAGGAGATGATGGTTCATTACAAAAAAATGGCAAATGCTTGCAGCGTAATCTTCGGTTTAGTCCAGATCATCTCGTAGTTTTCGATGAAGCCGCCGCCGAGTTGGCGCAGACTTTCCAACCAACGCAACCCATAAGTGTGATTCCTAATGGTGTGAATCTTGAGCAATTTACTCCTGAAGGTGTCCAGCTTGATATTGATTTGCCCAAACCAGTGGTGTTGTGTGTTGCTTCGTTGAACCGCAAAAATCAAAAGCGAGTTGAATTAGCGATTCAAGCCGTGTCTCGCCTCAGCAACGTGAGTCTTTTGGTGTGTGGAGACGGACCCGATCGCCTATACTTTGAGTCACTAGGTAAGCAGCTGTTGGGAGAAAAGCGATTTGCCGTTCGCACTTTGCCATTTGAGCGAATGCCTGAAGTTTACCGCAGTGTAGATGCCTTTACGCTTCCTTCGATTCACGAACCTTTTGGGCTTGTTTATTTAGAAGCAATGGCTAGTGGTTTGCCAGTTGTCGCTACTGATGATGAAATGCGGCGATATATTGTCGGTGATGGTGGTATTCTATGTGATGTCACCAAACTAGATATCTACGCAACTGCCATTCAAGAGGCGCTGAGTGGTAACTGGAGTGTACGTGCTAGACAGAATGCTACCCGCTTTAGTTGGGATGCCATAGCATTGCGTTATCGCGATGTGATTTTAGAAACGATTTTGCAGTCCAAGAAAGAATTGCCGTTACCAATTCATTGAAGTACAGGAGTGTCACATGCCAAAAGTTTCTGTCATTATCCCAGCTTACAATGCTATGGCTTATCTCCCAGAAGCTGTGGAGAGCGTTCTGAAGCAGACATTTACAGATTTTGAAGTACTGATTGTTGATGATGGGAGTTCTGATGGAACTGTGGAGTGGGTTTCTCAAATCAAAGACTCGCGAGTTCGGCTGATTTCCCAGCAAAATCAAGGTTCATCTGGAGCACGAAACACAGGAATTACTGCGGCGGTTGGAGAATATATCGCACTTTTGGATGCTGATGATATTTGGGAGCCAACCAAACTTCAAAAGCAAGTCCGTTATCTGGAAGAAAACCCATCAGTCGGTTTAGTAGATACGTGGACAGTTTTAATTAACCAGCAAGGTAAGTCCACAGGGAAAGTTGTTGTTTCCTATGCAGACAAAGACGACGTATGGAAGCAACTTGTCCAGTTTAAACCGATATGTCCTTGTGACAGTACACCCTTGATTCGTCGCTCTTGTTTTGAAACGGTAGGGTTATTTAACCGAGAATTACCGTTTCTGGAAGATTTAGATATGTGGATTCGCCTTGCTTCCCAATATCGCTTTGCAGTTATCAAAGAACCCTTGGTTCGCTATCGCCAACATCCTGGTAGCAAGTCCACAAATTGTCAAGGAACTTTGGAAGCTTTTCGGACAATCATCGAGAACGCTTTTGAGTCTGTACCCGCAGAATTACTGCCTTTAAGAGAGAGAGGATATGGTCGTATTAATCTCTACTTAGCTTGGAGAGCTATTAACAATAAAGATTACGACCAAGCGCTTCATTTTAATCATCAAGCTATTGGTCATTATCCACAACTTATTTTTTCTTGGGACTTCATCCGCCAAACCGTAGCTTTAACACTCTTAAAAAGATTCGGTGCTCAAACCTATGACAGAGTGAAAGCAATTACCCAAGTCCTACGGCGACGTACATCAACGGCTAATGAGCAATGGGAAATAGGTAATAGTTAAAAGCCAATAGTTAAAAGTTAATAGTTAAAAGCCAACAGTTAAAGCCAACAGTTAAAGCCAACAACTATGGCAATCCTGATGGACTCATAAAGTTTTCTGAGTTTTCTTTTGTGTGCGTTCTCTACGGCTGAAAAAAAGTCAATATATTCAATTAAAGAGTTCAGAAATATGCCCAAAGTTACTATTATTATTCCGGCATATAATGCCATGAAATATCTTACCGAAACTCTGGAAAGTGTTCAGAAACAGACACTTACAGATTTTGAAGTATTGATTATTAATGATGGCAGTTCCGATGGAATTGTTGAATGGGCTTCTCAAATCACAGATCCGCGAGTCAGACTGATTTCACAAGAAAATCAAGGCACAGCAGCAGCACGAAATAAGGGTATTGTTGAGTCTAAAGGCGAATACATTGCTTTTTTAGATGCTGATGATATTTGGGAACCAACTAAGTTAGAAAAACAAGCTCAATGCTTAGATAACAATCCCTTGGTGGGTTTGGTAGACAGTTGGACAGCTTTTATAGATGAGAATAGCACGCTCACCGGCTTAGTGATGAGAAACGACACAGAGGGTGATGTCTACAAGAAAGTTGTGGAATCATGTGACAGTCCCGTTTGCTGTGGAAGTTCACCTATGATTCGTCGTTCTTGTTTCGACACCTTGGGCTTGTTTGACCGGGAGAGCTACATTGAAGATGTGGATATGTGGATACGTATTGCCACTCGCTATCACTATGGCGTGGTTAAAGAACCTTTGGTGAGATATCGTATGCACCCAAACAACAAATCAAAAGATTGCGAATCAATGTTAAGAGGTTTTCGCCAGTTAATTGAGAAAACCTATCGTTCTTTACCCACAGATATTCTTTATCTGCGACCCCGAAGCTATGGTCGATTGTATGTCTTTTTAGCCTGGAGGTCTATAGATACACAAGATTACAAACAAGCTTTTCATTTTAGTCGTCAAGCAGCTGCACTTTACCCACAACTTCTTTTGCGTCTGTGGTTTGTGCGTTTGAATGTGGCGATCGCCGTCCTTTGGTTGCTTGGACCTAATGGATACGACACAATACGGTCTTTTAATCGTAACCTACGCCGACGCTTGTTCGCTCGTGCTACATGATTCATAAAGAACTCAGAATTCAGGATTCCGAATGCAGAATTCTTCTGTAGGGAGATTCTGAATTCGGAATTTTGTGCAAATGTAAAACTTAATTCATTTTTGGAGTAGCCGTGGGATTGCGTAGTAAAGTCATCAAGGGCGGAGCCTTGATGGTCATACGTCAAGCTTTGGGTATCTTACTCAGCTTAATTGGTGTATTATTCATCACTAGAGTCATTGGACCGACCGAGTACGGACTTTATGGAGTCGCTTATGGCATTGTCAGCTTCCTCGGCGGGTTGGGTATATGGGGCTTGGATGTCTATTTACTACGTAAAACATCCAATCCAGACCAACAGGATTATGACCAAGTCTTTACCCTGTTGCTATGTATTAGCGGTGTCTTTACACTCAGTCTTGTCTTGGGGCAACATATTATCGCCCAGATGCTTAAGCTTCCAGAAGTAGCACCGCTTATAGCAGTCATGGGTTTAACATTACCTCTTTCTCTGTTAAATCTGCCCCTGACAATTAAACTAGACCGTGACTTAAATTTTCAGCGTGTAGCCTTCATTGAGTTAATCAGCCAAATTAGTTACTATGTGGTAGCGCTACCCCTTGCAAATCGAGGAGCTGGTGCTTGGGCACCTGTCGGTGGTTTGTGGCTGCAGCAAATAACTATGGTTGTATTGACTGTCTATAGTACCAGTCTTCGCCCGCGCTTGTGCTGGAAGCCTAGTTTAGTTCGGGAAATGCTGGCGTATGGTCTGAGCTTATCCTTTGCGGGTTGGCTTTGGCAGTTGCGATCGCTAGTCAATCCAGTGATTGTCGGACGTTTCGCTGGGGCTGAAGCTGTTGGCTTTGTGGCTTTAGCCATTCGCCTTGTAGAAATGCTTGCCTTTGCTAAGTCAGTCACCTGGCGTTTGGCTATGGCGGCGCTAGCTAAGTTAGAAAATGACAAAACTCGCCTACGCAAGAGTATTGAGGAAGGAATGCGTCTACAAGCGCTAGCCGTTGGTTTACCGATGGCAGGGTTTGCGATAGCAGCTCCTGTGGTATTGCCGCTCGTTTTTGGTAAAGATTGGACTCCAGCGCTGCAAATCTTTCCGTTGATTGCAATTGGCTATCTTGCCAATTCCATGTTCAATCTGCATTCGTCAGTCCTCTATCTGTGTGGTAAAAATCTTGAGGTGACTTGGTTTCATGCGGCACACATAGCGCTTTTTGCTGGAGGTGCCTTTTTGCTGGTACCGTACTTGGGGATGATGGGCTATGGCTGGGCTGAGATAGCTGCATTAGCTAGTTATATAGTTATCCATATATACATAGCAAAAGAAATAGGTAGTCCAAATTACACAGTAGCTCTTGGTTGGTTTACCATATCAATTGCTGTTCTAATTTTGAGTACATTTAACGAAGCAGTGCGTTACCTGTCTTTTGTGTTACTACTGCTTCCACTGCTTTCAACGAAAGAGAGAAACAGCCTCATTGGCTATTTTCAAATTTTGAAATCTTAAAGGCTGTATATAAAGTCAAAGTCAATGTTGAATGAATATGGGAATTATAGAGCCTTTCAAAGATGGCTTTTTAGAAATTATCCCTGAAGGTGAGGGGAGCGACTACTGGCAAATTGCTGCAATCCACATTAGTGGAGAAGTCTTTTGTCCTAGTCCCCGTATTTATCCATCCCAAGATGTGGCGATCGCCAAAGCACGACGAATTTTTGATTGGATATGCAATCATGAAATGGAAACTCGTGGCTGGGGATGTTATTGCGAGGAATTGAATATGAGTTTGTGGCGTCAGCCGAAATCATATCCTAGTTGCTTATAACTCAATACGGTTGCTGTTAGTGATGTCAATCCTTAAAGATCCCCGAACCCCCGATCCTCGCAGGCTAGATGTTTCCGCGACTCATTGCCGACGATACTGCTTCCAAGTTGCATTCAGTTCGCCTTCCATCCTGTTCCATAGCCACGTTGGGATAAGCGGGGCAGAAGCACGGGCGATCTGGTATTCGCTCATCAACTTGATAGCTTCTGATTCTTGGACACCTTGGCTTGCGAGAAGATTCTCGGTAGACTTCTCAATCTGCCCTGCCTTGACGCTGAAATTGTGGTAGCCCAAGACTGATCGAAATAGATTTAATGAGAAAACTAGGGTCAGAACGGATGTCACAATCCGTCCAAGACTTGACAAAGTCTGCTTGTTGTCAATGGCTTGAACACTAATGAGCAGAACAAGCACTGCACTTGCGACCAATAAGCAAGTCCCCGCAAGGTAATAGTTCCGCATTCGCTCTGACAAATGCTTGCTCCACCAAGCCGATTCCTGCAAATTTTCCAGCGCCCGTCTTGTGCCGGGGGGTTCTTTACTAGCGAAATACTCTTCAGATAAGGCTTTTGCAATCACAAGCTTATCAACCTTCGACGGACTCCGCATCAGCAAGTCTGAAAGCTCGGCACCTGAAATTGCCCAGTCAAAAGAATCGCGTCCGTCTAACTTCCGTAGCCAAGCTTCCGCTATACCCTTGTGGGTATCTGATCGCCACCCCAGCCAATCCGCCATCATTGCCAGCATAAACACGAGCACTGGAGCATAGGCTGGCACTAACGGCAGCAGAACTGTTAAAACACCAACTAGGAACCCTGCCAGTTTACAGATGAGGGAAAACCGTGCCCATCGCTTCGCTAACGTGAAGTACACTTGACAGAGCGCTCGTGGATTGTGCTTTACCTGATTGCTGCTGTTAGCCATAATCTGGAAACTCCGACCCGAAAACTTTTTTCCACCAATAAATAGCGGTCTTCTGGTCATTTTTAGATTCAGCTATTATTGCATGACTTGCGTGGTTTGCAGCATTTCTAAGGGCTGTGATAATTTTTTGCTTGGTGTCCCAGCTAACGTTTGCATCTAATGCTTCACCAAGTCTCTTTGGATCGGGACAGCTACTTATTATGAAGGAACTGCAATGCTGGAAGAAGTATTCAAGTGCTGCTGGATAGCTAGTTATTCTAGGGGCATACTGGAAAGTCTTAACTACGAGTGTCTCAAAGTAGTAAGACGATAGACTAGGCTTATGTTTCCTTTCGTTCCAATACTTCAGTAATCGCAGAACAGGCAAAAGTTCGCCTTTATGCTGAGTGTTTACTGATGTAATGCTTTGAGCATCTATTTTTGGATTAGTTCTAATCCAGTTGCCATATCCATCTGGAATTAAGAAATGAGTAACCTTATCGCGATAATCGTGGATAGGAATTGCTGGTACGATATCAAAGATCCAGCGATGGGACTTGAGATTTAGAGTCACTGCCTGCATTCGTCTATTTTTGTCAGCTTTCAGATAATTGGTTACATAAGCAAGATGATGCTTAATCCGATTCAAAATCTTGATTGAGTTGACATACCCCTTATTATCTGCGAATGCTTGAAGAGGAGAACAAGCATCTGTAATTTTTACCCGACAAACTGCTGTCATGTTGACTCCATAGCCGGATGCCTTCTGTTGATAGGAAATCTCGACATTAATTCCCCTTCCGTTTAGCAGGAGCAAGATATCGATGTCATCTAAGGGGCGAATCTTTGTCTTTCTAGCAAATGAGCCAAACGGAATATAGTTACCCTTCAGTGGTGGGAAATCCGAGTGATTATTGACTAGTTTTTTAACTTGCTTAAACAAGTAGTCACGGCTTGTACGTCCTTTCTCTGTGGTTGACCGCTCTAAGTCAACAATCTGGGATTGAAACTTCTTAAATGCAGCTTTAACTGTGCTAGCTTTTAGGTCAAGGTTAGCTTTCCGTCCTGACTTTCTATCAACTTCCGGTTCGCTAATAAATTTATTTTCAAAGGTAGTTTTTTTCTTCTTCTGTCTAGTCTTTGCAGTGGAAGTTTTAGCTTTTTGGATTGGTTGTACCTTGGATTTACTGAGACTTTGAGATCCTGTTGAGCTAGCTTTGGCAGCAGAAAACGTAGGCTGTTCAGTCGGTTTTATGTCAGTCTGACCGACTACTTTTTGAGTGCGTTTATTTGTTGTTGAGCTAGATTTACCAGCAGCCTTAGCTCTTTTAGTTGGCAGTACTTTTGTCTTACTGTTTGCTTGTTTAGTTGGCTTGATTGTCGTTGAACTGGCTTTTGCGTTTGGACTCTTCACCTTTTTAGTTGCTTGTGTCTTAAGAGCAGGATCGTCGGTCTGTTTGGATCTAGCTCTCTTAGCAGTGGACTTAGCATTATTAGCTTCCTGTATCTTGGGTTCAATGACTGTTTTTTTGTACGCTGAGTTTTTTTTGAACTAGTGGCAGTGCGAGCCTTGGACTTTTGGCTTTCTGCTTTTGTGTTAGATTTACTGACCATTTTTTTGTAAATGGTGATGCTCTGGATTTTCAAGCCGAAGACTAAGATAATGAAGAAAACTGAAGGAGTGGGCTATGAGTGTAATACCACCCCTTCAATAAACCAAACCTAAGACCTATACCGAGTTGCGTTCAATTGTGGAGATTGAACGCAATTTGGTATTAGTCTTCTTTACGAACACCTTTAAAAGGTTCTCCGTTTTGCTTCACGTCCATAAACCGTCCGGTTTCAGCATCACGCTTCACCCATTGTTCGGTCACAGGGTTGTAAGTTTGGCTGCGGTTGTCCACAGCGCCACGGCGATAACCGTTACCCGTATTCTTTGCCATATCTTTATCACCTCCTTCAGGTCTATGTAAAATACCTTTGACATTTTCTAGTATAATTAGAAAAAATAAGGTCAACAAGTTTGACATTTTTTTTGATACCTCTAGCGATGCTCCTTCTCCTGTCGGAGACGCTACGCGTTGGCGTAGCCTGTCCGCAGGACTTACGGAGCCGCTACGCTAACGCAGGAAAGAATCAGCCATGAAAGAGATCATTGCTGCGAACCTGATCCGCTACCGTAAAAGTCTGGGCTTGTCTCAAGAGCAACTTGCAGCAACTACCGGGGTTACTCGCCAGAGCATCAATAACTACGAGAACGCCAAAACCTTACCAGACAGCAAAATCCTCTCTGCTCTGGCGAGTGCTTTGGGCATTACACTTGATGACTTGCTACGCTCACAAGGTGAAGGACTACCCAACTTCCGGTTCCGCGCTCATGTAACATTCGACAAAAATGCCCAGTTTGCAGCCCAAGTGTTACGAATGCTGCAAACTTATAACGCCTTAGAACAAGCCGTTGGCGATCCTCCCTACACCCCAGAAAGTACACCTTGCCATCAAGTAGAAGGCAACGAAAAGCGTATTCAGGCAATAGCTGCTTTATTTCGCCATCGCCTGGGCTTAGGAGATGCTCCCATTGCCAACCTGTTTCAATCTGTAGAAGAAATCGGCTTAAAAGTTTTACGCTCGTCCGTTCCCGTAAAAGGTTTCTTTGGTCTTAGTGCTTGTAGTGATATTGAAGGTGCTTTTGTTTTGGTAAATACCCATAAGATCACCGTTGAACGTCAATTGTTTACCCTTGCACATGAGATTGGACACCTAATATTTCACCGTGTAGAGTACCAAGACACCCTGATTGAAGAAGGAACCAAAGAAGAAGAAAAAGCACGAGAGCATGTTGCTGATTACTTTGCTAGTCATCTACTTGTGCCTCAAGCTGAATTTGAGCGGATGTACGCACTTACCCAAGATATTGTCAAACTTAAACGGCATTTTCGGGTGAGTTACCTAGTCATCTTGAATCGTTTAGCATGCATGGGAATCATTGATTTTGCTAAAGAGAAAGCCAAAATATGTGCAATTTATAAAAAGCAACATGATGGTGCATCTTTGCAAAACTCAATGGAATTACCCCCAGCACTGGCTGCGGAGGATTATCCAGAAAATGAACGTTATGAATTCCTAATTTGGCAGTCCTTAAAATTGGGCAAGATTTCAGAGATGAAAGCAGCAGAACTTCTCAACTTAACTGTTGAAAAACTGCGGGTGCGTCGTCAAGAAAATGAGGTTTATGCAGTCGCTTAAGGGAACAATTCTTGACGCAACGGCACTAATTGATTTTCGCTGGCTGAACGAGTGGGGGTGGCTACAACAGCACTACAGCCCGTTGTACATTGCCCAAGAACTTTTAGACTCAGATCAACTGGAACCCCCAACTCGCCAAGCTGCTAACCAATACTTAACACCTCTGGCTCTTTCGACAGAAGAGATGTTTGCCAGTTTTCTAGAATTTAGCGTCAGAGCGCCCCTTTTGAGTGTCGCGGATCGATCTACAATTGCCATTGCCCGTCATCAATTGCTGATTTGTGCTAGTGATGATGGCCTAGTTGTTGAAACCTGCAAGGCATATGGTGTTACCTACACCAGAACACTGCGATTATTAACTGAGATGGTAGAGACAGCACACAAAACAGTAATAGAGGTGACGGCAATGGCTGATTCATTAATCAAAGAGCGGGGTAAACACATTTCTCCCAAAGTTTTGACAGATTGGACAACAAGTTTACACAAGTATGGTACGAGCTAAAAAATTAAATGTGGTTAAACTAAGTGCTTTAGATGTTATCGTCTTCTTTTGGGAAAGATGCTAGGAGGAGTGCCATATAGCAATTCGCCATTCTCCACGACATACTTTAAAGGAATTTTTGGGTTGTTAATGTCCTTCTGTCCATCGTTGTACCACTTGGTTTCCCAAAGAGTATAAAACGGTTCCAAGTTTGCTGGTTTGAGACGATAAATCGCTTGTATTTCAATATTTTTGTAAATGGCAAAAATCCAATCTACCTTGCGATATTTGTTAATGATAATAACCCAAGTTGCTAGTTATTTGAGAAGGCGATCGCAAAGATAATAAAATCCCCTCCAGTAAGAAAAACGGAGGGGAATTATGTTAAATGAAACAATTGCTGTCTATGCTATCATTGACGACT
>JAHHIB010000120.1 GCA_019359075.1 Kalymmatonema hyalinum WJT4-NPBG1
TCGTCAATGATAGCATAGACAGCAATTGTTTCATTTAACATAATTCCCCTCCGTTTTTCTTACTGGAGGGGATTTTATTATCTTTGCGATCGCCTTCTCAAATAACTAGCAACTTGGGTTATTACCACTTTTATTATTAAGCATAACCAGCTGCCTAAAGTGTTATCCCCGGTGTCGCATTACCCCACCCCTAACCCCTCCCCGCAAGCGAGGAGGGGAAGAGTGGAAGGGGAGGGGTTGTATTTAGCGCATCTCCACCAACTCCAGCGTTTTGAAGGTTGGATGCAAAAGTGGAAACAAGCTTATCAAGATTATTGCCAAGGAAATTATACAAGTGCAGCGAAAGAAACAGCCCCTTGGCGGCAAGATATGGAAGATATGTTGCTGAATCAACTCCGCGATGTCCTAGAAATTCATCGCCTCAGAGACAATCTCAAAGATGTTGACCATTTGATTTTAATTCCCCACCGGGAATTACACCTACTGCCTTTAGATTACCTGTTTCCTGAACGCTTCACTATCACATATTTGCCCAGTTTCCAGATTGGTTTAAAACTTCTAGCGCAGCCGTTTAACCAACTACTGGGAGATGATCCTCCAAACATAGTGAATGTGGGAAACAGTGAATTACCTTTTGACAATATTGAATCTGTCGCCCTTGCTTCGCTGTATCCAGGTTGTCGTCAGTTGCAAATTCCACCCGTCAAACAAAAAGCGTTAATTGATGCTTTACGAGAGAATACGGGTTTCTTTCATTTTACCGGACATGGCGACCACATACCAGAACAGCCGCGAGAGTCATTTTTGATGTTAGCAGAACCGGATAAATTGACTTTGGGGGATATTGTTGATGATGACGAATTAGACTTTAGTCAGTATCAATTAATTTGCCTTTCTGCCTGCGAAACAGGAATTACCAGTCAAGAAAGCTTGGTGGATGAATATGTCGGTTTAGTGAGTGGGTTTCTTGCCAAGGGTGCGAACTACGTTGTCAGCACTTTGTGGAGAGTTGATGAACGTTCTACTGCTATATTAATGATTAAATTTTACCAGTTACTTAAGCAAAAGGAAAGCCCTGCTGCGGCGTTGAAACAAGCCAAGGAATGGCTGCGTCAGTTGACTTATGAAGGTTTAGCAAAGTGGTATTGTGATTTAGCTAAAGATTTGGATGAACCCCTGTGTAGAGAGTACTTGGAAACGGAGGCGCGAAGTATTGAAAAAGAGCCTGCTCAGATGACATCTACCGAACCTGTTTATGCCCATCCTTATTATTGGGCTGGGTTTATTTTAACTGGTAAACCTGTGTGAAAATAGATCCGCGTGACCCCACCCCTAACCCCTCCCCGCAAGCGAGGAGGGGAAAAATAGTACTCGTTTGTGCAAGCCAGGAGGGGAATGATAGCACTTTTGTGAAAATAGATCCGCGTCACCCCACCCCTAACCCCTCCCCGCAAGCGAGGAGGGGAAAAATAGCACTCCTTTGTGCAAGCCAGGAGGGGAATCATAGCACTTTTGTGAAAATAGATCCGCGTCACCCCACCCCTAGCCCCTCCCCGCAAGCGAGGAGGGGAAAAATAGGACTCCTTTGTGCAAGCGATGAGGGAAAAATAGCACTCCTTCGTGTAAGCGAGGAGGAAAAAATATCACTCCTTCGTGTAACCGAGGAGGGGAATAATAGCCCCCCTCTCTGCTGGCGGAGAGGGGGGTTGGGGGGTGAGGTTCTTTCTTTTAAAACAACCCACTAAATCTTATGAACCAACTACAAACAGTCACTCTACGCGCCTTTTTAACAGCTTTGGTAGAATTAGATTCTCCCTTACCACCAGAGGTACAACAGGAAATTAACCAAGTTGGTGCAATATTGGCAGACACACCAAATGTTGCTATTAACCGCTTGTTAGAATTGGCAAAAAACGACCGTATTCAGCAATTTTACCAGGAAGCTCGAATCAAGATCCAGAAGCAATATGAAACTCAAGAGCGCAACAAATACGATAAACCCAGCGAGCAAAATCAACCTACACCCACTCCCTCAGAACATCTGGCAAATATTGCAATTCCGATTTTGAAAGCTTCAGATTCTCGTGCAGAAGCGAAAAAACAAAAATCAGAAATTCTACGTAATAACGCAAAAGATTCTTAATGAGCAAAATACAGTATCCCACCCTAGATTTATTTGTTTACAACCTTGCAGAGGGATTGGCAAGCAAGATAGAAGATTATTGGGTGAAGCTGCCGGATAAACTTAAAGAAAAGGGATACTCGACTAAAATCAATGATGAAGATTCACAACGTTTGGATTTTTGGAAGACAATTTCTGCCGCTGTTGATGGTTCTTACAGTCGGGTGAATTTTGAAGATACAAATTGCCTGCGTTATTGCTGCTCTCTTGATCAGGAAATTGAATTATCTGATATTGCATTAAATATAACTCAAATCAAAGATTTAGCGATTCTGCCAGAAGTGGAAGATTTGCCAACATGGAGACTTTCAGACAATGGCTATCTGGGGCAAACTTGTATCATATCAGGATGGACAGATCCCGCTCATACCCCAATTTCTGAAAGTATAGCTCCTGAAGCTTACAAAGCGTTAATTGGTCAAGAGCATCAACATCAACAATCAGGAGAATTTTTAGGCGCTACAGTCTATGAAATGTGGCGTGGTGAAGGACGGTGGGATGGAATTGTAAAAGACAGCCATGTGATAATTATTTTCTATCCCGATGAAGCAACATTTGCCAAAGCTGCTAAATATAACAATGACTGGCGATATTTATTTTATTGTAGGCATAAAATACTTTGGGCTTATGAACAGGGAAGAGAACTCAAATTACAGCTATTGCAAAAATATAAACATAGTTTAATCGATATTAATAGTATATCAGATTTATCAAAAAAAGGGTTACACGAATTAAAAATAGAATTACAAAAAAACATTAATACTGTATCTAGATACGTGCAAGAAATCAATCTGCTGCAAACTCAACAACATACTGTTGAAGTGAATTGGCGTAATTACGAAAACAAGCGGTGTAAAGAAGACATTTTTAAAAATGAGAAATTTCTAGAGGAATTTAGCAAGGTAGTCAAGGATAAATATCAGGTGCAATTAGAAAAAGATTATCTCAGTCTGAACCCAGGATTAGTCATATTAGAAAACGTAACCGCGACTATTCGTGGGATGGTGGAGATAGAGGAAGCACAGAGAGACCGGAATCTCAACAATACCGTAGCGATCGCAGGTGTTGGATTAGCAACCAGTCAAATAGCATCCTCTATCATTGTTGCCCAAGAAACCCCACCCAAAAATATCCCCTTTTTGCAAACAAGTGCTTTCTGGACAAGTATTGCAGCTGGTATAGTTGCTAGCCTGATTCTCTGGAGTCTGCTGCATTTGTATCGCCTCATTTCTCGCTTTCGCCGCTAAATCCCTGCCTTCCTTGGTGGTATGCGAAGACAGCACACTCGCGTTCGTTAAAATTAACAATACTACCTGTAAAAATAGGACTTACAGCAATGGTTACTCAGCTGTCATCTTCCAAACAAGCTGAATTACAAGCACTCCGTGCTTTACTTCAAGAACGAGGAATTCATCCAGACCAAGTGTGAACGAAATTAATTTAGAAGTCAAACAAGACGGCGATCGCCTAGACCGCTATCTTTCCGAAGAATTACCAAACTTATCGCGATCGCGCATCCAGCAACTCATAGAACAAGGTCACGTCCAACTCAATGGTAAAGTTTGCACATCAAAGAAAATAGCTGTCAAAGCAGGCGATCGCATCTCCATAGAAATACCAGAAGCGCAACCCCTAGAACTTCAAGCAGAAAATATCCCTTTAGATATTCTCTACGAAGACGACCAGATGCTAATTCTCAACAAAAGCGCTGGGTTAGTCGTCCATCCCGCGCCAGGTCATCAAGACGGGACTTTAGTAAACGCTATCTTGGCTCACTGTCCAAATCTACCAGGAATTGGGGGAGTCCAACGTCCGGGAATTGTGCATCGACTCGATAAAGATACAACAGGGGCGATCGCCATTGCCAAAACAGAACTCGCCCATCAACATCTACAAGCTCAATTAAAAGCAAAAACTGCACGACGAGAATACCTTGGCGTTGTCTTCGGTTCACCCAAAATGGAAACCGGGACTATCGACTTACCTATCGGTCGTCATCCAATTGACCGCAAAAAAATGGCAGTTGTTCCCGTAGAACAGGGCGGACGAGCTGCGGTGACTCACTGGAAAGTCAAAGAACGTTTAGGCAACTACACATTGATGCACTTCCAGCTAGAAACCGGACGCACTCATCAAATTCGCGTTCACAGCGCTCATATAGGCCATCCTATTGTCGGCGATCCCGTTTATAGTTCCAATCGTTCTGTGGGAGTCAATTTACCTGGTCAAGCACTCCACGCTTGGCGACTCAGGGTACAACATCCAGTATCCGGCGAGTGGATTGAAGTGACAGCACCTCCTCCCCAAACGTTCATGACTCTGCTTGAAGTTCTGCGGCGGAGATTTGCCATCTCTCCTTAGATTGGAAAATGAAAAATTTTTATTCAGCAGCCCGATTACCGAGTCCGCCGTAAAGCCCCGCCCTCCAGGGCTGGGGAGTATGTCAAGATGATTTGTTGAGCCAGCTTTGATATTGGCAAATGAGGAATAAAGAATGGCGAATAAAAATTCTTCATTCTTGTTTCCCTTTTGATATCTATAGCCATCCTATTTGATTTATGAAAATCGAAACGCTGAGATTCCCGACTTCTTAAAGAAGTCGGGAATCTTGTTATTCATTGTTGTTCAATGAATAACAAGATTCCGAAAAATTAATCTCACAATTAAAACACGCCTCATATGATTTCACTTTATTGTTAGAACATGGCGGGCAAGCAGGGGGAGTAAAATGTATCAGTATTTTCAAAGAAAGGCTATCATCTCCAACAGATGCTATCTCTGCAATGACTGCAATATCTGATAGTGAAACGATTGAAGCAGGAGCGATCGCTACACTTAATTCAAGCCTTAAGTCATCATCATCCATCTCTGAGAAATACGGGTGTTGAAACTTTTGAAAAACTAAGTTGGGCTTTGATCACTCCTGAAGATTGGGGATTGCGTTATGCAGCTGCGGTTTCTCTACAAGAAATTGCCACACCTGAAGCTTGTGTTTTTTTACAGGTGGCACAAAATCAAGAGTCAGATAAAGTTGTGCGTCGGATTACAGTCGCCCTAGAGCATCTGACATCCTGATGAGGGGGACGAACCAATTCAAAATTCAAAATTTAGAATTTCTCCCCTGCTCCCCATCCCCCCATCCCCCCATCTCCCCCTGTCGTAAAGAATTTTAGAAACTAAAAGCTATATTTAGAGCTTCTTTGTTAAGAATTCTTTACACGATTTACTCTAGCTACAGATGAAATGGGAAACTTCAATATATCGTCCTGTCGAGGTTATTTAAATAATTAAAAAAATATAAATAACTTAAAATCACGCTTTGGCAAAAATGATTGTAAAGTTTGATTACCCTAAAAACGCCCGTTTCTCAGCCACAGCCCTTATATGTAAAGGATTTGAGGCTTTTCTTATTGCTGTATCTCATTTATTCATAATTTGTAACAGATAATGCCCCTATAGCGTTGTATAAACATAAGCTGGAGGGGTTAAATGACAGACAAAAGTTAAACAAGGCAATCAATTCGCAAAGTTTGCCAGTTTCTCATAAAATCACCCCAAGTTCTCATATTTCTCGTTCCTGCTAGGAACACAATCAGAATGTGAGACGAGTTGAGAAACAGTTTTATGTAGTGTCTGTTGTCAGCCATTCCAGTTTGATAAAACAATACTAGTTTTAATCAAAACAGCACTCAACTAAGCTATTAGGAGAATCAAGTCCATGTTAGACGCATTCGCCAAGGTGGTTTCTCAAGCTGACTCCAGAGGTGAATTCCTAAGCACCGATCAACTCGATGCTCTCACCAACATGGTGAAGGACGGCAACAAGCGCTTGGATACCGTCAACCGCATCACCAGCAGTGCTTCCCAAATCGTTACCGACGCTGCTCGCAGCTTGTTTGAAGAACAGCCCCAATTGATTGCTCCTGGTGGTAACGCTTACACCAACCGTCGCATGGCTGCTTGTCTGCGCGATATGGAAATCATCTTGCGCTATGTTACCTACGCCGTCTTAGCAGGTGACGCCAGCGTTCTGGATGACCGCTGCTTGAACGGCTTGCGCGAAACCTACCAAGCTTTGGGTACTCCTGGTTCTTCCGTAGCGACTGGTGTTCAGAAGATGAAGGAAGCTGCAGTCAGAATTGCTAACGATCCAGCTGGTATCACTAAAGGCGATTGCAGCCAATTGATGTCTGAAGTAGCTAGCTACTTCGACCGCGCTGCTTCTGCTGTTGCTTAATAAAAACAAGAAAAGCCCAGAACCTAAAAATAGGTATCTAGGCAAAAAATTACGAAACACCAAGGAGATTCTACACTATGAAAACACCAATTACCGAGGCAATTGCAGCTGCTGATACCCAAGGACGTTTTCTGGGCAACACCGAACTACAAGCAGTTAACGGTCGCTTTGAGCGCGCTGCTGCTAGCATGGAAGCTGCTCGCGCCCTCACCCAAAACGCTCAGCGCCTGATTGATGGTGCTGCTCAAGCAGTGTACCAAAAGTTCCCCTACACCACCCAAATGCAGGGACCTCAGTACGCTTCTGATTCTCGTGGTAAGTCCAAGTGTGCTCGTGACGTAGGTCACTACCTGCGGATGGTAACCTACTGCTTGGTTGCTGGTGGCACCGGTCCAATGGACGAGTACCTAATTGCTGGTTTGGATGAAATCAACCGCTCCTTTGAATTGTCCAACAGCTGGTACGTAGAAGCTCTGAAGTACATCAAATCTAACCACGGTTTGTCTGGTCAAGCTGCTAACGAAGCCAACACCTACATTGATTACGCAATCAACGCTCTAAGCTAGAGTCGCGATCAGGCCCGGAGAGGGATGCAAGTGCTGGATGGAACCACCTAGCAGTTGAATCAAACTCCGGGCATTGTTTTATCTGAGGATAGATAAAAAATATTTATCAAAGCACACTGTGGATAACAGCAAAAGTGCAAATAAATAGGGGGAAATAAAAATGGCGATTACAGCAGCAGCATCCAGGCTGGGAACAGCAGCTTTTAGCGAAGCACCTCGAGTTGAACTACGCCTCAACCCAACCAAAGAAGATGTCGAAGCGGTGATTCGTGCCGTGTATCGGCAATTATTGGGTAATGACTATTTAATGGCATCAGAACGCCTCACAAGTGCAGAATCGCTTTTGCGCGATGGTAATCTGACAGTGCGGGAGTTTGTGCGCTCGGTTGCCAAGTCAGAACTCTATAAGAACAAGTTTTTTTACAACAATTTTCAAACCCGATTAATTGAACTCAACTACAAGCATTTGTTGGGTCGCGCTCCCTATGATGAGTCTGAGGTGGTTTACCACTTAGACCTGTACCAAAACAAAGGGTATGATACCGAAATAGACTCCTACATTGATTCTGTAGAGTACCAGACAAACTTCGGCGACAACATCGTGCCTTACTATCGCGGTTTTGAAACTCAAACAGGACAAAAAACTGTAGGCTTTAACCGGATGTTCCGGTTATACCGGGGTTATGCCAATAGCGATCGCGCTCAAGTAGAAGGCAAAAATCCGCGTTTGGCTCGGGAACTGGCAAATAACAGCGCTTCCTCGATCATCGGTCCTTCTGGAAGTAACGCTAACTGGGGCTACCGTGCATCTAGTGATGTAGCTCCTCAGAAGAATTTGGGTAATGCAGTGGGAGTAGGCGATCGCGTCTATCGCATCGAAGTATCCGGACTTCTCAGTCCTGGTTACCCCAAGGTGCGCCGCAGCAGCACCGCCTTCTTTGTGCCTTACGAGCGCCTTTCTGATAAATTGCAGCAACTTCAGCGCCAAGGCGGAAAGATTGTCAGCATCAATCCAGCGTAATGCGTGTGATGGGGTGATAGGGTGATGGTGAGACAGCGCTCTTGGTAGGGCTTCGCGGCTCGAGTGAGCTTCGCCGAACGTCCGTGAGCGCTCAGCGGCTCGAGTGAGCCTTCGCCGAACTCCTCGCCGAACTCCGAACGGTTTCCCGCAGCAGGCGACTGCGTTCGTCGTAAGTGCTGCGGACAGGCACTCTCGGCGCGAAGCGTGTCCGTTCGGCGAAGCCGTGCCGAAGGCATAGGACTCAGACGTGCCAAAGGCATACCTGAAGGGGGTGAAATTCTAAATTTTGAATTTTGAATGAGCGAATGCGTGAATTGATTCTCCCCACCTCCCAATCTCCCCAGCAGCGTATATGTAAAATACCGAAATTTACAGGAGAGGTTAAAAAGGATGTTTGGTCAAACCACAGTTGGAACTGGTGGACTTTCTTCAGCTAGCAGCCGGATGTTTCGTTATGAAGTCGTGGGCTTGCGGCAAAACGAAGAAAACGACAAAAATAACTACGACATCCGTCGTAGTGGTAGCGTGTATGTCACAGTGCCATACAACCGGATGAACGAAGAAATGCAGCGGATTACCCGCATGGGCGGTAGAATTGTTAAAATCGAGCCTTTGACCGCTGAATCAGCACTCCAAGCAAACAGCGAATCTCAAGGGCAGAACTAACTACGAGCGCAATGATAGAGCAAGGTGCAGAGGAATATTCTCGAGAAAACGCACCACCGTTGACAACAGAGCAAGCGATCGCCAACCTGCACTCACCAGATACAAGTCTCCGCTATTATGCCGCTTGGTGGCTGGGCAAGTTCCGCGTCCAGTCACCAGAAGCTGTAGACGCCCTGATTGCAGCGTTAGAAGATGAAGCCGACAGAACAGAACTCGGAGGCTATCCTCTACGACGCAATGCCGCAAGAGCGCTGGGGAAATTAGGCGACGCCAAAGCCGTGCCAAGCTTGATCAAGTGCTTGGAATGCTCCGACTTTTACGTGCGTGAAGCAGCTGCTCAATCCCTGGAAATGTTGCGTGTTCCTGCTGCAGTCCCAGCACTGATGCAACTGTTAGATGGGGGTGTAGCATCTGCCGTGCAAGTACCAGGACGACCCCACTTAACCCAGCCATATGAAGCGGTGCTAGAAGCCTTGGGAGCAATTGGTGCAACTGAGGCTATTGCGCTAATTCAACCTTTCCTAGACCATTCAACACCACGGGTGCAGTGTGCCGCAGCCAGAGCAATGTACCAACTGACACAAGATCCAATATACGGGGATCGTTTGGTGAAAACGTTGGACAGCAGCGATCTGAAATTACGCCGCATTGCCCTAGCAGATTTGGGTGCGATAGGGTATATGGCAGCAGCCGATGCGATCGCCAATGCCAAGGTAGAAAATAGTTTTAAACTTTTTGCCCTCAAAGGCTTGCTGGAGCATCAACTTAAAGAAGAGTTAGATGTACCCCCCCTTTGTGATAACGCCATCAAGGTCATGAACTTGATGGATTCGCTGTTGTAGTCTTTTGTGATTTGTTATTTGTTAGGCAATCTTGACAAATGACGAATGATCAATGACGAATGACGAATGACGAATGACTAATACTCAACAATTAATTCGCGCCGTTGCCGAGGCGGACTCACCTGCCTTGATGGTGGCGGCAGTGCAAAAATTGGCAGCAGCGAAAGATGCAGCGGCAATTCCCACCTTAATAGCCGTGTTCGGTTACAACAACCCAGGGGCAGCAGTGGTGGCAGTTGCTGGACTGACAGAGTTGGGAGAAGTGGCAGTACCAGAGTTGCTAGCACAGATAGATGATTATAACTATGGCGCACGGGCTTACTCGATTAGGGCGCTAGCTGCGATCGCTGATCCTCGCGCCTTAGATATATTACTTGCAGCAGCAGCCACTGACTTTGCGCCCAGTGTCCGACGTGCAGCAGCCAAAGGACTCGGGAACTTATGCTGGCATAAGCTGGATATTGCAGAACGCCACATAGCCCAAAAAAGAGCATTGGAAACTTTGCTTTCCATTTCCCAAGACTCAGACTGGTCAATTCGCTATGCTGCGATCGTCGGTTTGCAAGCGCTTGCAAAAATACCTGATTTGCACGGTCCAATTCGGGATAGATTCGAGGAAATGCTGGCAACCGATGCTGATAAAGCAGTCCGCGCTCGCGTGCAGCTTGCTCAAATGTAAAGACGCGGTACGCGTTTTTATAGTTCGGCATATTGTACCATAAAAAAAGGTAAAAGTAAAGATGTCAATACCACTGCTTCAATCTACACCAACCACGCAAAATCAGCGTGTCGAAGGCTATGAAGTCCCCAGCGAAGACACGCCCATAAATTATCGCTTGACAGATGCCACTTCTGATGCTGATATTGATGCCATTATTTGGGCAGGATATCGGCAAATTTTCAGCGAACATCTTATTTTAGAGAGCTATCGCCAACCCTTCCTAGAATCCCAACTGCGAAATCGGGCGATTACCGTCCGGGACTTTGTCCGGGGACTAGGCAAATCCGAAGTTTACCGAGGACTGGTAGGAGAAACCAATTCTAACTACCGCTTAGTTGACATCACCTTTAAGCGGTTTTTAGGACGCGCCACATACGGCAAAGACGAGCAGATTTCCTGGTCGATTGTCATTGCCACAAAAGGCTTGAATGGTTTCATCGACGCACTGGTAGATGGCGAAGAGTACCGCCAAAACTTTGGCGATGACATAGTACCCTTCCAGCGCCGCCGCTTTAAAGACCGACCTTTTAATTTGGTGAATCCCCGCTACGCCGACTACTGGCGCAATCGCGAGATGACACAATCCCTAGCAGGTCGTTCCTACTACCAAGTTGCAGTCTCAGGGCAATCAGGCAAAAGGGGAATTGCTCAAGGGATTCCTTCTACCTTTTTGGCAATGGCTGCTAGTATCGCGCCTGGTGGGATGAACTACCAGCGTACAAGCGACAGCGCAAGAAACTCTATCTCTTCTGTAGAGCTTCCCGAAGCATACAGCTCAACCCCAGCAGGGCAACCAACCGTGAAACCCACAAAAGTTGCCTTGCCTTATCGTTACATTCCTGGAAACAAGACCACCTGAAGAGTCATTAGTCATTAGTCATTAGTCATTAGTAGAAAAGCCAATGACATAGGACAAATGACACTCGTACACTCGTACAAAGGACAATTAACTATGACAATTCCTCTTTTACAATACAAACGCAGTTCTCAAAACCAGCGCGTTGAGGGGTACGAAGTAGGTAACGAAGATACTCCTAGGAGTTATCGCCTAGAAGACTCTCCTTCTGGTAGCGAAATCCAAGAATTAATTTGGGCGGCTTATCGCCAAGTTGTCAGCGAACACGAAATCTTGAAATTTTACCGCCAGACCAATTTGGAATCCCAGCTGAAGAACCGAGCAATTACTGTGCGCGACTTCATCCGGGGTTTGGCAAAGTCTGAGGCGTTCCGTCGCCTGGTTGTAGAGACAAACTCTAACTACCGCGTTGTAGAACTTACCCTCAAACGGCTTTTGGGTCGTGCGCCTTACAACAAAGACGAAGAAATTGCTTGGTCGATTAAAATTGCCACTTTGGGCTTTGGCGGTTTTGTCGATGCTTTGGTAAACAGCGAGGAATATCTAACCAACTTTGGTGAGAATACAGTCCCCTACCAACGTCGTCGCTTTAAAGACAGACCCTTTAACCTGGTGACCCCTCGCTATGGCAATTACTGGCGCGATAAGCAGGAAACCGAGCGCTACAAGTGGGGCGATATCAATAACTTTGTGGAAATGGCGAATTCCATCAAGATTAATCCCGTGAAATACACACCAGTTAACACGGCAAACATTCAAATTCCCGACACAACACGCCAGACAAAGCCGCAAGGCGTTCCCGTTTCCATCAGCCCCACTGCAAGTTTCCCCCTTCGGTAAATAGATTTTAGATTGGAGGTGACGCTTTAGTGGTTCGTAGAACAATCAACAACTAATAACTATTAACTCAACAACCAACAACTAACAATCCTTAATGCGGGAAAATAATTAAAGACAAAGATGTTGAGCAATCAAGCCTTGAGCTCTTTGTTTCAATAGTCAATTATTTACAAGGAAGAACAGAGCATGGCACTGCCATTACTTGAATACAAACCAAGCAGTCAAAATCAGCGGGTCAAGAGCTTTGGTAAAGCTGACTTGAATGAAGATACACCGTATATCTACCGTATTGAAGATGTAAGTTCTTACACTGACATCCAAAGCATCATTTGGGCGGCTTATCGCCAAGTTTTCAGCGAGCATGAGATTCTCAGGTTCAACCGCCAGACGACTCTGGAATCCCAGCTGAAAAATGGCTCGATTACGGTGCGCGACTTTATCCGTGGTTTAGCCAAGTCTGAGGCTTTTTACCGTCTGGTAGTCTCGGTGAATAACAACTACCGCCTCGTAGACATCACCCTCAGACGTTTATTGGGTCGTTCTTCTTATAACAAGGAAGAAGAAATTGCTTGGTCGATTGTGATTGGCACTAAAGGCATTGGTGGCTTTGTTGATGCCCTCATCGACAGCGAGGAGTACACTCAAGCTTTTGGGGATAACACTGTGCCTTACCAGCGCAAGCGCATGGAAGGACGCCCCTTCAACTTGGTCACTCCTCGCTACGGCGAAGACTTCCAAGAAACAGCTGGTACTGTCAACACCGACTGGCGCTTTACGCTGGAGAAATTCTACAGCCGCAAGTACCAAGAACGGCAATTGGCAGAAGGCGATCCACGCAAATACCGCGGCGTCGCAGAGTCTATCAATCCCAAAGTCAACTACGCTCAACGCGTTTCCGCGTTTGACCTCGATTATCTGAACCTTGTGCCAAACCGTAGCAGCAGACGCTCATAGTATTTCAGCTCTGACTACCTAAAATTTCATACTGGGTCTGGTTCCCGCGTTGATGTAACATACAGGTTGACATTTTCTGTTAACTGGGTGTTGCGTTAAGTGGAGACTAGACCCAGTAATTTTTATACGGAACTGCGCTCAAAGATATCAATTGTTTTTCGTCACTTGTTGACACTGTTCTCAATTATTTTGGTGATTGGGCAAGGAACAGGAAGGGAGGCAATGCTCCCAGACAGAGCTGCTTAGAGGGCGATGGCGCAAAGCGCCGGCTTAGAGGGCGATCGCACACCCTGCGGAATGTAAATTGTAGCGACGCGCCAACAAATATTCTAGAAAGTGAAAGTGGTGCGGAGTACACCCACTGTTGTTGTATCGTTTCTACTGTCACTTTCAGGATTGAACAGAACAAATGCTCCAGGTGTAATGCTGATATTGTCACTGACCTTAAAGCGGTAGTAAGCCTCTAAATGGTAAGGAGTACTTCTGCGCTCACCAGGAAGTTTAAACCTGGCATCACCACCGGCATCAGTCACAAAAAGCGGCTGTCCAAAGATAAGACCCGCATTATTACCCTCTTTAAAGACATCTGTGAAATGAAGACCTGCCATCCAACTCGTAAAAGTCGTGGAAGCATCAACGCGACCTGAAGAATCTTCAACGAAGAGCGCAGCACCGTAGGTGGAGAAAGCAATCTTGGGAGCAAACCGCCAAGTCAAAGTCCCACCCACCGAGTTAATATTGACGGGTATTCCAGCAGCAACCCCAGGCAAAGCTGCCCCAATATCCTTAGCAACTAATCCTGTACCAAGAATGTTGATTTCGTGATAACTATGGGCATAGTTAAGACCAATATCTAAACTTTTGCTGGGTTTGAAGGTCAGTTGCGCCGCAGTAATACCACTACCACTAAAAAAGCCTGCTCCCAATGGTGTACCAGAAACTCCAGGAAGTATATCAGGAGCTTGAGATGGAATTGCTGCATTGGCACTGGCGTAAAAGGCTGCTAAGTTCAGTTTGTTCGAGAGATTCCAACTGAAGCCCGCAGCAGATGCCAAACCATAACCAGAAGTCCCTCCACTGAGGCGAACCACAGGGTTATAACCCGCGAACCGAGAAATCGCCTCCTGTCCTTCATTCGCAAAAGGGGTGATTGCGGGAAAAGCATCTGTTGATTCAACTCGAGGAGCAACAAACAGAGTCAGACTGTTAGCGACTGGAAATAAGTAAGCCAGCTTATAAAGCTGAACGTCGTTGGAACCAATAGAGGATAGGTTCGCAACGTCAACGCCAGGAAATTGGGGTTCAAAACTCAGGCGAGCACTGCTAG
The DNA here is from genome assembly GCA_019359075.1 of Kalymmatonema hyalinum WJT4-NPBG1. Classification (GTDB taxonomy): domain Bacteria; phylum Cyanobacteriota; class Cyanobacteriia; order Cyanobacteriales; family Nostocaceae; genus Kalymmatonema; species Kalymmatonema hyalinum. Next base: position 14,213 of record JAHHIB010000120.1, read on the forward strand.
CACTCAGAGACTGCAAAGGACCACTTGGTACTAAGCCTAAAGCACCGCCGATACTGTTAGTACCGCCCCCTAAGTTATAAGCTTGCAGACCAGTAATGAGTAAGTCTTTACCTGTAAAGCTGGTGGTAAGATTCAACCGCACTCGATCAACCAGGATAGTATTAGGATTACGCGTGTTAGGAGCGCCTCCACCAGCGCTAACTACTGAAACAATTGCCTCACCATTCAGTTTTGTCGTGGTCGAAAACTGATTAGCCTCCAGTTCAGCATTGCGAGCTTCCACAACGTCCACACGACCTCGCAGCGTGGCTAGTTCAGCCGCAAATTCTTCTTGTAGTCTTTGGAGTGTGGCTAAATCTTCTTTTCTGACCAAATCAGTTGTTGCGGCAGCAATCAGTTCATTAACGCGATTCAGACAGGCATTCAAACCTGCGGCAAACTCATAGCGAGTCATAGCCCGATTGCCCCGATAGGTGCCATTCGGATAGCCAGCAATACAACCGTAGCGCTCAACCAGAGATTGCAGCGCAGCAAAAGCCCAGTCTGTTGGCTGCACGTCTGACAGTTGAGATACAGAAGTTACCTGTTCCTTCGTTGAGTTTGATGACGCTTTTGGGCTGGCAATGCTTTGAGCGTTGGTTTGTTGAGATAAAAGTTGGGGTACTTTTGGATGTGAGGCAGAGTCTGGCGTTGAAGAGGCAGATGGAGATATGGTAGGGATGCTGTCGTTAGAGGTTGCTAATTTTTCAGCAAATTTGATGGTTGAGCTATCAGTGACCTTTGCTAGAGCCGCCATTGCTTTCAAAGGTAACGAGCCAGCAAGTAAGCATACGAAACTTACTCCACTAGCTTTTGCTAGTTGAAGTCCTTTCATGACCAGTCCTCACACAATAAACTTTAAGACAATCGACTGTAGCCACTCAGGTGCTTTACCACGGCTAATGCACCCGCTTAACCTATTTGACAGGCATCTCAGCCAGCCAATGTCGATATACATTTCATCATTAATATCATGTATCAAATGTTCACACAACTGGCGACCAAATGCAAGGCTTATGAATGCCTTTTTAATAGTGATTACTGAGGAATATCATTGAAACACTGGAAGGTTTTGAACGCACTGGAAAGCACATAAATAAAAAAAAAGCAATATAAGAAAAATCCAAAAAAAAACATACACCACCTTGTTTGGCTATTGGAAGACTCTTAAGATGCACATTTTAGAACCCTTATACAGCAAGGATTTCATAAAGCTAATAAAAATGTGCTTCTTTCATTTGTTGCGAGGAGGCTTAATACTTTTGAATGCGTGACTTTTGACTTTTGACTTCCCCCTCGTGGGGCGCTCACATCTTGCACCTAACCGTATAAGACCGTACAAAACAAAAATATGTGTGATAAAGCTACATTATTTTTCTTGGCTTTTCTCCCTAAATAAAGAACTTTTGGTTTCATACTGAGTGACGAAGTGCCATCAATTTTTCTTGGTGCAAGATGTGAGAAGATGAGGTGATTTTACAGATTAATCAGGTCAAAGATGCTGAAAAGCCATATGACGCTTGGGTTAGGGAATTTGTAGAGTAGTGGGCTAGTTCGCTTTCTTTATAAAGTCTGTGTTTTCTGAATACAAGCTCTTGGGAAGGGGGGAAAACACACCATTGACTGAACTATCAAACAACAGAACATCGGCAGTTCTAAGACATACCGACATAGTTGAAGAAAGATTGGAATGTGGCGATTAGCTCGCCTTTTGGGCGATTGCCCGAAGGGCAGTGGGCAAAGCCCAATCGCCAGCTTTAGGCGTGCGGACGCGAAGCGTGAATCTATATCTATTTTATTTGTTGAAGTAAATCTATTGCCAAACATTTTTTTTGGAAGCGTCTGGAATCGACAGACAAATTCTTGAAGAAATTGTAAGTGGATCGTAAAAATTCACTAAAAAACTGAGAGATGTCATTAGTAAAAGTGCGGCAGTTTCAAGTGTTATTACTTTTGTTAACGTAGATCTGTTTCTTCCTACCTACCTACTCAGGCAATTTTTTTAAAGTATACTGTCAAAGGGTATCCATCATCTGTAAAGCGATGTTTTACCAATCATAAACCATGTTATTAATTTATAAAAATTGGTGAATATGACTCAACAACCTAAGGGAGTTTGGATTTGGAATCTGTCAGATATTCGCAGCGATTATCTGGACAAACTTGTAGAACGCAAAGTTCAACGAATTTATCTAAAAGTTTTTGATGGTAAATTTCAAGGTAAACCTACTTTTTGGGATTGGCAGTGTTCTCCAGAAATTATTCAGGATTTTAAGTCTCGTAATATCCAAGTTTATGGATGGGGATATCACTACGGTACTCCTGACATCGCGAGACAAGTCGTCAAAGTCAGGCAAGCCTTAAATTGTGGACTGGATGGCTATATCATTGATTTAGAAAAAGAAGTAGAAGACACCAAAACTCACGCAAATGTAGATAAACTTCTTTCGGCTCTGCGTATTATCATCAACGAAGGAACTTTTGGATATACAACTTTTGGAAATCCTCAACTCCACCCAAATGTTCCTTGGCAGATTTTAGATAAGTATTGCGATATGGCTTTGCCACAAATTTATTTTGAAAAATTCACTTTCAAGCCTACGACTCCAGAAGAAGTTAAAGATTGTTTGGATGCTCATAAGAAGTTAGGCTTGAAAAAACCAATTCTGCCAATTTGGGGTTCGGAAAGTGATACCGCAAAACCCGCAACAGCCGCCGAACTTCAAGATTATTTGAACTACTATCCTGGTTCGTCAATTTGGCGTATTCCCAACGAAGGTGAACGAGGAGAAGCTTGGAATTTGATATATTCTGGCTTTGAACTACCAACCCTCAGACGCAACCTTCGTCAAGGAAGAGTAGGAGATGATGTCAAGGCTGTGCAAAAAGTGATGAATGCCAGAGGATACAATGCAGGCAAAGTAGATGGGGATTTTGGTTCTCAAACCGAAGCTGCTGTCAGAGCATTCCAGACACAAGCAGGTCTTTCTGTAGATGGGGAGGTTGGTAAGCTGACTTGGACAGCCCTTGGTGGTAAGTTTGAGGGATGATGGTAACGGGCAGTTTTCAATCTTACTGCCCTGAAATCTCTTACTCGTGCCAAGTATTGAATTGAAGAAATCCAATGACCCGTTCGCTATGCTGTTTTTAAACTGCGATGGCGCGGAGCGATCGCCTTTATGCGATCGCTTCAAAGTCGTGAATGATTTCCTTGCTGATTTTATAGGAGCAATAAGCGTGGTGATTATTTTAATGTCGTTGTATAAAAGTTAGATATCAACTTGAAGTTGTCTTCTTGTGAGGTATTGAATATCATTATTGACTATAAGCAATAAGCATAAATTTTTGCACATGGATTTCAATAAAAATAAAGAATATAAAGGCAATATTCTAGTGGTTGATGATACACCAGACAACCTGCGTCTGTTGTCTGCAATGCTCACTGCACAAGGTTATGAAGTTCGTAAAGCCTTGAATGGCAAAATGGCACTGACTGCATGTCAAATGGTTTTGCCTGATGTGATTCTCTTGGATATTAATATGCCAGCGATGGATGGGTATGAAGTTTGTCAACAACTCAAGGCTGACGATAGAACTTGTGAAGTTCCAGTGATTTTTATGAGTGCCCTAGATGATGTATTAGATAAGGTAAAAGCTTTTGATGTGGGTGCTGTAGATTATATCACTAAACCTTTTCATGGGGCAGAAGTTGTCTTGCGAATTGAAAATCAGATTAATTTACGTCTGTTACAAATTAAACTTCAAGAAAAGAATTTTTTGTTGCAAAATGCTCTTGACGATTTAAAAGCTGCTCAGGTGAAACAGATTCAAAACGAGAAGATGGCAGCATTAGGGCAGTTGGTTGCTGGGATTGCCCATGAAGTTAACAACCCAATCAGTTTTATCTATGGCAATCTTGAATATGTTGGGCAATATGTGCAAGAGTTGGTGAATGTGATTTCGGTGTATCAGCAGGAATACCCAAATCCCACACCTCATATTCAGCAAATAGTCAAGGATATAGACCTGAATTTTTTGATCAATGACCTGAGAAACCTCATAGGTGCTATGTACAGAGGTTCTGATCGCATTCGGGAAATCGTACTGGCGCTGCAAAAATTCTCTCGGCTTGACGAAGCCGAGATGAAGTCGGTGAATATCCATGAGGGTATAGACAGCAGCTTGGAAATGTTGCAGCATCGACTGAGGCAAACAGCATATCGTCCTGCCATTGTTGTTGTGAAAGAGTATGGTAGTTTGCCTCCAGTCACTTGTTATGCTAGCGAACTGAACCAAGTGTTTATGCATATCTTAAATAATGCGATCGATGCTTTGGAGCGGCGAGTGAGGCGTAATGAGTGGGAGAGCGTCTCACCAACTTCGGATGGACAAATGGCAAGATGGGGAGGTAGGCAGACACTTTCTGATGGACAGATGGCAAAATGGGAAGATCGTTCGAGGATGACACCATCACACCTTAGCAACTCACCAACTCATCAGACAAGCTCCATCATCTCTCCTCAGATTCGTATTCGTACAGAATTGACAGCAAATCATACTGTCAAGATTAGTATCGCCGATAATGGACTTGGTATGGATGAGTCAGTGCGCTCAAAAACCTTTGACCCATTTTTTACGACAAAGCCTGTTGGTCAAGGCAGTGGGCTTGGATTAGCAATTAGCCATACTATTGTCGTACAAAAACATCAAGGACAAATTAGTTGCAACTCCTTACCAGGGCAAGGAGCAGAGTTGCTGATCGAAATTCCAGTCAAGCATACAAACGCCGAGGTGGATGCTGAGTAAAAACAAATACAATCAAGCTGAGCGATTGATAAGTTGTCCCTCACAATACAAGCGAAGAGAAAACTCAAAAAATATAACTTTAACTAGAAACTCACAAAAGACTTGAAAACAGAAGGTTTGTAGGCGTACATGGAAAAACTTAGAACTCAAAACTTTTCTGATTTACGTTCTACATTTTTCTGTCCCATAGCATAATAGAGATGTGACTGATCTGCTAGACCCTTTACGATTAGATCCTTTACGATCCCTTAAGGAAGGTCACTGGTTCAAGCTCATTTGCGGAGCCAGCTACCAACATCTGCCTGCGGTTAGAAATTTAACATTAGCCTACACTTTGGCTGGTGCTGACTGCATAGATGTTGCTGCCGATCCATCTGTGATTGCCGTAGCCCAAGAAGCGCTGCAAGTTGCCGACCAGTTGGCAAGAGTTGCTCGGCAGCGAGGTATGAACTGCAGCGGAAAATCCCCACTATTGATGGTTAGCCTCAACGATGGAGAAGATCCTCATTTTCGCAAAGCTGAATTTCATTCTACGGAATGCCCCATAGAATGTGATAAACCATGCGAAAAGATTTGTCCAGCGCAAGCAATTGTTTTTAAGAGTATAAAAAACGACTATTCAGGAGTTTTATCGCAAAAGTGCTACGGCTGTGGTCGTTGCATACCAGTTTGTCCATATGATATAATTTATACAAGGTCATATGTATCAACGCCAGGAGCGATCGCACCATTGATACTATCATCTGGGGTGGATGCCATAGAAATTCATACCAAAGTTGGGCGTTTGGCAGAATTTAAAAGATTGTGGCAAGCAATTTTACCGTGGGTTGAGCGTTTGAAGTTAGTCGCGATCAGCTGTCCCGACGGAGACGGTATGATTGACTACCTTCATGCCCTTCATGAGGTGATTGCCCCCATACAGTGTGCCTTAATTTGGCAGACAGACGGTCGTCCGATGAGTGGTGATATTGGCGATGGTACCACTAAGGCCGCTGTTAAATTAGGGCAAAAAGTCTTGGCAGCTAAATTACCGGGATATGTGCAGTTAGCTGGTGGAACCAACAACTACACAGTTGCCAAGTTAAAGGCAATGGGACTGCTGAAGAGAGCAGGGGGAGCAGGGGGAGCTTATTCCTCAAGAGCCTCCCTTGCCTCCTCATCCTCGATTGCCGGTGTTGCTTACGGTAGCTACGCCCGGGTACTACTGTCACCAATTCTCGAGCAGTTAGAAGCAAGGGAGGTCAAAAATACCAGTGTCAAACCAATCCGCCTAGAAGAAGAACCAGAATTGCTCTGGCAAGCTGTAGAGCTTGCTTATTCTCTCGTTTCCCAGCTCAAGTCATAGCAGTAGGGAACGACTGTGTTTCCTACAATCGCGTTCCGGACATTTTCCAAGGGCGGGAATTCCCCCCAAGGAGGTGTTCTCCCTATCTCTAAAAAACGTCACCATAGAAAGCATGACGATTACAGACGATCTCCAAAAGTTGTTAGATATTTTACCCCAAGACTTGCGGCAGATACTAGAAAAGCATCCGCTGCGAGATAGCTTAGTAGAAGTGGTCTTGGATTTGGGTCGTCGCCCAGAGGCTCGCTTTCCTAATCAAGCAGAGTATCTGAGCGAAACACCCGTTACGCAAGAACAGATAGATGATTGCATTAAGAGAGTGGGAACCTTTGGCGGAGATAATCGGGCAGGAATTGAGCAAACCCTGCACAGGATCAGTGCCATCCGCAACCGCACCGGTAAGATTATTGGCTTAACCTGTCGTGTTGGGCGGGCAATATTCGGCACAATTGGCATGATCCGCGATTTGGTGGAAACAGGAAAATCAATTCTCATGCTGGGACGCCCGGGTGTAGGCAAAACAACTGCATTACGGGAAATTGCCCGTGTTTTGGCGGATGAACTCAATAAGCGAGTGGTCATAATTGACACTTCCAACGAAATTGCAGGAGATGGTGACGTTGCCCACCCCGCCATTGGTCGCTCACGGCGGATGCAAGTGGCTCATCCCGATTTGCAGCATCAGGTGATGATTGAGGCAGTGGAAAACCATATGCCAGAAGTCATCGTCATTGATGAAATTGGCACAGAACTGGAAGCCTTAGCAGCTCGGACGATTGCCGAACGGGGTGTCCAGTTGGTCGGTACTGCTCACGGTAATCAGATTGAAAACCTGATCAAAAACCCGACGCTTTCCGACTTAGTTGGTGGTATCCAGGCTGTGACCCTGGGAGACGATGAAGCCAGACGGCGCGGTTCTCAAAAGACAGTTTTGGAACGCAAAGCGCCTCCGACTTTCGAGATTGCTGTGGAAATGTTAGAACGGCAGCGCTGGGTAGTCCACGAAAGCGTTGCTGACACAGTCGATACTCTCTTACGGGGACGTCAGCCGAGCCCGCAAGTCAGGACTGTGGATGACAACGGCAAGGTGAATATGACCCGCCAGCTTGTCGCTATCAACGGTCGTGGCGGACAAACACTCGGTGGAGAGGAATCTTTCCTACCACCAGCACGACAGGCTAACGGCTGGCGTGCAAATGGGCAAATGTTAGCCCTACCGTCACTATCTAGTGAAGCCCCAAAGGGTTCGGGACGAACTGAGTTTGACCGCTTGCTCGATGAATCCTTAAATGATCATAATGGCTTTGATTTCGCCAATAATACTAGACAGGCGGGACCCAATGGCGAAGATTTGCCACTGCACGTATATCCCTATGGCGTCAGTCGCAGCCAATTGGAGCAAGTCGTTGGCGTGCTTTCTTTACCAGTGGCATTGACAAAAGATCTCGATAGTGCTGATGCAATATTGGCACTGCGATCGCACGTCAAAAACCATGCCAAATTACGGCAAATGGCGAGAGCTCGTCAAGTGCCGATCCACATGATAAAGTCCAGCACCTTACCACAGATTACCCGTGGCTTGCGGCGCTTGCTGAACATCGACGATCCGGATGTCGGCGACGATCGCGAAATGCAACTGTTTCTTCACAGCGCCAGCGATGATGAGATGGACGCTCTTGAAGAAGCAAGACTTGCTGTAGAGCAAATCGTGATTCCTAAGGGACAGCCAGTGGAATTATTGCCTCGTTCTCCACAAGTACGGAAAATGCAGCACGAGTTGGTTGAACATTATCGCCTGAAGTCCAACAGCTTTGGCGAAGAACCAAATCGGCGTTTGCGGATTTATCCCGCTTAAAAGATGACAGGTGAGAGGGTACAGTTTTTCCATTCGCTGTACCCTCTCACCTGTTGCTCTAAAATCTGTGTTTGTGCCTAATTTGAATTCACACAAGGAATTCACACAAAATTTATTATTACTTGCCTGCCCACGTCGGTTTGCCCTGTTCGGCATTAGCGCTTCTTTCAGCAGTATCAGGATACAGAGAGCCAAAATCTTTTACAGCTTCTGCTGATTGTCCTGCAATTCTTTTGAGTCGTTCACCAGGAGCACCTTCAGTTTCGCGAGCTTCCCTATTCCATTCTCCTGTTGTTTTTGGTCTTTGGGAATCGTTCTGATCTAGTGCTTGGTTAATCTTGTTGGTTAAAGCTTTGTTACCACTCTCATTAGCAACGTTTGTTGTCAGCACTAGAAAGCCAACTAGAACAACAGCTAGAAAACGCTTGACTTGAAATTGGTTAAGTACGGAACTGATGTTAGCGATCGCCTTAGAAATCAGATTTGTCATCACAAGACTCCATGAGTTCATTTTCAATACTTTTCACAGTTTCGGAACTTCCGCAAGCTCGCTACAAATAGAGGTTGGCTTCAGCAATTGAGTAAAAAACCAACCTATTTTCAAGCCAGGGAGTTGTCCTGCATATAAGTCAAGACTAGCTGTAAAAAGGTAATGATTCTTCTAGCAGAAGTCATAGTTTGGTTGTAGACAACATAAGACTATATGTGGATTTGCAAAGGACACAACCCAAGCCGTATATTTGAGCTTATGCTTAAAATATGGTGGTTTTTGCTGTATTTAGCGGTTCCGGCTGTCTTGCAACGAAGTCAGAAGGGCTAGAGATAGTCAAGACAGATATAGCGATTTTCACCTATCCCACGTTGGTTTTACCCCACCCCTTAATCCCCTCCCCTTGCTAAGGGGAGGGGAGCCTAAGCGTAGCTTTGGCGGGGTGGGGTTCTTCAGGAATGATAAGTAATCCACCGAACTTGATATAATATGACGTATTTACAAAATTCTTGCCTGAGACACCTATGGGCAAAGAACGGGAGCATCCCAATTTTTGAAAAACACGTTTGTCATTCTGAGCGAAGTCCTGAGCGAAGCGAAGGAACAGGAGCGAAGAATCTCAAGTCGTGAACAAGGCTTGAGATCCTACCCTTCGGGAAGCCACTTCGTGTCTACATTCCGCTATCGCTCCATTCAGCATGACAATAAATTTAAACATTTGGGATGCTCCCCAAAGAACAGCCCCTACAAACAGTCTCTACTATACCCATTTGAGAACTGCTATAAAATAAAGGAACATAAAATCATCAAAACCTATAAACATTGCTGATGAGCAAGTTTGTATCTTTGCAGACAGTGATTGAATATGTAGAGGCTCTTTCAACCGAAGAGCAAGATTTACTACTGGAACTGATTTATAAAAGACGAGTTGAACAACGGCGTAAAGAAATTGCCAGCAATGCAGCACAAAGGCTAGAAGCAATGAGAACAGGTACAGCCAAGCGTGGTACTCTTGCTAACCTACGGACTGATTTACTAAGTGATATCATGTCCGTTTGAATACTTGTCATTGCGAGCGGAGCGGTAGCGTAGCGTGGCAATCTCAAACCCCTGCGATTGCTTCACTCTACTCCGTTGCGTTCGCAATGACATACTGTAAGTGATTCAGCGGACATGATATGACGAATGATATCATGTCCGCTTAAATGCTTGTCATTGCGAACGTAGCGATAGCGGGGTGAATCAATCTCCAGCCCTTGCGATTGCTGAGTCCCAAGGGGACACGCTGCGCGAACGCTACACTTCGTTGCGCTCGCAATGACATATTTCTACTTTAGAAAGATATGCGAATGCCTTGGGGAAGAAACTTTATGTAGAAATGTCAATAAGTGCGTAGACACAAAGCAGCAGGAATGCAGCAAGGCTTTTTCTACGATTTCAGCAACTACGGCATCCACGACAGGCTGAGTGATGATGGTATAACTCAATGGCATCCAGCCTTTCTGTCTTTAGGGAAGACTTTAGAAGAATGTGCCCAGAAGTACCGGGGTTTTTGCAAAAAATACCGTCCTCAACCCAAACCAGAAAAGCGCAACCACTGGGGAAATAAGTTATTCAGGACTTACGCAACTGGCACAGCGCGATCGCAATTTTATAGTATTTACGTACTATGTCAAAGTGGCGTACCCAGAGGGCATTGCTGAAATTAATAACAGTAATTGGCTGTGTTAAGTATTT
>JAHHIB010000121.1 GCA_019359075.1 Kalymmatonema hyalinum WJT4-NPBG1
CTCTTCATTGGAACTAACTCTGAGTGACGGTTGCGCTCTGCGCAACCGCTAAATTGGCATTGGCGATCGCATTAATCTCAGACTGCGAAGCGCTCGAACTCAGATAACCCGCAACTTGGGTTAATAATTAGTACTATTTATTAGTGAGCATCATCATTTACTATGCCAGATAGCACGACTCACGAATAAATCTTGACAAAGTCCACCCTCTTTTTGCAAACGCGATTGCCCGAAGGGCAGTGCCCTTTGGGTAATCGCACTCTTAAAGCTGTTAAAGTTGTGTCTGTTTCACCTACGCAACCGATAATCTATACCGTAATCGTCTCTATTGTGTCGCTTCCCAACTTCTTTTTCTTTGTGTAGAAGTCTGTATGTAAGCAGTCTTTGGAAGCTTAAGCTGAGTCCATCACCGCAATAGGGTTGTATTCAGCTAGAGCAGATTGCTCCAAAGCCTAAAGGTTTTTAGCTGTTTTATCTGGTTCATCCAGAAACTTCAGTTCGCAATTCATAACTACACCGTTAGGAAGTTTCACACCCACAGTGTCAAGTCTGGATGGGTACAAATCGACGATCAGCATTAAACCTAACGCTTTATGCTGTACTGGCTTGTTGGCAATGTAATACTTGGTAGCAACTTGAATATCCACTTGTCTTACTCCCATGTGAGTTGTCTGTTGCAGCTGCAAGTGCAACGCTGTATTAGGCTGCAAATCCGAATCCTTTCGGGTTACTCAGTTTGATAATTGCGTCGTAATGTCCGGATAGACGTTTTTCACCTATGTCATCTATCTCTTTAAGCTAATTCATTGACTCCCTACTGTGCATTGTAGGGGTAAAATGAGCAATTGATGCTGATAAAGCTAACCGCAGCGGAACAGAAAACCAGACACAGTTAAGCAGCGCTTATCGATGAGCCAAGCAAAAATACTCACTTGCTACTTGACTAAGCAAAGATACTCAGAAGACAATAGTAACAGAATGTTAACTTTTTTAATAAAACGTTAAAAATTCTGTAATATCTTTGCAAATGGCTATCGTTTACACAGCTTCGCGGCTTTCCTAAAGTAATCCAAGTTAAACCAGATTCCTGGTAAAGCCATTAACCTGCGCGACGAAAACTTAAGCTTTAAAAGCCAAAAACTATTCTGTGGAGTTCACCATGTCAAACTCACCCTCTCCCGTCCAACCCGCCGTCCTCATCACCATCATTGGTGAAACAGTGCTGAAAGACCGTATTGTCAAGCTGCTGAAAAGCCATGATGTCACTGGCTACACCATTAATCAAGTACAGGGTGAGGGTGGGCATGGAAGACGCTTGGGAGACATGGCAGGCTACAACACCAATATTGAAATCAAGACCATTGTTCCATTAGAAGCATCTGATGCTATTTTCTGGGCACTGAAAGAGGAACAGGACGCGCACGCCTTGATCGCCTATCGACACAAGGTAGAAGCCTTCTTTTAATTAACCTTTGTGGCTGGGGCAGTTGTCGGGTAACAAATAATCTGTTATTCGATAACCGCAGCCGCTTTCCCACAACAAAGTGAGGTGCAGTGAGTGTAGGTTGTGCGAAAGCTGGTTGATATATGGATGAATTTGTACAGTACCTAAGTCCTAAATGCATGACAGTTCGTGGGTGGGAATCTCAACTGGAGGAGTAAAACAGAGGTAACAACCTCAGGCTAGGCGTTCCCACCCTCCAGCTGAAGGTAACTACTTCAGAATCCTGTAAGCATTGACTCCCGTTAGGATACTTACTACAAGCCAAGTGACAGCTAACCCCATCACTTCGCCTAAAAATAACTGCGTAAATTGGTGTAAAAAGAAACCTACGGCTGAACCAATCGCGACTCCTAGCGCCCAACTTACCGAACTAACCAGTATCCACTGCCACGCCAAAGGGGTATGCTCTCTAATAGCCAACCAATGCGCTAGCCCCATCCCAAATCCGGCAATTGCTCCTAGAATCGCTCCATAGATAACTCTAAGAGCAAGAACCTGGGTTGTGAATACAATCCAACCCACAGCACCAATACCTACAGTGATCATAAGTACCGAAGCTGTAAAGCTTGAGAACACCCACAACCAAGGATTTTGTATGCGTTCTCTGAGAACAAAAGCTTGAGCGAATGCAACAACTAATCCACCGAATGCTCCCTGCACTACTCCAATATCTGGTTTCTCGCCAACTTCAACCAATAGCAAACTCAAAATAAAACCGCCAAAAGTGGCTATAGTCCATTGCAAATTGTTGCCAAAACATCTCCACCAAGCCGCATGAATTTGAGAAAGGGTTGAGAGTCTAAACCTATCTCTCGTTCGGCAATATTGCTGCTATAAAAAGTATATCCCCGATTCCAGGCAACAGGATAAACCGTATTAAACTTGAGTGCTGATAGTTGATTTAAAGCCCGGTTAATACCCCAAGGGGTAAATAGTACGCCACTACCAACATTTGTTAACCAAACACCGCGAATTTCTTGTTTTATTGCAGTATTTACATTGGGTTTAGCAGAAACAAAGGGAGAAGACAGAGGAGATAATATGAAGCTGAGGACTAATGCCAAACACACTAAATAATTGAACCAACGGCGAGCAAACCGAGTCATTTTGATTTTTGCAGCGAGAGGTGCATCGGAAAGCTGTTCTCTGAGTCTCTACGTCTCTACATTTAAGGTTTTATCTGACAAAATCACTTATGTCATAGGTATATTGACTAATTTACAAATATTTTAATTATTATGCACAAAGTTGGCAACGAATGATGTAACGGATATAACGGATAGTTTATCTTGTTGATCTACAAATAACTTATCCCTTACATCCGTTATGTCCTAGGCTATTCTTTGCTACCTTTGTTTGCGCTTTGCTAAAATCTTTCCACTTCCTCAAACTTTTTAGCAATCTCACCCATAGCTTTTGCTGCTTCACCACAAGTACGGGGTGTAGGGAAAATCTTACCCGGATTCGCCAAACCTTTAGGATTAAATGCTTGTCGTACCCATTGCATAGTTTCTAAATCAGCTTCAGTGAACATTTCTGGCATATAGCACTTTTTATCTGCGCCAATGCCATGTTCTCCAGAAATACTACCGCCGACTTTGACACAAAGCTTAAGAATTTGCCCTCCGACTTCTTCCACCTTTTCTAATTCACCAGGAATGGAATTATCGAAAAGAATCAATGGGTGAAGATTACCATCGCCAGCGTGAAACACGTTAGCAATGCGGTACCCATATTTCAGACTTAATGCTTCAATTTCTGCTAGTACGTAGGGTAACTGAGTGCGTGGAATGACACCATCTTGTACATAATAATCTGGACTTACATGACCTGCTGCAGCAAAAGCTGCTTTCCGCCCTTTCCACAGTTTCAAGCGTTGTTCTGCATCACTGGCAATTGTGATGTTTCGCGCACCGTTCTTTTTACAAATTTCCGCAATACGCTGTTTATTTTCCGCAACTTCTACAGCTAAACCGTCGATTTCTACTAATAAGATAGCGATCGCATCACGGGGGTAACAATTCGTTGCTACCACATCTTCCACAGCGTTGATGCTGAGGTTATCCATAATTTCCATACCACCAGGAATAATTCCGGCGCTGATGATATCGGAAACAGTTGCGCCCGCTGCTTCAATGCTGGTAAAGTCTGCTAAAAGCACACAAATTGATTCTGCACTTTTGAGAATTCGCAAAGTAATTTCTGTAGCAATTCCTAGTGTCCCTTCAGAACCTACAAATACACCTGTTAAGTCATAACCAGGCATTTCAGGAATTTGTCCCCCCACATCTACAATTGAACCATCAGGAAGGACGAGTTTCAATCCCAAAACGTGGTTGGTTGTGACACCGTACTTCAAACAATGCACCCCACCAGAGTTTTCCGCCACGTTACCACCAATTGAGCAAATGATTTGGCTGGAAGGATCGGGAGCGTAGTAAAATCCAGCACCACTCACAGTTTGTGTCACCCAACTGTTAATCACTCCCGGCTGCACTACAACTTGCTGATTTTCCAAATTCACGCTAAGTATTTGCCGCATTAAAGAAGTGACAATCAAAACGCAATTTTCGACTGGTAACGCCCCACCAGATAAACCCGTACCAGAACCGCGTGCGATGAAGGGGATGGAGTGGCGATCGCATATCTTCACAACTTGGGCAACTTGTTCTGTTGTCCTCGGTAACACCACCACCGCCGGGCGTTGGCGATAGCTGGTGAGTCCATCGCACTCGTATGTAATGAGTTCTTCGCGGCGTTGGACTACGCCATTTTTGCCAACCACAGCCTCAAATTGCTTGAGGATGGGTTTCCAGTTGCGTTGTTGTTTGTCTTGGGTGAGCATAGGTGGTTTTGTCCTAGGGCGAGAACTACTTTGCCGACTTCCTGTAAAGATGCAGTTACACCTGCAAAGCCAGCGATAGTAGGTGCTAATAATTTAATATTATCTGGGTCTACTGCTACATAGAACTTATTTATAGCTGTATAAGACAACTACTTACTCTACCATGTGGTGTGTTTATCATAGCTTCCCAAAGATTGCGGTTAACGGCTGTTGTTGCAACAAAAATGGGCAAGCGAGAGCAGGAAGACTTGCATTTACAGCTTGACACTCAAGCAGAACATCGTGCTCAATTACTAGCAGAAACACTACGAGCTATGGGTGTTGCTCCTAACACTCTGTGAAAATCTCTTCGGTAGAAATATTTTCTGAAACGTTTGTACAGGGGTCGTTCACATATTCCTCAACAGCTTTTTTCCACTTTAAATATCCTCGACCATTTAAATGCAGTCCATCTTCTGTATAACAAATATCTAATTTATGATGCGAATCCGATAAATGAGAATAAACGTCTATATATTGATAACAAAACTCTTTTGCTAGATTTTTTAGATGTAAATTTAGCTGTAGTATATTATTGTTATCTTGCCAGTAACGAGTTGTCTTGTTATTAACTGGTAAGACGCTTTGAATAAACACTTTTGTATTCGGAAGTTTATTTTGAAACTCAGTCAAAATAGCAGAGTATACAAGTATTGTTTGTTCTATACTTTTAACAGTCTTACCTAAACCTAGCAAATCATTAATACCTACCATTAAAAAAACTTTCTGGGGTTGCGACGCTAAGATCGTGTCTAGGCGATTTAATATCAAATCTGTTGTGTCACCACCAATACCACGGTTTTTTATATTAGGGTTTTCTAATAACTCTGACCATTGACCTTCTTCAGTCAAACTATCTCCTAAAAAAATAATGTCTAAATCCGATTGAGGCAGCAATTCAAACTGGCTTTTTTTATGGAGATAGTATGGCTCGTAATATTCTTTTTGAGACTTTTTATAAGAAACTTTTTTAGATAAATATTTAAAACCACCTTTTTTAATAAGAAATAAAATACTAAGCAAAAAAAATAAAATATTCAGGATTGAAGAAGTCAACAGTAATAAGATTGTGGCTCTCTCGTTCATATTTTTGGTTAAATAAATACCTTGCCTTTTCTTTTAGTCAGGCGACAGTTATTTCTTGTTCAATAAAAATAGCTCATGACCTGTCATAAGAGGCATGAGGGCATTTCTTATTTGAATTAATGTACTTTAACAGATGACTTGGATAAGATTAGCACATTTACGGAAAGCATTTATGAAAAATCAATGAATTTATGCACGTCATGCCATACTTCTTCCAATAAATTAGGATTTTCGGCATCAAACCACTTAATCTGAGGATATGCTCTAAACCAGGTGCGTTGCCGCTTGGCAAATTGCCGCGTGTGTAAAACAGTTAATTCTTTTGCTTTATCTAAAGAAATATCCCCAGCCAAATATTGCTTGATTTCTTGATATCCCAAAGTATTGAGTAAAGGTAAATCAACACCATATTTCTGGCAAAGATATTCTACCTCTGCTACCAAACCATCTGCAATCATTTTGTCTGTACGCTGTGCAATGCGATCGCTAAGATGAGCAGGATCACAATCTAAACCAATTTGCAAAATTGGATAATCGGGCGGATTCTCTCCTTGCTGCTCGGAAATTGGGCGACCAGTGACATAAAATACTTCCAATGCTCTTAAAGTCCGCACGGGGTCATTGCGATGAATTTTTTGTGCTGCAATGAAGTCAACTTGTTGCAACATAGCGTACAATTGGCTTTGGTCAAAAGATTCCAGTTGCGATCGCAATTCCTTGTGTGGTGCTACTCTAGGAATTTTCATTCCCTGTGTAATAGAACGTATGTATAAACCCGTACCACCAACTAAAAGTAGGGGGGGATGAGGGGGATGTGGAAGATGTTGCTTTCTCATCTCCCCCGTGTGCTCCTGTCCAATTGTTGGGGGACAAGCAATTAACGCTTGCGCTTGCTCTTGATAGTCTGCAACTGTGATGATGCCTGTGGGGTTGCAGATATCTATTAAATAGTGCGGCACTAACTTTTGTTCAGATACTGTAGGTTTGGCGGTGCCAATATCAAACTCCCGGTAAACTTGACGAGAATCTGCACTCAGAATTATTGAACCCAGGCGCATCGCCAAATCTAACGCCAATCCCGATTTACCTGTTGCTGTTGCGCCACAAATCACAATCAATTTAGTCATGAGTCAATAGTAAGCGTGAACACTCAACACTCAATAGTAATCATTGATAAGTGATTGGGTATATCCCCATGATAAACTTCTCTTCAGATTGCCCTACAGTCGCCATCAAGCCTTTTGTGTTAGAATTTTGGAGTGTTTTGATATTTTGCCCCTTTGGGCGAGTTTAACCCCACGTAACAGGAGAATTTTCATGACGAGCAGTTACAGTGCCGCTCAGATTCAAGTTCTGGAAGGTCTGGAACCCGTCCGCAAAAGACCGGGAATGTACATAGGTTCCACAGGTCCGCGAGGGCTCCATCATTTAGTTTACGAGGTGGTAGACAACTCGATAGATGAAGCTTTAGCGGGTTATTGCACCCATGTGGAGGTGGATCTCAACGCTGATGGTTCTGTAACCGTTGTAGATGATGGTCGGGGTATTCCCACGGATATTCATCCCCAAACGGGAAAATCAGCGTTGGAAACTGTGTTAACCGTACTGCACGCCGGCGGAAAATTTGGTAGCGGTGGCTACAAAGTTTCTGGAGGATTGCACGGAGTTGGTGTTTCCGTAGTCAACGCCCTGTCTGAGTGGATAGAAGTGACAGTTTGGCGAGATAAAAAGGTTCATATCCAGCGCTACGAACGGGGTATTCCCGTCACAGAACTGACAGCAAAGCCCTACAAAGAAGATCGTACCGGAACTTCTGTCACCTTCAAACCAGACTCCCAAATCTTCACGACCGTTACTGAATTTGATTACACTACTGTAGCAAGTCGCCTGCGGGAATTGGCATATTTGAATGCTGGCGTCAGAATTACTTTTACTGATAACCGTCTGGAACTACTTAGAAGTGATACACCTAAGGTAGAAACCTACGAATACAAAGGTGGTATTAAAGAATATATTACCTACATGAATAGCGATAAGCAGCCATTGCATGAAGAAGTTATCTTCGTGCATGGAGAACGCAACAATGTTCAAGTTGAAGTTGCGTTGCAGTGGTGTACTGATGCTTATACAGACAATGTATTAGGCTTTGCCAATAATATTCGCACGGTGGATGGTGGTACGCACTTAGAAGGTTTAAAGGCGGTTCTGACTCGCACCTTGAATGCGATCGCCCGCAAGCGCAACAAAATCAAAGAAAATGAACCCAACCTCAGCGGCGAACACGTCCGCGAAGGTCTTACTGGGGTAATTTCTGTGAAAGTGCCAGATCCAGAGTTTGAAGGACAAACCAAAACCAAACTCGGGAATACTGAGGTGCGGGGAATTGTGGATTCTCTTGTCGGAGAAGTTCTCACCGAGTACTTGGAATTTCGCCCTGCTGTTGGTGATGCCGTATTAGATAAAGCCATCCAAGCCTTCAAAGCCGCAGAAGCCGCCCGTCATGCGCGGGAATTGGTGCGCCGCAAATCGGTGCTGGAATCTTCGCCTTTACCCGGAAAATTGGCAGATTGCAGTTCCAGAGATCCTAAAGAGTCGGAAATTTACATCGTGGAAGGGGACTCGGCAGGCGGGAGTGCCAAACAAGGACGCGATCGCCGATTCCAGGCAATTCTTCCCCTACGCGGTAAAATTCTTAACATTGAGAAAACTGACGACGCCAAAATCTATAAAAATACTGAAATTCAGGCGTTAATTACAGCACTCGGTTTAGGAGTTAAGGGCGAGGAATTCGACGCATCCCAACTGCGCTATCACCGTATAGTCATTATGACTGACGCTGACGTAGATGGAGCGCATATCCGGACTCTGTTGTTAACTTTCTTCTATCGGTATCAGAGGGCACTGATTGAGCAGGGGCATATCTACATTGCTTGTCCGCCACTTTACAAAGTAGAGCGGGGACGGAATTATTACTATTGCTATAGCGAGCGCGAATTGCAACAGCGCCTCGCTGAGTTTCCCGATAACGCCAACTACACCATCCAACGCTTCAAAGGTTTGGGTGAAATGATGCCAGAACAACTCTGGACAACCACGATGAACCCAGAAACTCGCACCTTCAAGCGAGTGGAAATTGAGGACGCCGCCGAAGCTGATCGGATTTTCACGATTTTGATGGGCGATCGCGTCGCACCCCGGCGCGAATTCATTGAAACCTACGGTTCTAAACTCAACTTAACTGATTTGGATATCTAATAGAACCATGTCTTCGCTTTAAATACCCTGATATGTTGTCAGGCTGGTAATGAGTTTTAAATCAACAGTCAATGGTCAAAAGCTTCTGACTATTGACTGTTTCTTTTCGATTTGTGTTTGGAAGGCAATATTCCGCCAAAACATCAACATATTTTCTAGAGATTTTTCAATCTATGTCTTAAGCCTAAGGGACGATCTCATACCGAATTGCGTTCAAAGATATCACGCAATTGTTGGCACAAGGGGGGACAAGGAGAGAGGCTAAGATGTATAAACGTGACTTAGTATCAGTTAATTTATTAAATTTAGTTAAAATTTAGAGATTTCGTTTAACAATACTTTAACAAACCATATAAGCATGAAAGCGAGCAAAAGCATTTTAAGAAAAGCATTGTTTAGCGTTATGAGTGCGGGTAGTCTCGTTGCTTTGTCTGCTTGTGGTCAACCTAGTGTAGATAATACAACCGCTCCTCAGACTGCGGCAACTCCAGCAAATCTTCCTACAGCTGCTCCTCCAATTGCCCAAACTCCGACTACCCCAACAGCAAGCAAAAATTTGGCTCAACTAGCACAGTCAGCATCAACTCAGGGGTCTTTTACAACGCTAAGTAGGGCAGTGCAAGCTGCAGACTTGACTAAACAAATGGCTGAACAAGGACCTTACACAGTCTTTGCTCCTACTGATGCTGCTTTTGCGGCTTTACCAAAAGGTACAGTAGACAATCTTCTCAAACCAGAAAACAAACAACAATTAGTGAAGCTTCTGGGCTACCATGCTATACCTGGACAAGTGACTTCCAGCCAACTGACATCCGGACAAGTCAAAACAGTTGAGGGAAGTCCTGTGACACTAAAGGTTAATAGTACCACCAGTACAGTTACCGTGAACGGTGCTAAGGTCATTCAAGCAGACATTCCAGCTAGTAACGGTGTCGTTCACGTAGTGGACAAGGTCATTCTACCTCCGAATTTTCCAGCGAGTCTTGGCTCTAATTAAACAAACAAGGCAGTCATTTATTAATTAGGGTGTAGGGCTGTATGCCTTCGCTGCTTGCACCCCTACTAAAAACTTTGGCAATCTAGCTCATAAAATTTAGATATAAAATATTCAAACTTAGTTCTTCCAATTATAAAAATTGTTTATTATTCAAATTTGAGACAATAGCTGATGTATGAAGGGATAAGTATTAAATGTTACAATTGCTCGCCCTGCTCAATGCAAAGTATATCCGTATATTGTTGTTAGCTTTATCTGACTCGCCACCGCAAGGTCTTGCGAAAAGCTGCTTTATGTAAGGGCTTGCCGATCATGGTTCCCTCTACCCCTGTTCAACGCCCACGCCCAGCTTCATCCGATTTTCCCAACATTGCCAGCACGCAAAAAGGGGGTGGTACTATTAGCCAAAGTTATCAGACGATGGCGATGAACTCTCAGGTGGTCTTGTTAAATATGTTTCTCCAGCGCCCTGTAGCAGGCTATAGTATATTTTGCATTCGTTTTATGAAATTGGGCGTTAAGTAGGTTAATATCGATAGTCTTAACTGTCAAATCCTTTTTTAATTGATTAAAATAGCTTTGTATACAATAAGAAAAGTTTGTCAAGATTCATAAGGTGGAAATTTCAACAGTGCGCTAACGTGTGATTAAGACCGGACTGGCTAGATCGATCATTGCTTAGCCATTTAGCTGATTGTGCTAAAGTCTTGACTCCTAAGTTAAGGGAATTGGCAGAACAAAGTTAAGTGAGAGCAAAAAACCACCACTGTTATTCAATTTGCATTCATGGTGCCTATGCTACGCCTAATGGAAGAAAGCACAAAGCCCCCTTAAACAAGCCTTTTCTGACTAGGTTTTCGTCATATGGCGAACGGAACTCCACTCGGTAACTTGTGAAAAAAATGTAAAAATTGGTATACGCATTTTTTCTCACTTGAAGGCAAAAGATATGCTGTTTCTAAGTAAAGATTGTTCTACGTAATACATTGAACGAGATGTCAGCAGGTGTACCTAACATTAATTGAAATGAAAATACCACTGCAATTCCAAAAACTTTTGGGGAAAATACAAAAGTATGGGTGTCTTTTTCAATGTCTTAACTTTCGTAGAACGCGCTTAAACTTGCTTAATGACTTCATGGTTAGCACACAAATACAGTGCAATTTCTGTGAAACAGGCTACAATCGGAACAGTCTTTACAAAAGAATCTCCCAACAGTCATATTCATTTGTATGGAGTAGTAAATTTTTTTTTAGCAGTCCGGAGTCTTTTTTAGACCAGCTAGTTAAAACGGATGTTGCTCGGCAACATAGATGGCATTGACTAAGAATAGGAATTTCCCTTCAAGGAGGCTGCCCTTACAGGGTAAAACTCCATGAGGAAGATGTCAAAATTCCAACAAAATCTTAGGCAAAATAACCAAAAACCCTGTTTTCTGTTGGTAGACAGCTCACTTTAAGAGCGGCAAACACATCTTAAGTAATTGATTCTGCAAGGAGCATGAGGAACGCGGCATGAACCAGGCTAACAACGTACTCGAAAATATACATCAGCCTGATGAGCTAGAAATAATGAATCAGCCTGAAATTGACTTAGAAGAACTCTTGATTGACGACGAAGAGGACTTGCTGACGGGCGATGAAGGCGAACTCGATGAATTTTTAGAGCCTCAGTCTGATGAGGACGACGCAAAGTCTGGGAAAGCCGCTAAATCGCGTCGTCGGACTCAAACTAAGAAAAAGCATTACACCGAGGATTCGATCCGCCTTTATTTACAAGAAATAGGTCGAATTCGCCTGCTTCGTGCAGACGAAGAAATTGAATTGGCACGGAAGATTGCCGATTTACTGGAATTAGAGCGAGTACGCGAAAAACTTTCACAGCAGTTAGCTCGTGAGCCTAAGGACAGTGAATGGGCAGAGGCAGTACAAATCCCCTTGCCACAATTTCGTTATCGGCTGCATGTTGGTCGCAGAGCGAAAGACAAAATGGTGCAATCTAACCTGCGCCTTGTAGTTTCAATTGCTAAAAAGTATATGAATCGAGGCTTGTCTTTCCAAGACTTGATTCAAGAAGGCAGTCTTGGTTTGATTCGCGCCGCCGAAAAGTTTGACCACGAAAAAGGCTACAAGTTTTCTACATACGCAACATGGTGGATTCGTCAGGCAATCACCCGTGCGATCGCTGATCAATCCCGGACTATTCGCCTTCCGGTTCACCTGTACGAAACCATTTCCCGAATTAAGAAAACGACTAAGCTGCTTTCTCAAGAAATGGGTCGCAAACCCACCGAAGAAGAAATTGCCACTCGTATGGAAATGACCATCGAGAAGCTGCGGTTTATTGCTAAATCCGCACAGCTGCCGATTTCACTAGAAACGCCTATTGGGAAAGAAGAAGACTCCCGACTGGGTGATTTTATTGAGTCGGATGGTGAGACTCCAGAAGACCAAGTTTCCAAAAATCTCCTGCGGGAAGACTTGGAAAAAGTCCTCGACAGCCTCAGTCCCCGCGAACGTGATGTTCTCAGACTGCGCTACGGCTTGGATGATGGTCGCATGAAGACCTTGGAAGAAATTGGACAAATTTTCAATGTGACTCGCGAACGAATTCGTCAAATTGAAGCGAAGGCACTTCGTAAGTTACGTCACCCAAATCGTAACAGCGTTCTCAAGGAGTATATCCGTTAATCATTCATCATGAGTCATTTGTTATGATTGTTTGACAAATGACTAGACTTCTTGCAAAAGTCATCTATTCACAAACAAAGTAGTTAGAACACAGACTTGAGAACTAAGAATTTTTCCTCCATTCTCTGTTCTGTGTTCTCCACTCACAAGCAATCTATTTTTGTCAGAGGTTGATTCATGAGTGCTAATCAAAGAACAAGCAAACACTAAAAAACCTGGATGTCCCTAATACTTCCAGGTTTTTTAGTTATTCATTTATCTATTACTGGTAAGCAATCCGTAGTCTTATTAGAGGATGCCCCAGAAATGTAGGAAACCTTGACCAGAAAATAGTTCAATCAGAGCGGCTGCTGAAAAACCAATCATTGCTAAGCGACCGTTCCAAATTTCTGATTGAGGTGTGAAACCCCAACGCCAAGCATTACGATCTTCAATCACGGGAGAAGTAACTTTTGTTGCGTTTGTCATAATTGGCACTCCAAAGAGAACTCCCTAACTTTCGTTACGTTTAGTTAATTATTTACAAGCAATCCGTAGTCTTGAGAATTACAGAATGCCCCAGAAGTGTAGGAAACCTTGACCAGAGAACAGTTCAATCAGAGCGGCTGCTGAAAAGCCAATCATTGCCAAGCGACCGTTCCAAATTTCTGATTGAGGTGTGAAACCCCAACGCCAAGCGTTGCGATCTTCGATCACGGGAGCAGTAACTTTTGTTGCGTTTGTCATAATTGGCACTCCAAAGAGAATTCCCTAACTTTCGTTACGTTTAGTTAATTATTTACAAGCAATCCGTAGTCTTGAGAATTACAGAATGCCCCAGAAGTGTAGGAAACCTTGACCAGAGAACAGTTCAATTAGAGCGGCTGCTGAAAAGCCAATCATTGCCAAGCGACCGTTCCAAATTTCTGATTGAGGTGTGAAACCCCAACGCCAAGCGTTGCGATCTTCGATCACGGGAGCAGTAACTTTTGTTGCGTTTGTCATAATTGGCACTCCAAAGAGAATTTCCTAACTTTCGTTACGTTTAGTTAATTATTTACAAGCAATCCGTAGTCTTGAGAATTACAGAATGCCCCAGAAGTGTAGGAAACCTTGACCAGAGAACAGTTCAATCAGAGCCGCTGCTGAAAAGCCAATCATTGCCAAGCGACCGTTCCAAATTTCTGATTGAGGTGTGAAACCCCAACGCCAAGCATTGCGATCTTCGATCACGGGAGAAGTAACTTTTGTTGCGTTTGTCATAATTGGCACTCCAAACTGAACCGTTTAAGGTTTGTTACCTTATGTAACTAAATATAACAAGTTTCTTGAAAAAGTGTCATATTTTTTATAGGTTTGTTATATATTTTTGACTTATAACTTATATTTGATTTTCTGCTAAATAAATATCTTTAAGGTAACTGACGCTTCCTAACAGCACCCTTGCTCTACCCTTTCTTTGCGTACACTCACCGTAAAAGGCGTTTGGAATTGACAAGAGCGATAATTCACGTCCCAGTTTTTGCATACTTTTGATTTCCGACCCCTATTAATGAGGAGTTGTACTTAGCTCTACCCTTTTTTAAATAAGGTTTAAGCATTGTGAAGCCAGAACTAAAGTTCAAACAGACATGCTTCCTACTACTTCCGTTACTGATTGCACAGGTTGGTGTAGCTCAAATGCCACAACTGTTAGCCGCGCAAGGGGTAATCGGGTCGCCTCAAGTTCCTGAGAACTTGAAAGTGCCACCAAATCAAGTGCTACTGCTTAAAGAGAGGGCTAAAGGAGTGCAAATTTATGAGTGCAAAGTTAAATCAGGCAACGCTAACCAGTTTAAGTGGACGTTTGTAGCACCCGAGGCTAACCTGTTTGACGAGCAAGGTAAGAACAGTATCAAGCACTATGCTGGTCCTACTTGGGAGGCAAATGACGGCAGTAAGGTCGTAGGTCAGGTGAAAGCAAGCTTTGACTCACCCAGTCCCAATGCAATTCCTTGGTTGCTGCTCCAAGCCAAATCCCACAAGGGTAGTGGGATACTCAGCAACGTAACATACATCCAACGGGCGGATACTGTAGGTGGCAACCCCCCCGTCGGAGGATGTGACCAGAAGAGTGCAGGCACCCAAAAGCGAGTAAATTACACGCTTCCCTTAATATTCTTGCTGCGCTATCTTCAGCCAAGTGTCCGTTACTGCGACCGGGGAACAGGTAAACATCACCCCGAATTGGGTAGTAGTTACTCAGCAACTGCCGTAAGTCCTCAATCACTGGTATCGACCGTGTAGCCAGCTTGCCTTTAGTGTTGGCTTTTCTGATAATCAGCCGTGGTCTAATCTGTCCCTTGGGGGTGTAGATGTCTTCAGTCAACAGGGTGCAAGCCTCACGAATTCTTGCAGCGGTAAACAGGCACACGCCAAATAGGGTTTTATCACGCTCACTGTCAAACCCTTGAGCGAAAACTAGCTGTATCTCTTGCTGCGTTAGAATTTTGGCGCGACCGTGCCGATTGATTTTCATCGCCAGACCAAAAACACTGTGATCCACAGCCTACACCTGATCTAAGCCCCAGCAATACCCGTTTCTACGTCTAAGGACATAAGTTTATTTAATTTTGAGATATTAATGAGATATTAATGAGGTATTAAATTGAAAAATTAATTCAGATAAAAAGTTATGGCAACCGAGCAAGAGCTTCAATCTCTTTTTAATAATTTAGATCGCGATCAAGACGGCAAAGTCTCCATTAATGAGCTTTTTTTAAGTCCTGGATTAAGTGCAATTATCTTATCAGAAACAAATACCACTAGTCCCCAGGAGTTACTGTCACGGTATGGTTTAGTCGAAGACGGTAGTATTACCTTTGAAGAGTTAAAGGAAGTAGTTGAGAAAGCAAATAATTTAACCTAGCAGTCAAAAAAGCCAATACCTAAAATCCCTCTCTAGCCGACGCTTTGAGGGATTTGCAATTTCTAGGTCATTGGTGACTTGCTAGGGAATTCCAGTGTCTTTTGCTTTTAGAGATTAAATGGATCTAAGATTTGGAGAGGCATTTTTAGACCGTTAAAAGTAGAAAATAATGGTTGATTCAAAAGGTCATAAGAGTTGACTACGACTATTTGAGGAATAGCGCCAGTCTTCAGAAAATTTATTGCATGATTGGGTATTTCGTCTAAAAATACAGCCGTGTGTATAACTCCTTTATGTTGAATAGCAATATCTAAAACTGTTTCAAGTACCAGACCAAAATTCCAAAGTTCATCGATTGTTGGAATCGCATCTTTTCTTGTTGACTCAGTATTAAATAAATATTCATCCCAAACTATCTCAATAATGGTGTTTTCACTTTTTGCAATTGGATAATCTGGAAAAATCCCCCAGTATGGTGCGTCTCTGTTTACACGCCAAGTAATAGTTGGTAAGACTTCACTGTTGACATATGCGTCATATCCGACAAATTTGGCTTCTTCTCTCAAGAATTTAATAAGTAAATCTTGAGCGTATTTTTGAGCGTAAGTTTTAGATTTTTTATTGAAGTTGTCCATTATTGAGTTTTCTCCTTAATTTGTTTCGTCGTCAAAATTAATCAAACTCATTTGAATCATAATTCGATACCACCGTCAAATTCTTCTGGGTCGTCAGTCTCTATCGTTGTAGAAGCTGTTGACGGTGTAATGGGTACAACTTCCCGAGAAATTACCGGACTGACTACAGGATTTATGGGTACTACTGGGTACTTTCCTTCTAGATATCGCAAATAGAAAGCTATTGCATCCTCCACAAACCTGCTTTCAGTAATCTCTAGCGCTCCACACCACTGCTCTACTTTGGGTTTTTGACTCTTCTTAATTCTGACTTTATCTGCAACCATTAGGCTACCTCCGATATCAAGCCAGTGAGGTTGTCAAAGGCTCCGTTATCTGAAATCAGGAAACCTTTTTTCTTGAGCGCTGCACTCAACAGAGGTAATTTAGATCCACCGCCAATTATCAGAATTTTGTCACCGCCAAGCTGGTAAGACTCCAGTTGCTTGATAACCTCACGTAGCCTGCAATTGATGAAGTCTTTTAGCTCAAAATCATAGACGTTGTAAAAGTTGAGCGCTGATTCACCGTAGGCTAGGAAGGGTACTTTTTCACCCGTCTCTGACTTCTTAATCTTCAAACCTACTTCAATACTTCGGTTGATGACATCCTTGCTAGGAGCTTGCTTAATCAGCGCTTTGAGGTCTGAATTGCAGGAGATTCGCTCAATCAGGTATTCAGCCCCAAAGTCTCGAACAACAACCTCACCGACTGGCTCAGAGTTAAAGAATCGGCTAATAGAAGTGTTACCGCCGCCGATATCACAAATCGTTACAGCACCATCTAACTTTTGACTCTTTAGTGCTGCAAATCCTTCTGGTAGTATCGCTCTGATAGCAACGTTTACAATGCACGGGACGCCAGCTAACTCTACTCTGTGTGTCCCTTCGTTCTTGCGGATAATCGGCTCATGGCGCTTCACGTCGTTGCAGGTAACTGTTACACTTCTGACTACTTCTTTTATCGCACATCTCCCTAACTAGGGATAAGCTAGCACAACTGAGCTTACCGTTAGATGAAAGTATTAGTAGGGTGGGCATAGCCTCCCCACACTAGAGTGGTCAGCTCTTGCATTACGAGTGCAGTTCGACAACACAAATGATTTTTTCTTCGCGATTAAGTTGAAGGATACTTTCACCTGTGACATCTTTGCCAAGGGTGGGAATTATTTCCACTCCAAGGCGTACCAGGCGTTGATGATTCGTGACTAGCGCCACCTCAGCACCTGCAGTTGCTCGTACCATTCCTGCTAAAATGTCAGTTTTGTTGGTGAATTTAAAGGTCTGAGTCCCGATATCGCCTCGATTCGCTGAGCGCAAAGCACTCACTGGCATACGTTTAGCGTATCCCAATTGAGTCACCAGTAATAGGTTTTCCTTCATGCTTGAGGTTACAAAACCAACCATCTCTTCTTGCTGACGCACACGTAAACCTTGCAGACCCATAGCAGTGCGACCCATAACGGGGAGTTGATGATCATTCACCTCAAACTTCAAAACTCTCCCACCCGAACTTGCTAAAACCAGATGTTCACCCGCCTTAGTGAACTGAGCTGATAACAATTCGTCACCATCTTTGAGTTTCAAAATGGTAATTCCGCGCCGGGTGAGATTAGTCAATTCTGTCAGGGAAAAACGCTTGATTCTTCCTTGCTTCGTCAGGAGAACCATCTCGTTATTTTCTGGATGTTCAGGCAGTACAAAGCGGTTAATAACAGCTTCTTGAGCACCCTGAGCAGAGTTCGAGAGCAAGGTAATCAATGGTGTTCCCCGTGCAGAACGTCCATTGGTGGGAGGAATATCTGCCACATTCACTGGGTAAATCTTGCCACCACTGGTCAGTACCAGCAACTCTTTTGCCGTGTCGGTCAACACAGTTTGGATGACCGTGTCATTATCAGACGTACCGTTGTCAGCTCTTGCCTTCCGGGCCGAAGGCTGACGACGTACATATCCCCGGTGGGTAAATTCTAAAACCACTTCTTCTGAGGGCGCTTCCAACAGAGGATTCTCGATTTTCAATTTTGGACTCTCTGTCTGCTCCTGTGCTCCTGTGCTTTTGTTCTCCCCTATGATTTTGGTACGACGGGCATCGTTGTATTTGCGCTTGAGCGATCGCAAATCTTTTTTCAGTGATTTCAGTAACTCGCGTCTATCGTTGAGTAATCTCTGCAACACCTGAATCTGCTCATTGAGCTGCTCATACTCTTTGTGTAAGTTTTGGTGTTCTAAATTGGTTAAACGACGCAATGGCATAGCCAAAATCGCATCCGCCTGCACCTCATTCAAATCCAGTTGGTTTTGCAGGCTCATTTTTGCCGTAGTGCCATCAGCCGCACTCCGTAAAATTTCTACAACTTCATCTAAGTGAGAAAGTGCTTTGAGTAAACCTTCAACCAGATGCAGTCGGCTTTGAACCTTAGCTAACTCATAAGAGTAGCGGCGGTTAAGTGTCTGCTCTCGGAAACTCAAAAACTCCTCTAATAACTGACGCAACGTCAGTTGACGCGGTTGTCCATCCACCAAAGCTAAGAGAATCGCCCCAAAGTTACTTTGCAAAGCGGTTTGGTGATACAAATTGTGGAGAACTTCTTGCGGGTTGGTATCGCGTTTTAGTTCAATCACGACACGCATTCCCTGGCGATCGCTCTCATCTCGCAGATCCGCAATTCCCTGAAGACGACCTTGATTCACCAAATCGGCGACTTTCTCAATCCAACCAGCCTTATTCACTTGATAAGGCAATTCTGTCACCACAATTGCTGTCCGCCGCTTGCTAGCCCTGGTGCCTGCAACTTCCTCAATTTGGGCGACTCCCCGCAGCACAATACTCCCTTTACCTGTGGTGTATGCTTCTTTGATTCCAGAGTTACCGACAATTTCACCACCTGTGGGAAAATCTGGTCCGGGAATGATCTCAAATAACTTTTCATCGGCTAAGTCGGGATTATCAATTAATGCGATCAGCCCATCTACCACTTCCCCTATGTTGTGCGGTGGAATATTCGTCGCCATCCCCACAGCAATACCAGCACTGCCATTGAGCAACAGAAATGGCAACTGAGCTGGCAATACAGTTGGCTCTTGCTGGGAATTATCGAAGTTACCGATAAAGTCCACCGTTTCTTCGCCAATTTCTGTCAGCATTCCCTCGTGGCTGATTGATGCAAGGCGCGTTTCTGTGTAGCGCATCGCCGCTGGCGGGTCATTATCCACGCTCCCGAAATTCCCATGTCCTGCCAGTAAGGGATACCGACTGGAAAACTCTTGTACCAGCCTGACCAAGGCATCATAAACCGCTTGGTCGCCGTGGGGGTGGTATTTACCTAACACGTCTCCCACCACACGCGCACACTTACGGTAAGGTCGATCGGGCGTCAGACCGAGTTCGTGCATGGCATACAAAATGCGTCGGTGAACTGGCTTTAAGCCATCTCGCACATCTGGTAACGCCCGCCCGACAATCACACTCATGGCATATTCTAAGTAAGACCGTTGCATTTCGATATGCAACGCTGTGGTAATGACCTGTCCCTCACAGAGAAGGTTTAATTGTTTTGCCATGAGTTTTTTTCCCTATATTTCCACTACACAAAATTTGCCGTTAATGAAGACTGCAGCTACCACAGCATAACGGATGAAATACTCTTCATTACAGAATCTTGATAGTCACAGGATAGAAAGCAGTAGTATTATCCTTGTTGACCGAGATTTATGTTGATTATTTCAAGCATAGGCACACAACAGTTTTGATTAGGTGCTATTCCCCTTCTCGGACACGTGCGCCTTTAGTTAAGATGGCCTAACAAAAGTCAAATTCTCATGAAAACTGTTTTGATTGTCGAAGACGATCTGATTAATGCTCGTGTTTTTTCCAAGATTTTGACCAAGCGAGGTGGCTTGCAGGTGAAACATACTGAAAATGTGGAAGAGGTCATCGAAATTGCCCAATCGGGGGAAGTTGACATTATCTTGATGGATGTTTCTCTGTCAAGAAGTGTTTACCAAGGTAAGTCTGTTGATGGTATCAAAATTACACAAATGTTAAAATCTGATCCCCAAACAGCTTCCTTACCTATTATTTTGGTAACAGCACACGCTATGGAAGGCGATCGCGAGAACTTTCTCAAACAAAGCGGTGCTGATGGCTACATCTCCAAGCCAATTGTTGACCATCAACAGTTTGTTGACCAAATCATGGCAGTACTACCTAAACAGGACAACTAAATCCACAATTTGGAGTCCAAAAGAATGTCCACCCCACGGTAAACTGCACCTAGCACATTTCCATAGTAGTGTCCTTGAATGAAGAACACATACCTGGAGTAGCCCAACCCCAATATCTTTGTTGGGCTACTGCTTCTTTTACAGAATAATATATATGTACTATTAGATGAGATATTGAGCAAGTGGCTGCGTCGAATATCAGTCCCAGAAGGGAGCCAGACAACAACTATGTATTCCCCCTCATCTTCCTCATCTTCCTCATCTTCCTCATCTTCCTCATCTTCCTTATTCCTACAAGTCCCGTATTCCCTATTGTGGTACAATTCGTTGCCTGCTGGTAGGAGCTGATGGTTCTTCACGTTGTTGGAGAGCAGCTTGAATGCCCGGTAATTCTAAGAATTTTTTCGTATCAGACAACAGGCGTGCGCCCCAGAGATTTTCTTTGAGAAAATCTACATCAGCGTAGCGCTCATCAATGCGGATTGCAGCTTGTCCCATTGCTAGAGCTTGTTGCTGGTCGCCTTTAGTATACAAAGCTACTGCCAATGCGAGTAAAGGCTCTGCCGCTTGTTTCTCAATAGCAACGGCCCCTTGCCATTGCTTAATTGCGCCCTGGATATCGCCCTGTTCGTACAAAATTAACCCAACATTGTTGATGGCGGGCCAGAATTTTTTGTCAAAGGAGACTGCTTTTCTGTACTGAGCAACCGCGTCTGGAAGTTTACTCAGCATATAGTAAGCATTGCCCAAATTAAACAATCCGTCTGGATCGTTGGGTTTTAACTTCAAACCCTCTTGATAGTAGTTGGCAGCCTCTTGATACTTTTGCTGCTGAAAGTAAGCTGAACCTAAAGCGAACTGAACATCGCCATTTTTAGGGTTGAGAGATTGTGCCTTTTTCAGAGCTTTGATTCCCCCATCCAAATCTTTGCCTTGCAAATACAAACCACCTAAGAGAAACCAGACTCTATCGTTCTTAGGAGCGAGTTGTGATGCCAACCGCGCTCTTGGTAAAGCTAGTTCAAACTGTTGAAACTGCGCTAGTTGAGCTGCTTCCTTTGCCAAACCTAACCCTTGCTGTTCCAATTTTGCTGCATCAAGTTGCAGTGTATGAGGTACCAGTGCTTGTGCATTTGTCGGTTGAGGTAAACTACACAAACCACAAACAACCAAAAGAGAAATTAAACCAATCCGTTTAGGCACACTACCGCCTCTTTGCCAAGAATGAAAGAACCTTTCAGCTAGCTTAAACGATTTCCCTGGTTGACGACAGCAAAATTTTACAGACACAAGAACTCAGAATCCAGAACTCAGAATTCCGCAGCTAGGAACTTAGAATGCCCCTCTGGATTTTTCTAGTAGCTTTTGAAGCTGAGTTTCGATGCGATCGGACAGCATTTCTACTGAATTTTGACTCTAAGCATTCACCTTGACATTGTTATAACATGGGAAGATATTATTAAGTAAGCACTTACTAATTTATGGGTCGTATACCTAAAATTACCAATGAGCAAATCTTGGAGGCAGCACGTGAAGTTTTTTTAGAAAAAGGCTTCAGCGGATCAACTTTAGAGATTGCAGCACGCTCTGGTGTTTCTGAAGCGTCAATTTTCAAGCGCTTCTCAACCAAAGAAGAATTGTTCTTCACTGCGATGGGAATTCCAGAAACACTTGTATGGGTGAACGAGCTTGAAACTCTTGTTGGCAAGGGCAACCTCAAAGAGAACTTAATTCAAATCTGCTTACGGATTCTGGAATTCCACCGAGAGGTTATGCCTCGAGTCATGATGCTGCAATCACGAGGGAAAATCCCAACACCTGAAATACCAAAGCCAAAGCTTATTCAACATGTCAATGCACTAACTGCTTTTTTAGAGCGTGAGATGAAACAAGGCCGCCTTCGCCATTGCGATCCCAAAACTATTGCTCACCTCTTACTAGGATCTGTGATGAATTATGTTTTTTCAGAGCATATAGAAACTCAAGCAAGTATGCCTACTACCGATCAAGAGTTTGTGCAGCGTCTTGTAGAGATCCTTTGGCAAGGAATCGCACCAGTCAAACATGAATAGGGTGACACAGCCAAATCTTTTTTTTAGGCAATTAATAAGTAAGAACTTACTTTTAAAATAGGGAGTTGAATTCTATGATGTTGCGTCGCACTGCTGTTCTAACAGTTCTGTTCTTCTGCCTGGGTAGCACTGTTGCTTGGGGTATACCATCTCAGCTTTTTAAGATATTCATTGCACAAATATCAAATCAACCCTTAGGTTTTGAACTTGGTCAAGTTGAACTGATTGCGGCACTTAATCTCACACCAGAACAACAAAAGCAACTTGACATTGCTTTCAACCAGAATAAAGAGCGAATCAAGCAAAATCAGCAAGCAGTGCAGCAAGCAGTTCTTGAGTTGGAAGCACTTATAGAAGGTACAGCCACACCAAACCAAATTCGCTCCAAACATAGCCAGCTTCAACAGTTGCGGCAACAGCTTGAAAATACACACTTTGAAAATATGTTGGCAATGCGAGCAGTGCTGACTCCAGAGCAACGTCGTAAATTGTCTGAATTTGTACCCAAGCAGAAAGCAAATTTACACAATCAGTCTGCTGAAAATGAAGATGAAAATCATCTTCTACAAATTTAATAGTTGTATTTTTTTTAATAAATGATTTATCCAGAATAATATGGCTTATCTATTGTTTTTTAATATCTCACAATTACTAAGTTCGTAGCGTGAAAAATAGTGATTAGACCTCTTGCATAAATAGATTTCATCTGCGTCCATCTACTTCGGCGTCCATCTGCGGTTAATTATTCATTGTTTTGAAATGAATGCAATAAGTCTCTTAATTTCGGCTTAATCAAAACTGGTACTTTTGTCATCTATGAACTTAGGACTTTTGCTTCATGTCATTACCGTAAGAGATTTATATGATGAAATTGTTGAATACTAATGGATGAAAAGTTCAGATTTTTTCAAGCAACAGAGGTATTTTTATGTTTCGACAACACCATCTATCCATGCTGATAGCTACTGCCGTAGTACTTGCTCCAACTTTCTTAGCTAATCCTGCAAGTGCTCAAAGCAGAGTTTATGTTGTAAGTGAACGCGCAGAAGATGTACCACCTCCTCCCAGATACAACCGTAATTGGAACCGCGAGCAACGCGCAGAAGATGTATCGCCTCCTTCCAGATACAACTATAATTGGGATCGCGACGACAAACCAAAGCCTAGAATAGTCAAACTTCGTAATGGGGACATTAGGCTTCCCAATGGAGATATTATTTCTGCTAGAAAGGTACGCAGACTTCCTAATGGGGACATCAGGATTCCCAATGGAGACATCGTTGAAATAGACGATTAGAATTTCACGAATTAAAAAGATTCTAACCTTAAGGCTACCAAAGTCTAATTATTTAAAATCTTGGTAGGCATTCTTTTTATAGAGGAAAGAAAAAATCAGACATACATTAGACCTCTAGTACTCATTAGTTTTCTTGATGTTCTTCTTTGCGACGCCAGTCGCCGTGAGTTCGGGAAACAAGGACTGCAGCGGTGGCTCGCTGGCTGTGTTTGTAGGTAACCGTTCAGGGGGTTGTCAGGCGATCGTCAATTAGGACGGCCAAAATCTGGTAATGTGAGATTTATGGAAAAAAAGCGCCCAGCCTGCGTCGAGCAAATACCCCTTGTTGATTGGGAAAAAA
>JAHHIB010000122.1 GCA_019359075.1 Kalymmatonema hyalinum WJT4-NPBG1
AGACTCTTCATTGGAACTAACTCTGAGTGACGGTTGCGCTCTGCGCAACCGCTAAATTGGCATTGGCGATCGCATTAATCTCAGACTGCGAAGCGCTCGAACTCAGATAACCCGCAACTTGGGTTACGTCTCTACATTTGTTAATTATTAGCTATCAAAAAGAACTACTACTTACTACCCACTACCTACATTTGACAAAACTGTTGAATTCCTTCAACCAGTTCGTCAAGTTCTGATTCTAGAGTAAAATAGTGAACACAAGCACGTACGCAATCCGGATCGGCTATTGTCCGAGTAAATAACCGTTGTGACTCTAAAAAGACAACGAGATCACGGCTAGCGTTAGGTTTTTGATTTGTGAGTTGAAACGAGACTAAGCCGCTTTCTGGTGGAGAAGTTCGCAAACATTTGACATCGGGTAATACCTGTAATCGTTGCCATAAGTATTCGCTGTAATGGCAAATTTGCTGGTAACGTTCCTCTGGTGTACCCCATTGCTGATGAATGGCGATCGCCTCCCTTAACCCTGTGTAAAGTGGATAGTTGGATGTCGCCACTTCATAGCGTTGCCCATCTGGTTGCCAATCTAGAGGCTTTGCTTTACTGTCAGGAATAACGCCGCGCCAACCGATAAACGTAGGTTTCAAGCTGTCTCGGACTTCAGGTCGAACATACAAACCTCCTACACCCCCAGGACCGCACAGCCATTTATGACCTGTAAAGGCGTAAAAATCAGCCTTCAATTCAGTTAAATTTAAAGGCAATAAGCCGACGGACTGAGCGGCATCTATCAAAAGTCTGACAGAGTTAGCAATGCATATTTCAGCAATTTTATCAATAGGCAAAACTTGACCTGTATTCCAAAGAACGTGACTCAATATTACAAGGCGAGTCTTTGGACGCAAATGTTGAGCAATAACTTCGACGGGGTCACCTTCGTTTAAAGTTGCCATGAGAGGACAAGTACTCAGTTCAACCGCGAACCTACGCCCGATTTCCTGAGCCGTTGCGATGATACCAGGATGTTCGCAGTCGCTAAGCAGAATGTGGTCGCCTGGCTGCCAATCAAGACCCCACATGGCAATATTACAGCCGACGGTGACATCCTCAGTTAAGGTGATTGTTTCGGGTGGGACATTTAACTCAGAGGCGATCGCATTTCTAGCAGCTTTCGTCTCTTGTATTATCCAGCGATTCACCTCAGTACCAAAAGGACCTATTTGCTGGATATAAGCTTGCGCGTGAGAAATTGCATCCAAAGCCGTTTGTGGCATTGGTCCTTGACCGCCGTAGTTAAAATAAGTCTTATTGAGCAAACCTGGAAATAGCTGTCGATGGTGATGCAACTTGCTTGTTGATGCAGAAATACTAGTCATCAGTCATTAATCTTTAGTCACTAGATATTAGTTATTCTCCCCCTACTTCCGCTACTTCCCCTACTCCCTCCACTTGTGGACTTCCCCCACTTTCCCAAAAAGTGTGCATAATAACATCAACTTTAGTTATTTGGATCACTGCCAGAACGTGCAAATTCTTGTTACCTTAAGAGAATGTTAATTAATGCTGAACTACTGCTGCAATACCAACGCTGCAAGCGCCGACCTTTTTTAGACATTCACGGTGACAAAAGTCGGCGAGATGCTGGTAATGACTTGCTGCTGAAACTGTACCAGGACAAAATCGCTCATCAGATGAGTGTTTTGAAACAGTTTACATATCACGAACCACAATATCGACGATTAGACTGGAAAGCAGGAGCAGCAGCGACTTTTGAGTTGATGCAGCAGGGGGCTGAGTGCATTCATCAAGGAGTGCTGTTAGCAACTTATTCTGAAAGACACACGCTACTAAGCCGTCCAGATATTCTCGTTAAGCACAGAGGACAATCGCGCTTTGGAGATTGGATGTATGTTCCGGCTACTATTGAACTAGGTAAGCGTCCTAAACAAGAGTATCAGGTTGTAGCAGCATTTCATGCTTATGTGTTGGCGACAGTGCAACAAGTTGAGTCGGAAACAGCTTGGCTAATGTTGCGTGGTAAAGAAGGAGGTTATTGTGTGGATCTATCCAAATGGATGCCACAAATGCAACGCATCCTGCACGAAAGTGTTCAAACTTTAGAAACAGAGGAAGCGCCGGAAGTCTTCATTTCTCGTCAACGGTGTAGTCTTTGCCCTTGGTACAGTCATTGTTATGGAGTCGCTCAATCTCAGAGACACCTCTCTTTGTTACCAGGTGTGACACCTGTTCGCTACAAACAACTGCAAGCGTTAGATATAACAACAGTAGAATCTTTAGCGACAACTCGCGCCACTGAACTGGAAAACCTACCTGGTTTCGACAGCACAGTAGCACCTAAGCTGATATTGCAAGCGCAATCTATCCTAGAAAACCGTCCGTTTATTATACCATACCTATCATCAAAGCAAGAATATCTTGTAGATGGCACTGTTAACACTGCTGTTTGCCTCGACAAAGCGACAAACACTGCTACAGACGCTACACAGATAGATGATCATAGGGACGATATCCTATTTACAGCTCCTGTAGAGATATTTTTTGATATTGAGGCGCAACCAGACTTGAATTTAGATTACCTATTGGGGGTTCTGGTTGTTGATAGACTTGCTAAGACAGAACAGTTTTATTCTTTTTTGGCAGAAACAAAAGAAGAAGAAAAATTCATTTGGCAACAATTTCTGGATTTGGTTTGGCAATATCCAGATGCACCAATTTATCATTTTTGTGTTTACGAATTTGATACAGTCAAACGACTCGCAAAGGAGTACCACACTCCGTACACTTCTGTATTGCCGGTACTTAGGCGGTTTGTGGATGTGTATGAAGTATTAACGCAAAACGTGGCGTTACCTGTAGAAAGTTATGCTTTAAAAGCAATTGCTCGATGGCTGGGGTTTGAGTGGCGTGATCCAGAAGCAAGCGGTGCTAAGTGTATTTACTGGTATGACGAGTGGTTAAAAACAGGCGATCGCTCTTTATTAGAAATTATCCAACGTTACAACGAAGACGACTGCCGCGCAACCCACAGCGTGAAAGACTGGCTTGTGAACTTTTTCCAGAATGAGTATCGTGATTAGTCCTTTGAAAATATGGGCTATTGATTTCTAGAATATTTCTCGGTTATGGGGTAGATGCGCTTCTGGTTATTGGCTCGACAAAAGTTATTTGTTTAGATTACCCTTGAGTGCTATCCATCAAGCTAGGCTTCATGGTCTACTGAAAGTCTGACTAAATAACGGACTTCAGACGACGACGGCAGCGACGTAATAGAGCAAGCATACCACCAGCGGCTAAAGAGCCAAGGACAGTAGTAGGCTCAGGGACAGCCTGAGCTGTCACTCCTACAATTTTGCTACTACCATTGCCGATGGTGCCTATTTGCGTAGCAGCACCCGTAGACAAGTTGATGTTGTATAGATTGGAGCCAGTTGAACCGGCTGGAGTCAGTGCCGCAACGGCAGTATTCACCCCATTTTGTGTGAAGATGTCGAACCCTCCTGTCGAGTCGATGTCGATACCGAGAGAGCCTACCAGTGCTAAGGTGCCAGCATTCGGCGGGTTCTGTATAAATAACGCGTCGCTGTTGGAGTCAATATCGTACAGCGTAGTTCCGGTGTTCGGGTCATTATCCGCATTGGTATAAGCTGCAGCAGTAATGTTGGGGTTTCCAGGGTTCAGTGTCCCATCAGGAGTGGCCACACCAGTATCCACATTGATACGGAAGTTCTGACCATTGCCTCCAACAACCCGTAAGAGATTAGGTACTGGGTTGAAGTCTACGCCAGAAACAAATCCGCCGGTGAAGGCATTGGAGAGTTGACTTACAAAAGTAGCAGCACCAGTAAACGGGTTAATGGTGTAGATTTTGTTGGCACTCGTCACACCGTAGGTTAGATTGTTAGCTGGACGAGTGTCAATGCCCAACACAAGACCATCGACCCCAGTGATTGAGACACTGCTAGTAGCGGTGGGATTATCGGAGTCAAAAAGAACTAGATTGTTGTTGTCAGTTAGACCAACCAGACCAAACGCAGCAGCAGGTTTGGTATCGCTGACCAGATTAAATAGCGTGACTACAGCCAGTGCGGATATGACTGTTCTAAAGCGATTGAGTTTCATTAAAAAGCCCTCAAGCCCTAAATTTTACTAGTCTTAGGAGCAAAATTCATACAATTACGCCGCCGTTGTACTTACGTAATGAGACTTTGTAATTGTAAATAATTATGAATTTAACCCTGTCATAAATAGTACAGGAAACAACCGAGCCAATTCTACAAAAGAGGTATACCTTCATTAAATCTTTAATTCTTTAATCAACGTATTACGGCAATCTGCTAAATCAAGACTCGCTCAATACAAATGGAATGAGAGCTGCTATTGCTACCATAAACTCTATGTACCACTAAGGAACCATGCACTCTTTGGTAAATGAGCGATAACAGTTTTAAGTAAAAAAATATACTTATATTTTATATAATGTTGTTGGCAATAGCTGATAACCATATACTCCGATAGCTACCGCGCCCCGTTCCCATTCAGTTTTGCTCTAATGCCAACAGTATGCCAAACCAATCGAGTACGGAAAAATCTGCAATCAAAGATGCATATAGCGCTTGGTGGTGTTGAGTGCAATACATCAAGAAATAAGAACCACTCATGGGACAGTCATGGAACACAGATAAATAATTACTTCATCCAAACGAGAAGCGCTATATTTGCTTAACCATGATATCTTGTTTGTGATTTTCACTGCTTAGCAATAACTCACAATGCAGCACCTCAAAAAGTTTTTGAAGTTTCGGCTAATTATTTTCTTTCTTATTCCGATTTTAATTGTCAGCATATTTTTCATCAATCTACCTGCTTCAGCTTTTCCGATAACTGAAATAGATTTTATAGGTTCTGCGACTTTCCCCACAGATTTTTCTTTCCAAAAAACCCCAATGGGAGGGTTTTCTGGAATTACATACGACGCTAAAAAAGAACTTTATTACACAATATCTGATGACCGTAGCGAAAAAGGTCCTGCTCGCTTCTACACCTTGAAAATTGACCTCAGCAAGGGGTCGTTAACAGATGGCGGGGTTGTACCTGTTAGCGTCACCACACTGTTAAACGAAAGTGGTCAACCTTTTCCTACGAGTAGTATTGATTCAGAAGGTATCAGCTTAACAAACAAAGAAACTCTTTATATTTCTTCTGAAGGTGATAATAGTAAACAGATAAAACCTTTTATTAAAGAATTTTCAGTTTCTTCTGCAAAGGAACTGACAAGACTACCAATTCCCAATAAATTTTTGCCAAATCAAAGCGGTAAACAGGGTATCCGTGAGAACTTAGGGTTTGAATCTCTAACTATCACACCCAACCAAAAGTATCTGTTTACAGCCACGGAAAATGCTCTGATTCAAGATGGTCCCGAAGCCAAACCAAAAGCCAGTAGTCCTTGCCGCATATTACAATATAATTTGCTCACTGGTGAGCCAGAAAAAGAATTTCTTTACCAGACTGAACCAGTCACACCATTTTTGAATTTCTCTCGTCGATTTTCTAGCGGGTTAACTGATTTAGTTGCTCTTGACAATCAAGGTCATTTCCTAAGTTTAGAGCGGACTTTTACTGGCTTTGGATTTTCGATTGCACTATTTCAGATTTCCTTGGAAGGTGGTGATGATATTCATGATATCGATAGCCTTTTAACTGTTGACCTTAAGAACATCAAACCTACAGAGAAAAAGCTGCTTTTTGATTTGAGACAACTGGATGTGGCGCTAGACAATATCGAAGGCTTAACTCTCGGTCCCAAACTACCTGATGGTCAGTCATTAATCCTTGTGAGTGACAATAACTTTAATCCTCTTCAGAGAACCCAGATACTCGCTTTTAGACTCAAGATAGAATCACCCCTCATCAGATTATTGCGGCGTCTAGTTCCTAAGCCTAATCGGTAATCAGTAAGTGGAGGAAGTGGAGGCTATAGGGTTCTTAGTACAGCATTTTATTAATTTGTAGCAGATTAAATTTGGCGAGACTCTGCGTCCCTTTGTCTTGAAAAGTTTCCTACCCAGGGAAACCCTCCTGCAGAACTTTTCGCTGCGCTACCGAGCGCGTTCCTCTGCGTTTAAAAAAGTTACGAACTTATGCAATGCCTGTACTTAGTTGAGTGCAATACATCAAGAAATAAGAACCACAGATGGACACAGATGGACACAGATAAATAATTACTTCATCCAAAGCCTCGCTCAAATTTAGCGTGAGAATGGCTGGTAAAGCTGGTATTTTCTACATTACGAAGGCTCAACCGAAAGTCGTTTAAAATTTGATGTTAAATGTAAGCTCCTCATCTACGATTCAGCAAACGCATTTTTTGAGACAGCTTAATAGACTGCACCCAAGGCTGTTCCGACAACTGAGAAATTGCGTTTGGTGATAGGGTTGCTGTGAAGATATCCTTTCCCGGCGTCACATCAGCGACGCCTAAATTTTCTAACATGGCAGGTGCATCTGTCGAGTTTGCATCTGGTTGGGTCTGAATGAAAACATTCAAACTAGGCTCTTGTGGGTTATCAACATCATTGAGCGCTACTGCAAGACCGGCATCCAGCTTTTGATAATTCATAAAAACCTCCCAATAAGTCAACAAGGGCAAGCAAAATAGCTTGCCCTATAATTAACCTATCAAATTTATGAGGTTGCCATTAACTACCTTTATACGGATTTGATATGCTCATCGCTACGTCCGACTACAGATTCAGCGCATCAATCAGTCCATAGCCCCATTTATAATCAAAGGTTCCTGCTGGTTTACCTGGTATAGAACTATTTTTACGAAGCAGGTCTTTGATAGCAGATGGATCAAGGTTGGGGTTACGCTGCAACAGCAGTGCTACCAAGCCACTGACAAGGGGCGCTGCCATACTCGTACCAGCTAACGCTACAAACTTGGAATTAATGATCATGGAGTGGTCGAAATTGGCATTCG
Source organism: Kalymmatonema hyalinum WJT4-NPBG1 (assembly GCA_019359075.1). Lineage (GTDB taxonomy): Bacteria > Cyanobacteriota > Cyanobacteriia > Cyanobacteriales > Nostocaceae > Kalymmatonema > Kalymmatonema hyalinum. The sequence goes on from JAHHIB010000122.1 coordinate 7,004, forward strand.
AGGAGAGGGCGGAAACAATCATTGCTCCTGGTGCTGCGACATCCGGTTTTTTAAGATCATTCCGCAGCGGTCCTTCACTGCTGAAATCAGAAATCGTATTCAGAGGAAAGCCAAATTCTTCCACTTTGCCGTCTATGTCAGTGTACTTCGCTTTAGTTGTATAGGCGGCAACTGTAATTGCATTGCTGGCACATCCAGGTGAACCAATTTTCACTGAGTCAGCGACACTCTTACCTGTGAATAACGTTGACCCATCTAATGCCCACACATCCAGCCGCACATCTTTAGATGAAGTGTTTTTGAACCGCAACTGCCATATTCCACCCTGTACGGGCGCAGTAAAATTGCCGTTAGCTGTACCGCGAATTTGTACTAAAACATTATAGTCGCCGTTAGCTGCATCGCGTCTTGGTGTTGCGACTTGCACCCGCGAATCTTGCAAGGTGTATTCCTTTGTATAATTGCCATCAGTAATGGCTGGTTGGAAGGGGGTAACGAAACCGTTGGGACTACGGAGGGACACTTCCAATTGACCAGCACTAGAGTACCAACCGTTTAACAACGCAATACTTGATTGATTTAATGGCACGTTGAAACGCATGGTATGGGTTTTACCAGCCTTGATAATTGCTTGAGCATGAATGTTATCGTTGCCTTCGTTACCTGCTGCACAGCAAACTATACGTCCAGGACCAGTTTCAGCGTCAATAATTTTTGACAGCGAATCGCTTCCGTCGTGAGGGTCAAAGTGTCCGCCTATGCTCATATTGACGACTGCTGGACGCCCCAATTCTCGGGCGACCCGGAAAATATAGCGGACAGCATCAGCAATGTGACCTTCATCCAAATCACTCCTGACGATGATCAATTCTGCCTCTGGTGCGACACCACCATATGTAGCATCGACACCAGCGGCAATTCCAGCAACGTGAGTCCCGTGACCGTTTGTATCTTGAGAAACTGTCAGTAGTGAGCCAGTTAATTCAGCTCCATATTTGCCCTCTAGCACTCCAGGACCAGATAGTGTTTGATCCCAAATGCGTAAAATACGTCCTTCAAAGGCGGGGTGTTTGGGGTCAATGCCGCTGTCGATAATACCGATAATCACTCCCTTACCAGTCAGGGAGTTATTTTTCTTTGTAAACTCCGGTATATGTACTGCGTTCTTGGCAACGTCCATCCGCAGTTCAAGTTTGCGCGATGGCTTGATGCGCTCGATAGCAGGTTCTTCAGATAAGGCGTCTAAACTTTCTATGGGTAAGAAAGCTGTCCGGACGTGTCCGATATTTTGGTTGACTTCAATACCTTGTTGTGACAAATGGCTCAAGTCTGCATGTTCGTCACAGTAGATAAAAACTACGCTACGGGTTGGCTTGAGATTGTTTTTGGGAGGAATGATACTCAGCATTCGTATCTGTGGAGTTAAAGCTTGCTGTCCTTCCCGTTGATAATCTTCAAATGCTAATAGCAGTCCTGGAGATAGTTTTTCGTGTCTCATTTGACCTCAATTGAAGTGTAATTCCGCAACATCTTAGCAAGATAAGTCGAATAAGTATGAATTATAAATTCTGAAAACTTTTAGATTCTTTTGGCTTTCGACGGTTATGAGAATTGATTGATTCTCGGGAAATCTAGCTTGCACTTAATTATCCTCTCCCTACTCCCCAAAAGCAATTTTTTTACCGAAAATCTAAAAAACTTAATTTCTTAATTTATAATTCATCATTTAAAAATTTTTAAGTTGCTTTAAGTGAATACAGCGTCAGCATGAATCTTTACGGAAGAAGTTGAAAAAAATTTCCTGAGATTTGGTGATGTGTAGAGACGCGCCATGATGCGTCTTTACATTGCTTCGCTAATCAATATACTTTTCACGATATCTGTGCTAATTACAACATTTGATTAATACGAGCGCGAATTCTCTATACAAAGACTCTGCGACCCTCCCTTCGGGTATGCCTATGGCTAACGCCACGGCTATCGCCTGTATCGTGCGACCTCCGGAGGAGGCACGGCACGCTACGCGTATGCCTGCGGCACGCTACGCGTATGCCTGCGGCACGCTTTGCGCTTACACCAGTCGCCTGCTGTCGGGAAACCGTTCGGAGTTCGGCGAGGAGTTCGGCGAAGGCTCACTCGAGCCGCTCACTCGAGCCGCTGAGCGCGGTTCGGCTGAGCTCACCGTCGAAGCTTCACGGCGAAGCACTACCAAGAGCGCTGGTTCACTGCACTAACTCCGCGCTCCTGTGCGTTTAAAAACGCGCTCGTTTTTACGCAAAGCTGTGCTAAGTTGTCCCGTTAACACCACAAATAACAAGAAACCGGGTTTCTCGTTATAGTCATTAAAAAATCGGGGGAATTTTTAGATTTCTCGAAATTCCCCCGATTTTTGCAAATGCAAGTAAATAAACACACCTTTAGCGCACCCTCCATTGCCGTAAAAAGTGCTTTGTTTCAGATACTCAAACTTCCAATTTTTTAGAAAACTAGCGCCAATCAGGACTATTGTCCTCATATCCTACTATTTGGTTTTATGGCTGCTACATTTGCATTCCATCAAACATCAAAAATGGAATTATGCCTTAGATGTGGGCTTGAGAAATAACCAAGCCACAAAGAAAGTTGCAGCGGTAAACAGTTGCGTTAGATCCAAGGCAGACAGATAGCCATCGGAAAACGAAGCAATGCTGCGATCAGTTATACCAAATACCCAAGACGAAATGCCAAACAGCCAAATTCCATTCTTAAGATTTCCCACAAATTGATTAGAGTCTGACTGTTGCTGGTTATTCATGATTTTCTCCGTTGTTGAATAATCTGATGCTTAAAGGATGCACCAGCGGCGGATGCTCGCTACTGGTAGATTTTTGGTGCGATAGTTTCCGCATCTGATAGCTTTTTTGGCTCTGACTGCTGAAGATTAAATTTCTTTACTATATTAATAAATATTTAAGCTACTTGACATCACTGCCAAAAGATACGTATGGAACTTTTGACATTCCTGTTTTGGATTTTTATCCTTGAGTGCTTTTTGTCAAGAGATTTCCCAGACCCAAATGAAGATTTTTTGTAAAAGTCTTTACATCTAATTTAATAAATCTTTACTTTTACGAATAAATCTTTCTGTAGGCAGATATACTTCTACGACATTGTCTTGTTTCCTCTCCACGAGCCGGAAGCCCAGAGTTGATTAGAAAATGGACAAAGTCGAGGTGCAACATCTAAGATGCTCAACTTTGACTGTATTTTGTAGCAATGAGATGCGTTTGCATTGACTTCTGCCTTTAGATACTCACCACTCAAGGGCAGGAATGAGTTAAATCAAAGAAGTGGCGTAATAGTGATATGTAATATGTCAGCAGTGCGGGAGTCTAAATCCCTATCAGGGATTGCAACTAACAATTCACCTAATGCACAGCAGTTCCAAAAAACTGCCCAACCGCACTTAGGGCTGGTTTGCATTACATTTTCCAAAGAGGTGCGCTTCCGGACAATAACGCGCACGCGCTACTTACAACTCCCAGAGAACCAACGGGAAACAGCGCTGAAAGTACTTTATCGGGATAACTTACAGCGCTTGGATTTGGCGTTAACTTTTTGTGTGCGGAACTCGCTACGGCTTTATCGGATGACTTCTAATTTGTTCCCCATGAGTGACTGGGAGGACGAAGTCGGCGCAACTGTTTTAGAGAAGATGAGCGCAGATTTAGCCAAAATCGGGCAAAGGGCAGAAAGATTGGGCATTAGAATGGTACTACATCCAGACCAATACGTGGTGCTGAGTTCTGATTCACCACAAGTGGTGGAAGCTAGTATGAAAATTTTAGATCGGCACGCCCGCACATTAGATTTACTAGGTTTACCACATTCTTCTTGGTCATTGATGAATATTCATGGTGGCAAATCCCAACGCCCAGATCAACTGGTGGGGGTGATTTCAGAATTGCCAGAAAACATCAAAAGCCGCTTGACTTTGGAAAATGACGAACACGCTTACAGTGCAAGTGAAATTTTAGAAGTTTGCCAACGGGCTGATGTACCATTGGTCTTTGATGCGCATCACCACATCTGCCATGAAAATTTAGAGAGTTACGATGATCCGAACGTGGCGGAAATGTTTTATGCCGCACGAGAAACTTGGGATAAGCCTGAGTGGCAGTTGGTTCATATTTCCAACGGTGAAGAAGCTTTCCAAGACAGAAAACACAGCGACTTGATCACCGCGATGCCGAGTGTTTACCGAGAAGCGCCTTGGATAGAAGTCGAAGCTAAGCACAAGGAAGAAGCGATCGCCCATTTGCGCTCTTGGTGGCTGCAATAAATTCCCTAATCTTCGGTGTCTGAGGGCGATTTGATTCTCTCTAGGCACTTTTTTGATTTTTCTAAGAGTTCCCTGGTTTCCTGTATATGTTCCTGTGTTCTTTCTATACGTTTCTGGGACGACTTCTCTAAATCCTTTGATTTCTTATGAGCAAGATTCTTTTTTAAAGGATTTGTTTGAAGACTTAACCTGTCTGTCTGTTGCAATTCTTCTGGTTTAACTTTTTCGCTATAAATAAGAGTGAGTAGTTCAGCTACAAATTCATTCTTCAATGTTTCACTTTTCAAAATTGTCTTAGCTAGTTCCTTCGCCTCAAAGAGTGTTAAGTGTTCTAAATTTTTTAGACGCAAGTTGCCACTTCAGGGGCAACTTGCGTCTAAAGTGACTGCAGTAAACAACTCTTCGTTTGTCATCTTCAATTCTTCCTCTAGCTCTTGCAGTTGGTTCTCTTTGTGCTGCAAATATAGCTTTTGGCTCTCTACCAACTCACGCAAAAACTCTACCTGCTCCCGTAAAAACTTTATCTCCTCAAAAGCAGCCAATATTTCATCAGTGCAAGCTGCTTGTTGTGCCATTTCGGGGTGTTGTTGATTTTCTTGCATAGCTTAAAAAATAATATTTTGCTAGTAGGCATACCACACCATCTAGCTTTGTTATGAGCTTTACATATAGATTTTAGAAAAAAAATCCTACTCTCGAGCATTGACTTTTTTTGCTCAATTCTTATAAGGGCGTAGTGGTGGGAAAACTCCTGTCGGCATAACTGCGCTCTTAAAAATACATTGGCTAATGGGAAAATAATCTCACGCTTTGCATCTTTGCGTGAGATGATTAAAAATTATGGCAATAGCAATAGATTTTGGTACGAGCAACACAGTAATCGCTCGCTGGAACCCGGTTACCCAACAACCAGAAACTCTTAACATACCTGGTTTATCGATTCAACAAAGTCTCAACCCGCCACTGATTCCCAGCTTGGTTTATCTTGAAGATGCCTCAAAAGGGCAAGTCTTGGTGGGACAACAGGTGCGCGATCGCGGTCTTGACCTGAAAAACGACCCGCGATTTTTCCGCAGTTTCAAACGCGGTATTGGTGCAGATATCCAAGGATTCTTACCTGAGATAGATGGACAAACTATCAGCTTTGAGCAAGTGGGGCAATGGTTCCTCTCGCAAATCATTGAGCAATTGGCACCAATGCAAGGGGGAATAGAGTCTCTGGTGTTAACCGTACCTGTAGACAGCTTTGAAGCTTATCGTCACTGGCTAGGACAAGTTTGCCAAACCCTAAGCGTCGAACAAGTGCGGATGTTGGATGAACCAACAGCGGCTGCTTTAGGTTATGGTATGGCAGACCAAGAAATTCTCTTGGTTATTGACTTTGGCGGCGGAACGTTGGATTTATCCCTGGTGCGCCTCGATAAAAGCGTGGGAACCACTCAAAAGCCTTTAGGGTTTCTTCTCAAGTGGGGGAATAAGTCGTTAGCCGAAGACTCAAGGCAAAAGGTAAAAACCGCTCGCGTACTGGCGAAAGCTGGGCAAAATTTGGGTGGTACTGATATTGATAATTGGCTCGTTGATTACTTTGCCAAAACCCAAGGGCTGGTGGCTAGTCCCCTGACAACGCGGCTGGCGGAAAGGGTGAAGATTCAGCTTTCAAGCCAAACCCAAGCGAGTGAAGTTTATTTCAACGATGAGACGTTTGAAAGTTATGAGTTAGAACTCAACCGCGATACCTTGGAAAATATCCTCAAAGAACACTCGTTTTTTGATCAACTTGATGAGTCGATGAGTTCGCTATTGCAGCAAGCGCGACGCCAGGGAATAGAAGTTTCAGATATTAATGCTGTTTTACTCGTCGGTGGAACTGTGCAACTTCCAGCAGTCCAAACATGGGTGAAGCAGTATTTTGAACCAGAAAAAATTCGTTGCGAGCGTCCTTTTGAAGCTATTGCCCAAGGCGCTTTGCAACTTGCTCAAGGTGTGGAACTGAAAGATTTTCTTTACCATAGCTACGGTATCCGTTACTGGGACCGCCGCAACAAATGCCACAGTTGGCATCCTATCATTAAAGCTGGGCAACCTTACCCAATGACTCAGCCTGTAGAATTAGTTTTGGGCGCTTCTGTGGAGAGTCAGCCGAGTATTGAATTAATTATGGGGGAATTGGGAGCAGAGACAGGCGCTACAGAAGTTTATTTTGATGGCGATCGCCTGATTACTCGCTCAATCGCCAGCGGACAAACAAACGTCAAATCGCTCAACGATAAAGATGGTGCGAGAAGTATTGCCCAACTGACACCGCCTGGATTTCCGGGGAGCGATCGCGTTAAAGTCCGCTTTCAAATCGATGAGCAACGCTTTTTGCGAATCACCGTTGAGGACTTGTTGACGAGTGAAACCTTGTTGGAGAATCAACTCGTAGCGCAGTTGAGTTAAACATGGCTAGTAGTAAGCGCTTAAGCGCTTACTACTAACCTATTCTTTACCTTTGCACCACCACTGGTGTTCCTATCGATGCCCAGTTAAAGAGCCGCTTAGCGTGCTTGGGAGCCAGATTTACACAACCGTGGCTGACTGGCGTGCCAAATTTTTGATGCCAATATGCACCGTGAATCCCATAGCTTCCACTGTAATACATAGTATGTGGAACGTTGGGAATATCATAGTCTGTACCCCGCATTCGAGTAGACTTGAGCTTGGATTGAATTTGAAAAACACCAGTGAGAGTTGGGGTGGATTTCTTACCTGTGGAAACCATGATTGCATAAAGACGTTTGCCTCCTTCCCAAGCTACTAAGCGTTGGTCTGAAAGGTCAATTTGAATCCAACGCTGATCAGATTTTTGTAGCGTCTGTATTTGTTCTTTAATTGTCTGGCTTTTGGATTGCGCCCAAACCTCATTTGAAGCAGCAAAAAAAATATTTAAGGTCAGTGCTGTCCCAGTCAGCAATAGTTTCAAAGGACGCATCCATATAGGAAAAATCAGGCTTCTCATAGCATATATACTCAAATAACAGCGTTTGGGGAAAGTTTTCGCTTTCTCCTATACTTCCCAGTTTATTGCTACGATATGGCGGCGTTTTGTCTGATTTCATCCTGATGGAAGCACCAGCGATAATATCTGCTTGGGGTTATAAGCCGAATGGCACGCTTATTAAGGTGGAACCTGTCATTAGCCACACCTGCCAGAACTTTGTTTTCAGCTTCCACTCTCCGAAAACTGCATAAGTTAAGAAAATTTCCAATAATCAATATAAGACAGTGACCAAAAGACTGGACGCACGCAGTCCATGCTGATTTCTTGTCTGTGTCCTGGGTTAGAGAACCATACCTGCATCACTCGCTGTTAATCAATTAGCAAATAAGAGATTAATCATGTTGACATTGGATCTACCAACACAGGCTAATCTTCTGGGATTTTTAGCATTATTCAGCTATATTGCCACATTACTGCCCACAATACTGAGAATTGTTCTCCCTCGCACAAAAGAGACTGGTATTCCTCTGGCTTCTGAAATACTTGAAGTGAGTCCTTGGCGAGGATATAACACGACTAACTAATTTTTTGGAGCAAGTTTTGTGATTTTTGAGCGATCGCCTCCCAGTTTCCAGTCTCTACAAACTCTTTGGGAAACAACTGACTACTCAAACCAACTGCGATCGCCCCTGCTTGTAAAAATTCCTTGGCATTTTCTAAAGTGACACCCCCTGTCGGAATTAAGGGAATATGACCCAATGGTCCTCGCAAACTTTTTATATACCTTACCCCTCCCACCGCTTCCACGGGAAACACCTTGACACAGCTTGCGCCACTAGACCAAGCGGTGACCATTTCTGTTGGGGAGAGCGCTCCTGGTATGATAGGTACGCCTATATCGACTGCTGCTTTAATCATGACTGGGTCAACGTGGGGAGTGAAGAGAAATTGTGCCCCCGCAGCAATTGCTTCCCGCATTTGCTGTAGATTTAGCAGCGTACCAGTTCCAATAGTACAGTTAGGTAATTCTACCCTGAGTTGCGCGATCAATTCACTCGCACCAGCACTATTCCAAGTAATTTCAATTAACTGCATTCCCCCAGATGCCACAGCTAAAGCCAATTGGCGTGTCAATGACACTTCTGAGGCGCGGATAACTGCAATGACTTTCTGTTGTTTAAGCTGTGATAACCAAGGTTGACCAGACATTTTTACCAGGTTTGATTTTAGAGTTTAAATTTTGAATTGGTAGTCTCAATCACAAGAGTCTGAACTTCTCTACCTTTTGGAAATCTAATCTATGTCTTAATAATTATTGACTATTTTTTAACATCATACCATAGAGATACTAAATGAAAACAATAAGAAGCTAAACGCAAGTTCAATTATATCTTTAGTAGTATATATTGAGTGATTGACTCTTCCATCAATAGTCTCCCAACTAAAGAATGATGACTAATGACTGATAACTAATTACATAAATTAAGTCGCCAGCGAGATGGCAAGCATCAAATCTATTTCTACTGTAAAGAATAGATGTTGTTAAATGTAAAGACAAGATTATGCCTCTCTACAAACTTGCAGACTTTGATCCAGACTATAGAGAAACTTTTGGTGGCGACGATATCAGAGATTTAGATTTATATACCGAAGGCAATGTAAAAATTGGCTCAGTTGCCGATGTGCTAGTTGATGCAGATGGTCGTTTTCGCTATCTGGTTATAGACACTCAATACGATTCTTCTGATAAAAGAATATTATTACCGATTGGTCTTTCCCATATTGATTACAATCAGCACCGGGTTTATGTTGATGGACTCAGCAAAGAGCAAGTGCAACGTTTGCCTGAGTACAGAGACAACATAACCGTTGATTACGATTATGAAGAGCAGGTACGCAGCGCTTATCGTCCAATATCTAGTGACGTAGCTTACAACCGCGATACGTACAATTATCAACAAGATGCATCCTTGTACAATTTGAATGAGCAGAAGCATCAAACTTTCAAACTGTATGAAGAACGCCTTGTGACCAGCAAAACTCGTGTCAAGACAGGGGAAGTAACAGTTGGTAAGCACATTGAAACAGAAACAGCACGAGTTTCAGTACCAATTGAAAGAGAGCGAGTTGTTATTGAGCGAATTAATCCTACAGATGCAGGGAGAGCAGTCAATCCCAGCGAACTTCAGTTTCAAGAAGGGGAAATAGCACGCATAGAAATCTATGAAGAAACGCCTGAAATTCACAAAGAGGCGTTTGTGCGTGAGGAAGTCCGCGTCAGTAAAGTAGTTGATAGGGATACAGTTGAAGCACAAGAAACAATTCGTCGGGAAGAGTTAGATATTAACACTCAAGGGGATTTGCCCATAAATCAAGTTGATACGACTCCAAATGATCGTGTTTAAATTGTTTAGCCAAAAAAATCTCAATTAAAATTCTACTAGAAAATAATACAGGCAAAAGGGAAATATACATCTTTTGTCTGTGTTTGTTTTTTAGGTAAAAAAACATCTGAAATTGCTTATCTGACTATAAAACAGTGAAGAAAAGATGAACTATACAAAAATCAAAAAGAACTACCACTCTTGAACATTAATAATATAATTTAAGTCATTCGTTAGGGAGATGGAGCATAGGAGCGAAATTCTTTAAAGTAATTGATAGGAGATACAAATACTTTGAGGGGAAAATAGCATGGTTTTACACAAAATTGCAGATTTCGATCCAAACTACAGAGATAGTTTTCAAGGTACTGACGTCAAGGGGCTGGGCGTCTACACAGACGGAAGCGATGAAAAAATTGGTACAGTTAATGATGTTTTGGTAGATGAAGAAGGTCGTTTCCGCTATCTAGTTGTTGACTTAGGTTTCTGGATTTTTGGTAAGAAAGTTCTTTTACCAGTTGGTCGTTCTCGCATCGACTATAACGTTGATCGCGTTTATGTGCTTGGGTTGACCAAACAACAAGCTGAAAATTTACCTGAGTTCAACGAGCGTGATGCTGTTGATTATGACTATGAAGAGCGCGTACGCGGTGTCTATCGCGCCCCCGGAGATTACAGCCGACCTGTAGATACATCAACTCCTCTGGAAGCGTCAGCTCCTTTGGCGGGTGCAGCCTATCCAGCGACAACAGCAGGGCTTGGCCAAACGCCTGCAACAAGTCCCACTTACGACCGTAATACCTACAATTACGAGGAAGAGCCGTCTCTGTTCCAATTGAACGAGCAGAATAATCAAACCCTGAAACTATACGAAGAACGGCTAATTGCCAATAAGAGACGCCAGAAAGCTGGAGAAGTAGCGATTGGCAAGCACGTAGAAACTGAAACTGCGCGAGTTACGGTTCCAGTAGAAAAAGAACGAGTCGTTGTTGAGCGAGTCACTCCAGCAGATGCTGGCAGAGCTGTTGCTCCTGGCGAAGCTAACTTCCGTGAAGGAGAAGTTGCTCGCGTGGAAATTTACGAAGAAACAGCTGACGTTCGCAAAGAAGCTTTTGTGCGTGAAGAAGTCAGAGTGCGGAAAGTCGTAGACCACGACACGGTTGAGGCTCAAGAAACAATTCGCCGTGAAGAATTGGATGTGGATGCTCCTGGTCTTCCCATTGATGAACGCTAAATCAAACCTTGTCGTTGCCTGCTCAGCCGCCCGCAGATAGAGAAATTTGTGCGGCTGAGAGCAAAAGTCCTCTCTAAAAGAACTCGAAGAGCCTTTTAGTCCACTTTCATCAATGTAGAGACGCGCAATTGCCTCACCTAAGAGTGGAGCAACCCTTACGCGTCTCTATTTCCCATTTATTTATAAATGGATAAATTATTTTAGAATTTTAGGGTAAGCAGTTACTAAGTGCTAACAATGACTTACAAAACATTTCCTATAAGCAATGAAAAGGCAAGTAAAATCACAAGAATTAGCGCCTTGCTGGAAAGTTTGAGGGCAAAAGTGAAAAATTATGCTGTCATTGATAGGCAAGGTCAGGTCGTAGGTGAGGTCAGAGATTTAATCATAGATGGCAATCGTCAGTTAAACTTTGTCGTATTTGGCTCGGATAGTCAGGTAAAGGATGAATTCTTTCTATTAAGTAGTAAGCTAGTCGAAAAAATTGATTCACAAATTAAACAAATTTTTATAAACGTGGATCAATCACAAATAGAACAAATAGAATATTTACCTGAATATATACAAACAGAAAGCCAAGTCAGTGAAATGGAACAAAATTCAAACGCTCCAGAAGTAAATACACAAGACTCAGCGATCATTGCAGAAGTAGCAAATGCTACAAATGGCGAGATAGATTCAGTAGAAGAAATTATTCGTTTGCTAGGAGAACGATTAGTCATTGACCGCACCAAGCGTAAAGTTGGCGAGGTAATTGTCCGGAAAGAAATTGAAACTCAAATAGTACAAGTTCCCATCAGGCGCGAGAAACTGATAATAGAACAAGTTAGCCCAGAACGCAAACAGCTTGCACAAATAGATTTGGGACAAGAAGAAATTTCTGGTATTGATTTGACTCAAGCCCAAACGCCTGAAGGGGTGACTGAAGGAGAAACATCTGCATTTGCTAATTTTAATGGCGGTTTAACCGTGGGTGGTGAATTTAGCTCCCCTAAAATAGCTAGCTTACTTTTAAATGCGATCGCCCTTGAGCGGAATCATGGATGCAAAGCGGTGCGAGTCACAATTCTGGTAGAAGATGAAGAACACCAGAAAACATACCAGGAGTGGTTTGCTCGCACAGCAAAAGAGTAACAACAGCCGCGTAGGCAACACAATTGCTCTCCCTAAATTTAAATTTCGTGTAAAGACGCAAAGGTGCTGATAAAGCTTTTGCGTCTTTGCGTTTTTGGATGATCTTATCAATGTTTGGTGATATTCCACCCCTGTGTATCAGCAGCAGATTTGTCTTTTCAAGATAATGGTGTTAAAAGGTATCTATCCTATGGATGATTTGCTAAAATTTAATTCCACGCTGCCTGGAAAACTCTAACGCTTTTGCTTGGGACGCATACAGCACCAATTCCTGAGCCAAAAGGGCTTTATGTCTGGCTTTTAGACAAGAACATTGTACTTCATACACGAACAATGTGCTGTATGCCGTCCACAGAGCCTTCTGCTGCTAGCGTAGGGTTGATTTTTAAATAAATTTAGCCTCACTACGTACGAGAGCGTATTTGTTCCATTTTGGTCTTGCGGATCGAAAATTTTTGTAGTAGGTATTTATCCATAGTCATATGGGATGTTGCTAAAAATAGTAATATCTCATAATAAGTAGTTACCAAGAGTGATCCCCGAATGTTTAAAAACTGTGAACTGTTTATGAAAGTGCATAAAACACAACATAATATTAAGCAGAATTTAGTGAGCTAACCGTAATTGTGCACCCTAAGTGCTGACACTCCGAGAATGGAACTATTTATTAAGTTTAACAATCTAGTGCTTAAAGGCAGAAGGCAGCAGTAACTGCAGGGCAAAGCCCTAGCCTAAACGAAGGAAATAATGCTTGTCATATCTGCCTTTTGACTAGTTCTTAACTGCCCTTGTTATTTCCGCCACACTGCACTAGGAATAAGATTCATCTTTTGTACATGGAGGCAAGTATATACAGCGAGATGAAACGGGTTATTGCCAATGGATCATCCTCATGGCTCATGCCCAACTAAAGATTGGCAACAGACATATGTCACAATTAGCATTAAAAAATCTTGTGACTTGAGTGCTGTTTCATTGTTCCTACCTGTAGGTCATACCGATTTTGAAAAAAATGATTTGGCACAACCGAAAAATTCAACAGCGCTTTGATCAGCGAGACACATGAATCAACTGAACAATGGTTTTACCCTTTTTCTCAGTCTGCTCGTCGAGGCGATACCTTTCTTGTTGCTTGGGGTTTTGTTCTCTAGTTTGCTACTGTTTTTTGTCGATGAGCGCAAACTGGTGGAAAAAATGCCCAAAAATCCTTTGCTGGGTGCATTAGCTGGTAGCCTAGTGGGCTTTTTATTTCCTGTTTGTGAATGCGGTAACGTACCAGTAGCACGGCGGTTGCTGATGCAAGGAGTACCGATACCAGTAGCAATTGGCTTTTTGCTAGCAGCACCGACAGTCAACCCGATTGTGATTTGGGTAACTTGGACGGCATTTCGCGATCAGCCAGAAATAGTGGTGTTACGAGTCGTATTTTCCCTATTGATTGCAGTCATTGTTGGCTTTGTCTTTAGTTTTCAAAAAGATTTAGCTTCGATTGTAGAACCTGCGATCGCTCGTTATCTGAAATTCAACCCACCTGCAAACCCACAAGGCAAACGCCCCACCAGAAATCAATTAGTACAACAACAGCAAGCAACGGTACCTACCTTACTACAGTCTGGAACTTATTTGCTAGGAGGGCAAGCAGGTCAAACGATGCGGATAGATGCTAATGCCGTGCAAGCAAATATGGCAACCTCTCAAGCCAGTAAACCCCTAGCAGATAAACTGTGGTTGCTGGTGGATAATTGCGTGCAAGAATTGCGGGAATTAGGGGCTGTGTTAGTTATCGGAAGCGCGATCGCTGCTGCTATTCAAGTATCAGTCCCTCGTGAATTTATCATCAGTTTAGGGGCGGGTCCAATTACCTCAATCACTGCCATGATGATATTAGCTGCAGTGGTGTCAATTTGCTCTACAGTCGATTCATTTTTTGCCCTGTCTTTTGCCTCAACTTTTACCAGCGGTTCCTTGTTAGCTTTTCTGGTATTTGGACCAATGATTGATATCAAAGGCATAGGTTTATTGTTATCAATTTTGAAACCAAGGGCTGTCGTCTACTTGTTTGTTTTAGCAGGACAGTTAACATTTTTATTCACCCTCTTCCTTAACTTGCACGTTATTTAAAAAGGAGTTATTTTTCCTTTGTCATTTGTCCCTTGCTAATGACTCATGACTCATGACTTATGACTAAACACCAATGACTTCAATTCCAAAAACAAAATCTAAAATCCGCCATTATAAATTACAGTCTTGGGTTGATGTTTTAGCAATCGCAGCTTGGGGTATTTTAATCCTCAAGTACTGGCTAACTAACAAACTCAACTTGTTAATTCACCCCGATTACTTCTGGTTAGCAATTACAGGTGCCATTGGCTTGCTCATTGTTAGTGGCTTCAAGACACTGCAACTTTTGCGGCAGCGGCGTGAGGTGACTCCAAGTCTGCAGCACCTGAGTTTCTTTCCACCAGGTTGGGGTAGTGCAATACTCTTAACAGCAGCAATCCTAGGATTAACAATTACACCCCAGGTTTTTGCCAGCCAAACAGCGCTTGCGCGAGGTGTGACAGATTTAGTGGGAGCAACACGCGCACAACCTCAAGCATTCCGCGCTTCCATCCGTCCAGAAGAGCGAACACTCCTAGATTGGGTACGTACGCTCAACGTCTATCCAGAACCAGATTCATATACAGGACAAAAAGTCAAGGTACAGGGATTTGTTATCCACCCACCGGATTTAGGAAAAGAATATTTCTTCTTGGCACGATTTGTCATCACTTGCTGCGCTGCAGATGCCTATCCTGTGGGATTACCTGTAAAACTGAAAGAGACTCGCGATCAATATCCACCCGATACCTGGCTGGAAATTGAAGGACAAATGATGACGGAAAATTTGGCAAATAAACGCCAATTGACTATCGGTGCAACTTCCTTGAAAAAAATTCCCCAACCGAAAAATCCATATTCTTACTAGTCAAGAGTTGTTAGTCCAAAGTCATCAAAATCGACTAATGACTAATAGACTTCTTGCAAAAGTCGAAAAAAAGAATAATTAACCACAGATGGACACAGATGGACACAGATGGAATCAAAGAGATGCAATATTGTCTAATGACTAATGACTAATGACTAATGACTAATGACCACGAGTAAAACTTTTTTCCAACCACTAGATCGTATTGCTATCGGGCTGATGCTCATCCTCAGTCTGCTGATTGGGCTATTAATGTTACAGGGTGATGCAGTTAAGCCGAGTGTGCGTGATTTTAGCTGGCAGAACCAAGAAGTTGGAGCAGACGATATATCCTTCAGCCTCACCTTTAGTCGCCCAATGGACTCAAAAAGCGTAGAAGATAACATAAAAATCGATCCGCCCTTAGCAGGTAAAATGAGTTGGGCAGGGCGGCGGATGGTTTACACACTGATGACACCAGCCCCTTATGGAACAACGTACAAAGTACAGCTAGAAGCAGCCAAGGATAAATTTTCGGAACAAGAAGGAAAAAACAGACAAATACAACCGTTTACAGGAAGGTTTCGCACACGCGATCGCGTCATTCTTTACGTCGGAGCAGATCAACAAGACAAGGGACGATTAGTTCTCTACAATCTCACCCAACAACAAAAAAAGGTACTCACGCCAAAAGACTTACTTGTGATGGATTTTAAGCCCTTTCCAAATGGGGATAAAATTTTATTTTCTGCTCGCAAACTCGGAAGCCAAGACTTACTTTCATCTCAGCTTTATACTGTCACAACCGGTATTTCTGCGCAATCTGAAAAAGAAGCAGAAGCACCAGGTAGAGTTGACCTAATTTTGGATAACAAGGAATATCAAAACCTGAAATTTGACTTATCGCCTGATGGACAAATTCTTGTTGTCCAACGAGGCAAAAAAGATGATCCAGGCGACTTTGGGCTGTGGTTTATGCCCGTAAACAGCAAAAATTCTTCAGAGAAACCAACCCTCAAACGTCTCAAAAGCCAACCAGGGGGAGACTTTATCATCACGCCGGATAGTAAAGCTGTCGCAGTTGCCCAAGGTCAAGGTGCAGCAATATTAGCCCTGGAAGCAGAAACCAGCAAACCCCTAGATTTTTTACCACAGTTTGGCTTAGTGCAGGCTTTCTCTAAGGATGGTTCGCAAGCGGCAATGGTCAAGTTTAATTCAGATTACACCCGAGATTTGTTTCTGGTAACGAACCAAGGCGTGCAAAAACAAATGCTACGCACCAAAGGCTCAATTGTTAGCTGCCAGTTTGATACCGCCTCACCCACCCTTTACTGCTTGTTAACTCAGCTCTTACCAGGAGAACTTTATCAGGAACAGCCATATTTAGTGGCGATCGACCTCAAAAGCGGGCAACAAAAACCTCTACTGGTATTGCCCCCCGACCAACGGAATGTGGAGATGAGTTTAGCACCTGATGGTTTGGGGTTGTTATTTGACCAAGTTGTACCGCAGACAACCCCCACTGACTCATCACCAGCAAATATGTTAACAACTGATGACGGACAGGCAATAGCTACCAGTAGCCTGTGGTTAATGCCCCTGCTGCCCATCTCAGACCCTGCTGCGGCAAACGAAATCAAGCCAGAACAACTCCCTCTAGTAGGATTTCATCCCCGTTGGCTGCCGTGAACAAGAAGGGGAGATGAAAAAGGCGAATCCAACGTAGGGTGGGCACTGTCCACTCACGACACACCAACGACATAGGAAGTTAGGCAGTGCCCACCCTTGTATCTTAGAAGAAGTGGTAGACCGTCGCACCCTAGGTCATTAAAGACCGCTTTGTAGCATGGGTCACCACAACAATCTCCTAGACAGAACTCGAACAGTCGCCAGGGTCAAAACTTTAA
>JAHHIB010000123.1 GCA_019359075.1 Kalymmatonema hyalinum WJT4-NPBG1
TACTAGCTTTCAAAACTATAAAATTTTCAAGGTTCTGAGCCTTTGGCTTTGCCTTTGTTTTGGCGTCCGCTCTTCAGGCACTTATTTAATATAACGAGCCACCCCTGCATTGTCAACTCCTTTTTCAAAAAATTTCCAAAAAAAGTTGAAAGATTCCTGAAAGCCCTACGTTGTAAAGACTTTAGGGTATAGTAATTCTGAAACTCGTGAAGGAAGCGATAAAGTTGTGAGCAATTTTGGTGTTTTGCCGCCAAGGCTTGTCATAGACCCACTGTTGCGTGATTGGTTGTTGGAGGATATTGGTCGGGGCGATCGCACAACAGGTGCTCTAATAAGTCAAGAAGTAGGACAAGCGAAGTGGCTCGCGAAAGCGCCTGGGGTTATAGCGGGTTTACCAGTCGCGGCAAGGGTATTTCAGCTTTTGAATGAAAAAGTCAGCTTTGTGGCTGTTGTGGGTGAGGGGAGTTCTTGTCAGTCGGGAGAAGTGGTAGCTGAAATGGATGGTCCACTCGATGGACTACTAACGGGAGAAAGGGTTGCTCTTAATATAGTTATGCGCCTAAGTGGCATCGCCACGCTAACTAGGAAATATGTAGAGCAAATTGCTGAGTTACCCACAAAATTAGTGGATACGCGCAAAACCACACCTGGGCTGAGACTATTGGAAAAGTACGCAACTACCGTGGGAGGAGCGGTAAATCACCGAATGGGGCTGGATGATGCAGTCATGATTAAGGATAATCACATTGCAGCGGCTGGAGGAATTGGCAAAGCAATTTCCCGCATTCGCCAATATATTCCTTATCCGTTAACGATTGAAGTAGAAACGGAAAGTTTAGACGAGGTAAAGGAAGCTTTGCAGCATAACGCTGACATTATTATGTTGGACAATATGCCTCTTGACATGATGCATCAGGCGGTGCAGATGATTCGACAGCATGATAGTCGCGTTAAAATCGAAGCCTCTGGCAATATTACTTTAGAAACTATCCGTGCAGTTGCCGAGACAGGAGTGGACTATATTTCTAGTAGTGCGCCAATTACTCAATCGTCTTGGTTGGATTTAAGTATGAGGATTCGACTTTAACAATATTGAAGTATTCTGAAGTTGATTCACAGTGCTTGTGAGCGATAAACCATGCTCAGAGAAATCGACAACAATATTTGGGTTGCAGAACAACCGTTGAAGTATTGGGGACTTGAGGTTGGTACACGGATGACAGTTATTCGCCTGACAGATGGCGAATTAATAGTTATTTCCCCAATTCAGTCTGACAAAAGTACTATTGAACAACTCAATGAAATTGGTAACGTTGCTTATATTATTGCACCAAATCTCTATCACCATCTTTTTGTATATGACTTTAAGTCCATTTACCAAAAAGCGCAGCTTTGGGTTGTACCAGGTTTAGTTTCTAAAAGACCTGAACTCTCTTTTGATAGAGTGATAACTAATAAAGAAGGTAGCATTCAGGAACAAGTTGATTATTTATTGTTTGACGGCTTTAAAGTTCTTGATTTAAGTGGAGCATCAATAGTTAATGAATTTGTGTTCTTCCATCAAAAAAGCCGGACTTTGATATTGACCGACATAGCCTTTCATTTTGATGAAACTTTTTCTTTGAAAACGCGGCTGGCGGCTCAGTTTTTGGGAGCATACAAGAGACTCAGCCCATCACGCTTAGACAAATTAGCTACAAGCGATAAGGAAAAGGTGAAAGATTCAGTTGAGAAGATACTTCGTTGGGACTTTGATCGAGTGATCATGGCTCACGGTAGCATTATTGAAACGAATGGAAAGCAAAAATTTCAACAAGGGTATGAATGGATTTTTGAAAATACCTCTTTGAGTAAAAAAAAATAATATGGGTTGCAACGTGATATCTTTGTATTTCCATATTTTGGCAGTTCATGGATGATAAGTAGATAAAACAACCTTACTTATAGAAAAAATAATAAACATGAAAGCTACACAAGAAGAACTAAAAGTTAAATTGCAAGAGGCTTTGGGCGCAGCTTTTGGCACAGAATATGCTGGAGTAGACCCAATTTTAGTTTCAGCGAGCAATCCTAAATTTGGTGATTATCAAGCAAATGTTGCTTTACCTTTAGCAAAGCAGTTGGGACAGCAACCAAGGGCGATCGCACAACAAATCGTTGACAAACTCGACGTATCCGATATTTGCAAATCACCGGAAGTTGCTGGTCCTGGTTTTATCAATTTGAAGCTGAAAACAGAATACCTGGAAGGACAACTGAAGGCAATCCAAACAGATCCAAGATTAGGAATAGCACCAACCAAAAATCCCAAGCGGGTAATTGTAGATTACCCTAGCCCCAACATTGCTAAAGAAATGCACGTAGGGCATTTGCGTCCAGCAGTGATTGGAGATTGCCTTTCCCGAATTGTAGAATTTGTTGGTCATGAAGTTCAACGGATAAGCCATGTAGGTGACTGGGGAACGCCGTTTGGAATGCTCATCGCCTATCTAGAAGAAGCATACCCAGAAGCTTTGACCACCAATGAGACTTTAAATTTAGGCGACTTGTCTTCGTTTTACCGTCAGGCAAAGAAACGGTTTGATGCAGATAAGGAATTTCAGGAAGCAGCTCGTCTAGCTGTGGTAAAACTACAAGCAGGGGATGAAAAAACACTGCTGGCATGGAAGATAGTTTGTCAACTTTCCAGTAGAGCATATCAAGTTATTTACGATTTGCTGGAGATTGCTCCTTTTATTGAACGGGGTGAGTCATTTTATAATGCTTTGCTGCCTGAAGTCGTAGAGGAATTGGATAAACTAGGTCTGCTCGTGGAGAATCAGGGGGCAATGTGCGTCTTCCTTGAAGGCTTTACTAACAGGGAGGGTGAACCTTTACCCCTAATTGTTAAAAAGTCAGATGGAGGCTATAACTACGCCGCTACAGATTTAGCAGCAATCCGCTACAGGGTTCAAGTAGATAAGGTGCAACGGGTGATTTACCCAGTTGGTGCAGAACAGAAAAATCACTTTACCCAAATTTTTCAGGTAGGAAGAAAGGCTGGTTGGATTACGGACGATGTAGAATTTGTTCACGCTCCCTTTGGTTTGGTGCTGAGTGAAGATGGTCAAAAGCTGAAAACTCGTTCTGGGGAAGCTGTGCTGTTGCGGGAATTGTTGAATGGTGCGATCGCCCATGCTCGTGCAGACATAGAAAACAGAATAAAAGAAGAAGAGCGCTCTGAAACTGAAGAGTTCATCAGCAATGTTGCCCAGATCATTGGCATCAGTGCGGTGAAATACGCTGATTTAAGCCAAAACCGCACCAGCGACTACATCTTTAACTACGAAAAGATGCTAGCACTCAAGGGCAACACAGCGCCCTATATGCTTTATGCTTATGTTAGGACTCAGGGCATTAGTCGTGAAGGTAACATTGACTATAAAAAGCTCGGAGCAGATGCCGAAATTCTCCTGCGGGAAGAAACAGAATTAACGCTGGCAAAGCACTTGTTACAGCTTGACGAAGTTATCAGTGAAGTCGAGAAAGATTTGCTGCCAAATCGCTTGTGTGAGTATTTGTATCAACTAAGCGATAAGTTTAACAAGTTTTATGAAAATTGCCCTGTTCTTAAAGCTGAGGAACCTGCGCGAACATCGCGGCTGATACTGTGCGATTTGACGGCTAGAACTCTGAAGCTGGGACTCTCGTTGTTGGGAATTGGAGTTCTAGAGAGAATGTAGAAAGCAATATCTTTCTTCGTGTCCTTTGCACCTTCATAGTTTGAGATTATGAAGGTGCCTAGACGCAAAGTACGAACTTCTTGGGAGGCGATCGCAAATGGTACGGACACCATCTAAGCTCGACTTTATCCAAAATTAACAACTCGGCTTTCTTTATCCGGCAAAAACCGTAGCTTTTTGGCAAATACTTTTTCCATGTCACACTGATTCTCGATAAAATTCAAAAACTAAAACTACCGTCTTACAAGAGTTTCAGCGTCAGCCTTTGGGTTTCGTAAAAATGGATAAAGTCGAGCTAAGCCACTGGCTTTAAACGAGTTTCTAAAACTACCAGAAACAGAACCTGCTACCGAGTACATTGATGGTCAAATTATTCAAAAGCCAATGCCGCAAGGGAAAAATAGCACAATTCAGGGTGAACTGGTTACTGCTATCAACACAGTGGTGAAGCCTCAGCGCATTGCTCGTGCTTTTCCAGAATTACGATGTACCTTTGGTGGACGGTCAATTGTGCCTGATGTAGCGGTATTTACCTGGGGGAGAATTCCTCGTGATGAAAATGGCGAAATTGCTAACGTTTTTCAGGCTGCTCCTGATTGGGTAATTGAAATTCTATCGCCTGACCAAAGTCAAACAAAAGTTATAAAAAATATTTTGCATTGCCTGGAATATGAAACGCAAATGGGCTGGCTAATTGATCCAGAAGAGCAATCTATTTTTGTGTATTTACGCAATCAACAGCCAGTCGTGTTAGATGAAGCAGAAGCTCTGCTACCTGTACCAGAATTTGCAAGTGAGTTAAAGCTTACGGTGGGAGATTTGTTTGGTTGGCTGTTGGAGTAGACTGAATTCGTTAATGGTGCGTTACTGAAGAAACGAAAAATATTTCGTTGTCAGAAGATATAATCATCCCACCATGTGAAATGTTGTATCTACATTTCTACTAATCTGACATCGCCCTCATGAACGCAAATCATATCTTACCCAACTACATTAACGGTCAGTGGTGTACATCTAGCGCTACAGAATACTTGGATGTGATCAACCCAGCTACGGTAGAGGTACTGGCTAAAGTACCACTATCACCAGCTTCTGAGGTAAACCAAGCTGCGGAAGCAGCAGCAGAGGCTTTTGTTAATTGGCGACGCACTCCACCCACGGAACGAGTGCAGTATCTATTTAAACTTAAGAATCTGTTAGAAGAGAATTTAGAGGATTTAGCTCGCACAATTACGCTGGAATGTGGTAAGACTTTGGCTGAGTCCACAGGTGAGATGCGCCGGGCTATTGAAAATGTGGAAGTTGCCTGCGGTATTGGGATGATGATGCAGGGAACTATCTTGGAAGATGTTGCCAAGGGCATTGATGAAATGATGATTCGGCAACCTTTGGGAGTTGCTGCGGCGATCGCCCCGTTTAATTTTCCAGGGATGATTCCCTTTTGGTTCATGCCTTATGCGCTTGCTTGCGGCAACACATATATCATTAAGCCTTCGGAAAAAGTGCCGTTAACGATGCAAAAAGTCTTTCAGTTGTTGGAAAAGACTGGTTTGCCCAAAGGTGTGATTAATTTAGTCAATGGCGCGAAAGAAGCTGTAGATGCAATTTTAGATCATCCCAAGATTCGAGCGATTAGCTTTGTTGGGTCTACACCAGTCGCTAAATATATATATAGTCAGGCAGCGGCAAATGGCAAACGTGTCCAATGCCAAGGTGGTGCAAAAAATCCGTTGATTGTTTTGCCAGATGCAGATTTTGAGATGACGACACGCATTGCTGCTGATAGTGCTTTCGGTTGTGCAGGACAACGTTGTCTTGCTGCTTCGGTAGCAGTGACTGTGGGAGAAGCGCGTCGGACGTTTACTGAAGCCATTGCTGAAACTGCTCAAAAACGGGTTGTAGGTAATGGTTTAGACCAGGGTGTAGAAATGGGACCGGTTATTACAACTGAGAGTAAAACACGAATTGAGGATTTAATTCAAAAAGGGGCAGATGAAGGGGCGACGGTGTTGGTAGATGGGCGACAACCCGATATATCTGGTTATGAAAAGGGTCATTTTATCCGTCCGACGATTTTGCAAAATGTTGATCCTGCTGGTGAAATCGCCCGCACAGAGATTTTTGGTCCAGTGCTGAGTTTGATACATTTAGATACTATTGACCAGGCGATCGCCCTAGTTAACAGTGGTCAATACGGCAACATGGCTTGTTTGTTTACCAACAGTGGCGCTGCTGCACGGAAGTTTCGCTATGAAGCCGAAGCTGGTAATATTGGGATTAACATAGGAGTCGCTGCACCCATGGCGTTTTTCCCATTTAGCGGCTGGAAAGAAAGCTTTTTTGGTGATTTGCACGGTCAAAGCAACCATGCTGTAGAATTTTTTACCCAAACTAAAGTCGTAGTAGAACGCTGGCCCAAGGATTGGTCACGTCAATTTTGAATTTTACACCAGTAAGCGGAACCGTCCCGCTTTCTGTCAATTAACCCTCCCTCAAATAACTCTCGTCGTAACATTGCGGGATCGCCAAAGGTGTGGTGCTGATTAAGCAGTGCATTCACCTCTTTTTCTGTGTAAATGACATCAACCTCAAACTTTGACGCTAAATACTCCAACACCAGCTTTTGGAACTTTCCCTTGTTGCGTGAGGGCCATTCTTTCACTCGTCCTTGTTCATCTAAATATCTTTTGAGTTCGTCTAGGTAATTATCCATACTTACCTTTACTGCTATGTAAACTAGGCTATAAACAAACATTAAGATAAATCACCACTTCACATCAGCTTTTCGGAAAACCAACTCAATCGAATGCTTAAACTAGGCACTTAATCAAGGATAATTTCGTCACTATAAGTCATACTGGACAAACCTCGGTTAACAGCAGTCAGCATATGACGGGCAAACTGCTGCAAATACTTCTTAGAAATTCAGCAGCAGTAAATTCTGTTGCTATTTACCTACGTAGTCTGTTTTCTATCCGTGGTTGTTCAGATAAAAAGATTACAATGTTGCAGGAAGTGAAGGAGTAGAACGTGAAAAATGCGTTTATTGCGAAAACACTGTTCGCATCACTAAGTTTGTTTACTTTACTTACCCCACAAAGTGCTGATGCTCAGATAGTACCGCAACCTTGGGTGTCAGTGGGTAGCCAAGAAGGTGATGTTACCTATTCTGTAGGTGCAAGAGCCTTGAATTTGGGGGCGGAGTTAGGATTTGGTCCTGACGGTGCTATCGGTGTAGATGTACTAAGATTTATTAGTTTGCCTGTGGTTTCACCATATGTGGGACTGGGATACTATTCAGCAGATAAAGGTGTTGCTTTTTCAGGCGGGGTTCAGGTAGGCGCTAGCGATAACGTTTTCGTTGGTGTTGGTTACAATTCTGTTCGAGGAATCAACGGACAACTGGGTGTAAGGTTCTAATTTTTCTCTCTATACAGCTCTTGTTAGGGTGTGTGGAACTTAGCGTTCCACACACCTTACCTAAAAAATTCCGAACAGCAGCAAGATAAGTTCTGAATTGCCTTTTCTAAAGCTTATTGAGGTGTTTTATTCTGTTTTTACCTCGTATATAGAAAAATTATTCAGTGATGGGATAAATTCTTAATTGGGTTGTTATATCGATTTTTGTATTGTTTTAACTTGTTTTAACTATTATTCTTGGGAATAATATTTTGATAAGTTGTTTTTTTATGATTTCTTGCATATTCTTTGTTTGTTGATAAAGAGAGATGCCAGCAAGTAGTAGGATAGGCAGTATCTGCACTTCCAGGATTGATAGCAGGCTTTTACAAAAAATAAAGCTATCATCGAAATAAATATTAAACACAGTTAATTGTATTGACTTGGCAGGCATCTTTATTATGGAACAAGGAGTAAATTTACTTATTCAACTGGTATTAGAGTTGGCACCTATCATTGCAACTCTCATACAAAAGAGAAATGAAGAACGTCCAGCTATAGAAAAATATCAACCGCCAGAACACATTCAAGAATTCATCCAATCTGTTAACGGTTCCACTGAAAGCGTCAGTTACGTGGGAGGATTTGATAAAGAAAAAATTCAGCAACATGAATCAGCTTTTTACTACCACAAAACGCAATTACAGATAGCAACGCATCAGCGAGAAACAGCACTCAAGTTACCAGAAGTTCATAAAATTTTTGAAAGCTGGCCTTTACGATTATCGCCTTCACAAATTTTAGAATCTCAAATCAGTCATCAACGAACTCCGCTCAAAATTTTTCTGGCTCCTCCTAAAGTTAGGTTTGATAAATTTGATATTCGAGAAGAAGACATTTCAGATATCGAGTTCATGTTAGCTGAAGGTTTACGTGAGTTTCTCAACAAGCATTACTCTCTACACAATGCCGTAAGACCGACAGAGTTTTTAGCAGGGGCTTGGGATAGTAAGCGTTTTCATAGTGAATCAAGTATTAAGGCTCTGTTTGGAATGTTGAAAACAGAGCCTATTTTAATTCTAGAGTCGGAAGCTGATGGAGATTATCTAAATTTCCGTATTGGTTATTGGGGATTTGGACAAGAGAATTATTACTATAAAACAATTTTTAGGCTACCGTATAAGGAAATTGTTTATGAGTCAGCAAAAAGTCGTGCTTTAGAGTGGAAAATAATTAGGGATGAGCTCATTGCGCTGGGAGAAAATTTAGAGGAAATTAATAACATTGGAAGAGAAAATGTTATAAATTTAGCAATTTTGGAAAAGTCTGAAAAATGGAAAGAAAAGGGAATTGACATCAGTAAGCTATCCTTACAATACCAAGTCAATCGTCAGGATATTGAAAAACTTTGCCAGGTTTTAATTACATATCACAGTCTAGCGGCGGGTTGGGTAGCGGATGCATATCACTTGGTTCATCATGATGTGCCGCCTCTCCTACCGGAGTTGCTACCGAATTTGCTCACAAATGCTCTTGACTTCAAATCACTGCAAGCAATCGCCGCAGGATATAAACAACTCTACCAAGCTCTAGAAATGGAGCGACGTTACTGGATTCCTGAGTTGGCTTTGGAATTAGCTCAAAGTTTCTCGCATTTACCCGATGAAACGTGGGCAAACGAACAGGTAGATTACTCAGTCAACACATGGTTGCAAATACGGCAAGTCCCACAACAGCAAGGAAGCCATCCATTAAGGGCAATGCAATCAGCCGTGAGAATAGAAGATGAGGAATATGTCGAAAAGTTAAGAGAATTTTTTGCAGCAGCTGGCGATAGTCACAGTATGACTTATGTTGAAGAACTTTTGAATGCGATCGCCAACCTCAAACACAAACGCCAACAGGAATACGCTTATCTGTGCCACACCCTCACTGGACATTCTGATAAAGTGACTTCTGTCGCCATTAGTCCTGACGGGCAAACTTTGGTGAGTGGGTGTGCAGATAAAACGATTAAGGTTTGGAATCTCAGCACAGGCAAAGTTATTCGCACCTTAACTGAAGATATAGGAGAAGTTTCATCCGTGGCTATTAGCGCTGATGGAAATTTGCTTGCTGTTGGCAGCTGCGATACCCCAAGAAGTAACGTCAAAGTATGGCGTCTTGCGACTGGTAAATTACTGCATACTCTCTTGGGGCATCAAAAACCTGTTAACTTTGTGTTGATTAGTCCAGATGGACAAATTCTTGCCAGTGGCAGTAATAAAATCAAGATTTGGAACCTCCACAAAGGCGATCGCATTTGCACCCTTTGGCATTCATCCGCAGTTTATGCAGCTGCTATCAGCCCAGATGGTACAATCCTCGCCAGTGGTAGCAGTGATCATAAGATTAGAATATGGGATCCACGTACAGGGGAACCATTACGCACCTTAAGTGGACATTTAGGGGAGGTAAAAGCAATAGCCATTTCTCCTGATGGACAAATCTTGATAAGTGGTAGTGCAGACAAAACCATCAAAATTTGGCATTTGGACACAGGTGACGTATTGTATACGCTCACTGGACATTCAGATGAAGTCAAATCTGTCGTTGTCAGCCCTCTTAGCGTATCTCCTTCAAAGACGCTAGGCGATCGCCACAACAGCAATCCTTATGGCGAAGCCATGGCGCAAGTTCAAGAGTTTGGACAAATTCTTGTTAGCGCTAGTGCTGATAAAACGATTAAAATATGGCGTTTAGAGACTGGAGAATTGCTGCAAACCCTGAACGGACATTCAGCAGCAGTCAATTCTGTTGCAATCAGCCCAGATGGTGAGTTTATTGTGAGTGCTAGTTCTGACAAAACAATCAAAATTTGGCAGATATTCAAAGGCAAAGTTTGACCATCTCTGGTATCTTTGGAACCGTAACGCTTCAGGTTTTCTTATCGTGTAGCCACTGCCCACGAACAACTAGGCGATCGCCCATAACTTCAACGTCTTTTACCTCCACGGGTAGATTCTTCAATTCCTTGGAAACTTGTTGCTTTAAGCTTTCTTCGGAAATGCCAAAACGCTGATACATATCCGAGAGAGGAAAGCTAAGATTCCCAAGCTTGACGCGTGTTGTGTCATCTAAGCTTACTTGTTTGTTGTGGATCGAAGGTTTTCCTTCAACCTCTATGTAAATGGGGCGGTATTTTAAGATTGGTACAGTCGATAGTAGTTGAGAAATTGCCGCTTGTTCCTGTGCTGGCAACTCTTTTACGCGAATTGTTCTTAAATCAATCACTGCACCTGCAGAGATTTTGCCATTTTGAATTTGAGTATTTGTACTAACAACTGCTTGAGCAAGCGGACTTTTATCAGTCGTTTTAGCAATTCCTGAAACAATGAGCGTATTAACTTCATTAGCATCTAGTTGCACTTCACCTTTGGCATTTGCTCCTTTAAGATGATCAGCAATTTTACTCAGTACTTGCTCTTGTGATTGTTGAATCTGGGGTTGGGTTTGGTCAGTAATGGCAGGTGGACTTAATAGCGTCGATGGATTTGTGTGCCCAGCAGGTAGCTGAATTGCTTGTTGCCAAAAGAAGAATAAAACAGCACCAGTACCGCCGATAGCACAACATAACAGTAATAAAAGTCGCTTGAACATGACCAACTTGCCATCTGGGGTTTTAGGGTTCATAGTTTTTTATTACATTTCCCACGACTTTGCGTCCGGGTTTAAAGAATGTGTCTCACTAAACGTAAGAAGTACCTAGTGGAAGATTTGAATAGCCCTTGTTTCATTCATCTAGCATAGGTTTTTTGTTTGGCGATTAGTTCAGAATAAAGAGCAGAACACTCCTTTGAGCTTTTTATTCATGCTGCATCGTTTAACCGAACAGGGACTCATTTGCATCACTCAACCAAATCACGCTTGGCTTTCAGGTCAATTGGCACAAGCTTGGGGAAATGAACACTTTGGTCAGTTTGCCCCAAAAAAAGAAGTCTGTTTAGGTGCGGAACAACATGACATTGGTTGGCTTTTTTGGGAACAATCACCCACGCTGAACCCGCAAACTGGCTACCCCTATAAATTCACCGAACTTTCAACACAGGAGCATATAAACATTTGGTTGGGCGCTAAACATCTCGCACTTCCTCTAGGTAGGTACGTAGCACTACTAGTCTCACTTCATGGGACAGGATTATATGAAAGATTTACAACCTGGCAGAATTCACAAACTTCTTCTCAAATTGTGCAGGACTTCCTCAAGCGCGAGTATGCTTTCCAAGAACAGCTTATTGCTTTTCTGAAAAATGACTCATACTATACAGCTTACACAACACCAGAAGTCATCGAGCATAATAAAAAGCTAGTGGCTACATGGGACGCACTATCAATAATTTTATGTCAAGGATTTACTTCTGAAGCACAGCTTTCTCAGGTACCCACGATTAACGGTGAAACCGCACTCAAACTTACATTAAAAGAGGTTAAAGATAACTATCATCAAGTAGCAGTATCTCCGTGGCCTTTTCAACAAAGTGAAGTAGATCTGGTCTATGAGGGACGGCTTTTACAGCAGACTTTTAACGATGAAAAAGCGATGCGAGAGACTTTGATGGGTGATTGCGCTGTGACTCTAAGCACTACCTTGAAGCCAGGATAGGAAGTTTTTTATACAGGATTGGCTTCCTTGGGCATATTCTCACGATGATGTGGTTCTTTTAAGAACATCGGATCAGGACCAGATGGGATAATACCGCCAGGATTAAGCGGGAACAAATTTCCGTAGTAGTCCTGCTTTACACTCTCCAAGTCGCACGTGTCAGCAACGCCTTTAAGCTGATACAAATCACGCAGGTAAGGTCCCAGGTTCTGATAGTCCTGAATTCTTCTGCGGTTACACTTAAAAAGCCCATAGTACACAGCATCAAAGCGGAATAACGTTGTGAACAAACGGACATCAGCTAGTGTGACACTGTTTCCACATAAGAATCGACTCGCATTAAGAACTGTGTCAATTTCATCTAAAGTTGCAAACAATTGCTGACAAACTTTATCATATGCTTCCTGTGTCTGAGCAAAGCCGCAACGATACACGCCGTTGTTCACGCTTGTGTAAATCCTCTCATTCCATGAGTCAATCTTTTCTTTAAGTTCCTGTGGGTAGAGGTCTAGCGTAGGGTTCTTAGCAAACTCGTTGAGCTCGGAGTTTAGCATCACTATAATCTCCGCACTCTCGTTGTTGACAATACTCTTTGTCTGCTTGTCCCACAACACCGGAACTGTAAAGCGTCCACCGTAGCGGGGTTCTGCTTGCTCATACAGTTCCGCAAGCGTACCGCAACCCTCATATTCCTGGTTGAACACCCAACCTCCTTCAATTGGAGAAGGTGACACAATCGTTACGGATATTGCTTCTTCAAGTCCTTTGAGCGCCCGAACAACAAGAGTACGATGTGCCCAAGGACAACCCAGCCCAACGATGAGATTGTAGCGCCCCATTGCTGGTTGATATAGATTGCCTTCCTGAGTCCCAATAAAGTTTCGGAATTCGCTGCTTGGTCGAATGTACTCTCCCGACTTATTGCTGGGAGCTAGTTTCGACATCATTATCTGCCACATCGTCGTCCAGACAAACTTTCCCAGCCTAATGATCAGCTTTGGAGGAAGTGACTTGCCCTTCTTGTTTCTGGATTTTTTGTCTGCTAGTGGTGAAAAGGTATGTTGTTGTGACATATTTCATTTCAATCCCTGATAGGGATTCATACAATGTAGTCCCCACTACCTTATATAGAATACCACATCCAGCGCTCCGATGTGTATTCGAGACCCAGCCGCGTGGCTGATCGCAGCATACATGGTAGAAGGATGTACTGTATCCATATTTGATATTTCATATTTACTGTCAACAGTACGTCTCTACTCCACCACATTATTATTGATACTTTTTAGAAAACACTGCTGTATAAATTCTCAGCGATGACCTTAGGGTGAACCTAATAATAAGTTCTTCTTGGCTACTCCTCCACCAGCAGTGTGGGTAGAGAGTCTCCTTGGTGTTGTGAGGTCAGTAAATCATCCTTAGTTACCTTTAGATGCTTTGCAGCAAGCAACTTACCTCGAACCACGTCTCCCACTGTTATAGGCTGATTAGCATGGCACCAGTAAACTTCAGGTTCGCTTTTTTGTGTCGCGTTGTACTCCAAAATGAGGTAGCTTTGGTCTTTCTCATCCCTTCCTAAAACGATAAAGTGTGATATCTGCTGTATATTATCCTGTTTCACTGATTTTGATAGGTAAATCTCGAATTTATAAGTTAATACTTGCGCTGACGGCGGATATCCGGTAACTGTTTACAAACTTTATCTAGTAACCATAGTGCCAGAACGTAATTTTTATTCTGTGTTTGCTGTACTTGCCACGACTGAGTATATGCAGCGCAACAACGCGAAATCACCTAAGACAACTGCAATTAAGAAAAAAAAGAGTGGGAGCAAGCATACCAAACGCTATCACGCTCCCACTTCGCATTTACCGCTGAAGAGACAGGAATATGTACAGACGCTGCCATGATTTAGGGGGCTAATGTGCAGGTCAAGGACAACGCCCGTACGGGCTGAACATTCCTGGTGCGGTAAATGTAAACCTGATTATTGATATTTCTTTGTTCTCACAACTAGTAAGTACACCATTGAAAGATATACTTTCTATTTGTATGGTTGTTTTTTTAGTAGAAAGTGTATCACATTTAATTTGGTATGTGATACACCCCGATAACAACACCCTTGAAGTCGTTTACCTTCTTTAATTTAAGCAGGTTGCTCATAGATTGGTTGCCATTTTGGCAAGTTTTTTATTTGTTTTTTAAACTGTCTACAACAGTACGGATTGGTGATTGCTCAAAATACTTTCTCTTTTATTTACCTCCAATTCTCTTCTGTCTGAACTAGCTTAAATTATAGTAAAAATTGCCTTAAAGGCAGTCTATTGCTTGCTTATATCACTCTTTTTATCACAGATTAAGCTTCCAGATATTTCATTTGTATAGTGTCAGCAGGGAAAATGCTTCCCTACCTTGAATTGTTTCGTTTTGAATGGCTGAATGTGGGGTTATACCCCTCTATAAGTCAATACGTTTGGTGATAAGGCTAAAAACTAATACTGGCGTAGGTTGGGTAGAGCGTAAGCTCTACCCAACCTACAATTACTCTTAACTGAACCGTATTGCTCTATAAGTTATTTTTGTAATATTAAAAAATTAATGAAATATACAAAAAAAAAGAGTGGGAGCAAGCATACCAAACGCTATCACGCTCCCACTTCGCATTTACCGCTGAAGAGACAGGAATATGTACAGACGCTGCCATGATTTAGGGGGCTAATGTGCAGGTCAAGGACAACGCCCGTACGGGCTGAACATTCCTGGTGCGGTAAATGTAAACCTGATTATTGATATTTCTTTGTTCTCACAACTAGTAAGTACACCATTGAAAGATATACTTTCTATTTGTATGGTTGTTTTTTTAGTAGAAAGTGTATCACATTTAATTTGGTATGTGATACACCCCGATAACAACACCCTTGAAGTCGTTTACCTTCTTTAATTTAAGCAGGTTGCTCATAGATTGGTTGCCATTTTGGCAAGTTTTTTATTTGTTTGAAAAAATGTCAAGCACATCACAGATTGGTAATTTCTCAAAATATTTTCTCTTTTTTTTAGCCCATTTATCTTCTATCGGGACTAGCTTAAATTATAGTACAAATTGCCTCAAAAGCTTTTGCTAGGTTGGTTTTATCCTTATTGATCTTGTAAATGATGTGGGGTTATACCCCTTAATTTAAATCAATAAATGATGGGTCACACCCCTTAATATTATTTGAATTGATGATGGGTCACACCCCCTTAATTTGAGTCAATAAATGATGGGTCGCACCCCTTAATCCGTAGCAATCTACAATTGAATGTCTTCTTAACTCTCCCTACTCTTCTAATTAAAGAGGAGTCTTTCTCACGTTTAGCTTAAAACTTTATTCCAATTCTTTTGCGTACTTCCTTCATTTCCAACGCCCTTCAAGGGTATTGGACTTTGGACAAAAAGAAAATATTAGCTCGCGTATGATATGAGGTTGGCTTTGTTCGATATCCTGTAATAAATATCTTCTGTAGCTGTATGGGCACTATGCTGCTCAAGCAGTCGCGTTTGGTAACGAATCATTCTAGTGGTCTGTCAAGAAATAATTGAGGGTTAGAAGTAGTTTGTAGTAACCGCTAAAGCGCTAAAGCGCTTACTACGAAGCCCTGAAATCAAAATTGACAGGCTACTAGTTTGCTTGCAGCGATCGCCTGTCCCTGGTTGATAGCTGGTGTTATTGCTCATAGCACAGGCTTGCTTGTGTTTGCCAAAACACTTGATCGTCTGCCTGTCTCAACAGTGGTTCCATGTCGCACAGGGCTTGCGTTCATTTTAGTTATGTTTGTTTCTTGGTGGCTTTTTGATGAACATTTGACATTCAATCAGATTGCTGCTATAAACTTCATCTTCATAGGTCTTGTTGTGATGACCCGTTAATGTTGTTGGCAATAGACTATTCAGAGGTTAAAGCAATGACTCATTTTGGCATTCTCTGTCTAGAGGCTACTGGTCACTTGAACACAATGTTTCCGCTTGGACGGGAACTTCAACGACGCGGACATTGTGTCACCGTCTTTAGCGGTTCAGGCGGACAAACTAAAGCACAAGCAGCAGGTTTCAGCTTCTGCGACATATATTCGGCTGGCGATCGCAAGCCAGGTGGGAAAACCCAAATCCCATCTGCAAAAGTAGAGAAACTCAGAGGGTTAGCAAGCATACGGTACACCTTACAAAAATTTGCACAGATAGCTCAAACCAGACTACAACAAGCTCCAGCAATTATAAAAGAACACGGTGTAGAGGCACTGCTAGTAGACTTGTCTATCTTTGAGGGAGGGACAATAGCCGACCATCTCAACCTTCCCTATGTCACTGTATGCTGTGTATTACCCTTTTACCAAGACCCAACCATCCCTCCCATTGCTACAACTTGGTTATATAATCCGGCATTGTGGGCACAAGTGCGTAAGCGCGTCGGCTACAGCCTAGTTGACCGCTTAGCACAACCTGTTTGGCAAGTTATCTGTCAATATCGTCAAAAGTGGAATTTACCTGCATACAAGCACACCAACGATATCTTTTCCAAACTTGCTATCATCACCCGCCACATAAGCGAATTTGAATTTCCTCGTCAATTACCGCCACACTTCCACTTCACAGGATCATTCCATAACTCTATAGAAAGACAACCTGTAGAATTCCCCTTCGAGAAATTAAACGGCAAACCGCTGATATACGCCTCAATGGGAACTTTGCAAAATCGTCTTGATTATGTTTTTCGCACCATAGCAGAAGCCTGTGCAGACCTAGACGCCCAACTCGTCATTTCCCTTGGTGGTGGACTTGATCCAGAAGCATTCCCAAACCTAGCCGGAAGTCCTTTAGTAGTAAAATATGCACCGCAACTAGAACTACTACAAAAAGCTAGCCTCAATATAACTCATGCCGGACTCAATACTACCCTAGAATCACTCTCGTACGGTGTGCCGATGGTTGCTATACCTGTTACCGACGACCAACCAGGAGTCGCAGCACGTATTGCATGGAGTGGTGCAGGGGAATTTGTGCCACTTTCTCGCTTAAGTGTTCCCTCTTTACGACAAACTATCAAACGAGTATGTACACAACACTCGTACAAACAAAATGCAACTCGGTTACAAGAAGCTATTCGGCGAACAGCAGGAGTGAGCAGGGCTGCTGATATTATCGAACAGGCTGTTTAATGTTGTCAGTAGAAAGCCTAAGCCTTGTCTGTCACCAAAACCTTCTCGAAGACAATCGCATCAACCCACATATTATCTGAGTTAAAAATCAGTTCTCCTACCTGCTGATAACCTCGGTTTGCATAGAAGGACAAAAGCTTTTGGTGCGTTTTTACTGCATCCACCCGTACAGCATGAGAACCTCCAGCCGATGCAAGTTTCTCGATCGCTTGCATACACCACGTCCCTAGTCCTTGTCCTTGCCAAGTTGGAAGTATCGCTAGTTTATGCACATACACCGCAGGAACATCCCAGACTTGCCAAATAATATTTCCATACTTGATATAGATGAACGGAACCTCTGTTGTCATTTCTAACGTGAAAGTACCAACTAAATTCTCACCCACTGTAAGTGCATAAACTTCATGCTCATCTGCATCTTTGAGCATATTCTCAAGTGGATAAATTGGTGCTAACCAGAGATTCAGCCCGAAGCGGTTTTTTAAGTCGAGACCGCATGCCAAAAGGATTTCGTGAAGTGCGGGTACCTCAAGCTGAGTCACACGACGAATCGTCGGTTCCATTTTCTACGGTAATTCGTTATTAAGAGACAGTTACGAATTATATATTTTATTAATCTTTGCGTAATATTGAAGACAATGGAGTGTGTTTGCGTATATCTAAAGTATTTGCCAAAGATTCTTTCCCCTGACTCCGCGAGGAGTTTTGCTGTGGTGGTAAAACTGTGACTACAGGTTGCGTTTTAATTGGAATTGCGACAACGGGCGTCCTTGCTTGAGATGGCACAAAAACTGGCATATTTTTGGGACGTGGTTCTACACTTGGGCGACGTTGTGCTACGCGTGCCTGGTAGCGGTTAATCTGATTCTTTACCTTTTGACGCTGCGCTGGACGGTTTAGCAGTAGGAATAATATTAAGCTACCACTAGCACAACTAAGAATAATAGCAAGCACCATCCATAGAGGCATGGGATTGGTATTCTCAGAGGGCGTCTTAATTGGTTGTACAACCTCAGCTTCTGCTATTTCTGGTTCTTGCTGTTCGATACGCCCTACATGGCTCAAGCTGTACAGCGCGACGGCACTGCTTCCTAGAAAAGCCACCGACAACCCAGTCGGCAATAGCCAAGGGTAATGTACAAGCAGATGTATCAGAGGATTCTTGCTCCCTGTTCGTCCTGCAATTTTCTTCCCCGACTCCGGTATAGATGCTTCTGCTTGAGATGACTGCTGCTGTACACTCTCGCTATTTTCCATGATGGCTTTCAGATTTATACCCTCCAATTATTGATTGTACTGAAGGGTCAACCATCATGTATCCGTAGAAAAATATTGGATTTAAGTATCTTTTTTTAATAAAGCGACTCAATCCGATATTTCTTTAGCTATATTCGGTATCTTTTAGTACTTTTTGCGGCACCAATACTGGCAATGAATTCTCTATTCCCTTGTTGGAAAAGCAGAATGTCTTTCAAGAGCAAGTTGAATTAATTTATCAACTAATTCGGCGAAAGAGACACCGCTATGCGCCCAAAGTAGTGGATACATACTTGTTGCTGTAAAACCTGGGAAAGTGTTGATTTCGTTGATGAAAACTTCTCCGGTAGCTTCCACGTAGAAAAAATCTACTCTTGCTAATCCAGCCGCATCAACTGCTGCAAATGCTTGCAAAGCCATTTCCTGAATTTGACGAGTGACAGCTTCTGGCACAGGTGCTGGAATCAGTAAATCTGCTTTGCCTTCTGTATATTTAGTTTCGTAATCATAAAATTCAGCATTATAAGTAATTTCACCGACAACTGAAGCTTTGGGACTGTCATTTCCTAAAACGGCACACTCTAATTCTCGTGCGACAACTCCAGCTTCAACGATGATCTTTCGGTCATAGCTGGCGGCGTTATCCAATGCTGCTTCTAATTCTTGCCGCGATCGCACTTTGGCAATGCCCACCGATGAACCTAAATTCGCAGGCTTAACAAAGCAGGGATAGCCTAAAGTTGCCTCAATTTCATCACACAGTTTCGGGAAAACACAAGGATTCGACCAAATTTGCCCTCGATTTAACGCCTTGTATTTTACTTGTGGCAATCCCGCCTGGGCAAAAACTGTTTTCATGACAATTTTGTCCATCCCCAGCGCCGAACCCAACACTCCAGAACCAACAAAGGGAACTTGCATCAAAGTGAGTAACCCTTGAATTGTCCCATCTTCGCCGTTAGGGCCGTGGAGAATGGGAAACCAAACATCGACTTCAGCGACTTGGGAAGGAGATTGCCAACGGCTGAGAGTTTGAGTTTTGGCAACTGATGATTCAGAATGAGTACTTGGCGTAGTAGAATCTGGTAATTGCTGCGGTGTTCCTGATTTTAAGACTTGTTGCGGTGTGTCCCCAGCCAACCAACGTCCATCTTTTTGAATGTAAAAAGGCAGTATTTCGTATTTAGCAGTATTTTGGTCTGCACTGAGGGCGCTGGCGATCGCCCTTGCTGAACTTATAGAAACTTCATGTTCTCCCGAACGACCACCAAAAAGCAATCCCACCCGCAGCTTCGTCATCTGAAATACCTCGCTCAGACATTAAATTCACATAGCGTAGCACAACCTGTATTCTTTTCCTCCAATTTTCATGCCAGTAGCGCCCAATTGTTAGAGTTTTAAGCCCATACGAATAAGCGCTACCTTGTAAACAAAAAACTTGCATTCCACTAACATCAAGCACGTGCTCTTAGTCTACATAATCCGTTGTAATTTCAGATTTTTCAGTGTTATTTGAAGTGATTGGACGGCTACCATCTACCTCAAGAGTATCCTGAACTTCAAAATTACTCTTAACAATTGGACGTTGACCGTCTATATCGAGAGTATCCGTAACCTCTAAATCACTCTTGTCAATCGGACGCTTGCCGTCTACGGCTAGGATATCATGGTCCTGAAAATCGCTCTTGGCAATTGGACGCTGACCATCTATGTCAATTGTTTCCTGAATCTGAATATCACTTGAAACAATTGGACGCTGACCATCTATGTCGAAAGTGCCTTTAACCTCAAAAGAACTTGGGTCAACTGGACGTTGACCATCTATGTCAATTGTTTTAGGAATTGGTTTTGATTGGTTAGATGATGGCTGAGAAATAATCTTTGCTTCAGTATCTGTTGTATTGTGACCCGAATTATTTGCAGTACTATCAACTTTGTTTGTGTTATCCATAATCTTTGCTTATTATTCCTTGAAAGCCGTAATACTTCTTATACTCCACCATTACTGGAGACAGTGAATGAGGTTTGCGTTGAACTAGTGTGCATGAATTCGCTTTCGCATCTCAGCTTCAAGTTCTTCGTCTGTGGTGACTACCACCCGTCCCGGTACGGTTTGTAGTAAATCCATGTATCTGTGAAACGCTTCTGTATCATTGGGATGTGTTCTCACATAAGTCAGCAATTCTTGACATATCATCTCTTCAAAATTAGGCTGTGTCATAGTAATATCCTGCCGTTTGGATAAATCTCTACCTCTATTCGTCTCGCCGAGTCATACGAAAATCCGTTTAGTCCTTTCATTCAGTCGAAGCATATTAACTGGTGGAAACAGATGACTCGCCATTACGCATATACGGTATAACTCTCCTCATTGCTCTACTATGGGTTCCACGACATGACATCAATTACCAATTAGTACAGCTTCCCGCACTTCCACGGGTTCACCCGTCAAGCTGAAGGCGCGAACTTCGGTAATTTTTACCTTCACTAACTTCCCTTTGAGTCCATTAATATCACCTGTGAAGAATGTGAGACGATTACCGCGCGTGCGTCCCATCACTTGGGTTTTGTCTTTGGAATTTTGGTCTTCTACCAGCACTTCTTCAATGCGTCCCATGTAACGCTGCGATCGCTCGGCTGCTTTAATAGAAACGAGATGATTTAATCTTTGCAGGCGATCGCTCTTCACCTCTTCACTCAATTGTTCATGCCACACTGCTGCTGGTGTTCCCGGACGTGGCGAATATGCAGCGGTATTCAATAGGTCAAAGCCAATATCATCTACCAATTTCAGCGTATTTTCAAACTGTTGTTCCGTTTCTCCTGGGAAACCCACAATCGCATCCGCAC
The DNA here is from genome assembly GCA_019359075.1 of Kalymmatonema hyalinum WJT4-NPBG1. Taxonomy (GTDB): domain Bacteria; phylum Cyanobacteriota; class Cyanobacteriia; order Cyanobacteriales; family Nostocaceae; genus Kalymmatonema; species Kalymmatonema hyalinum. The sequence goes on from JAHHIB010000123.1 coordinate 21,064, forward strand.
TAATCGACGCATCCGGCATATACCGCCGAATTGTGTCGATTATCCGGCGATATTTCTCGTGAGTATAACCCCGGCTCATACGTTTTAGCACTTCATTATCCCCAGATTGAAAGGGGATATGGAAGTGTTCACACACTTTGGGCAATTCTGCACAAGCTTTGATCAGCCGTTCGGTGAAATAACGCGGATGGGATGTCGCAAACCGAATCCGCTCTATTCCTGGTACATCATGTACATAATCAAGTAAATCTGTCAAGGTCTGCAAATGGCGACCTTCTGCTGTCACTCCCGGCAAATCCCGCCCATAAGCGTCAATATTTTGACCAAGTAGGGTGACTTCTTTGAAACCTTGTCGCCCGAGTTCTGCCATTTCTGCCCAAATTGCTTCTGGTGTACGAGATTGCTCAACACCGCGCACATTAGGAACCACGCAGTAGGTACAGCGTTCGTTACAACCGTAAATTACATTCACCCAAGCGGTCACAATACTATCACGCCGTGGCTTGGTGATATCTTCCATAATATGAACTGGTTCGGTTGCCACAACTTGGTTGCCGTCCAACACTTCTTGTAGCAAATCTTTCAGGCGGTTCGCGTGTTGTGGTCCCATCACCAAATCTAATTCTGGTACGCGCCGCAACAGTGCTTCTCCCTCCTGTTGAGCAACGCAACCTGCAACAATTAAGGTGAGGTCTGGTTGCTCGTGCTTGCGTTTTGCTTGCCTACCTAAATAAGAATATACTTTCTGCTCAGCATTATCCCGGATACTGCAAGTGTTGTATAAGATTAAATCTGCTTGATTTGGGTCTTCTGACCATTCAAAGCCCATGTCTTCTAAGATGCCAGCCATGCGCTCTGAGTCGGCTTTGTTCATCTGGCAACCGAAGGTAGTAATGTGATAGCGACGGGATGAAGTGGTCATTGGTAACTTTGTTAAATCAGTAGTAATGTCTATATGCTTTATTTCAATTCTATCCAAAAGGGAAGTCTGAAGGGCTATAATACCCCGTCCTCAACGCAGTGGGGCGAGGCTACATGAACCCTTCAGGTAAAAACAGGGTATATTGAATACCCTGTTTTTACTATCTCCAGGTTTAAATTCCTCAACCCAACCTACTTCACTAAGCTGGTTTCCAAGTACCGTGGAAGCTGTGAGGTATAACGCTGGGCAATCCCAGTTTACAAACAGGTTCCTCGTCTAGCCTATCCGCATCAAATACCCAAACTTCACTACTATCAGAATTGCCATCGTACACAGCTGTGATTATCCACCCTTGCTGAGGATTTTGGGAATCACCGACATAAATGGGTTCGGAAGGATAGCGATTTTCGCCACAGTCAGCAATGGTGAGGGTTTCGGTTTTGTGGTCGAAACGGGCGATCGCCCCAAATATTTCTTTAAGATGATCCACTCCTGGGCGATGCACTGTGAGATAAGTTTGCTTACTGCGTTGTCCCCGGTCTTGCGGTGGTACAATTGGGAACTCACAATGGCGCTCCATAATTTCCCCAATTGTTTGTACCTTACCAGTTTTAGGGTCAAGATGAACTTGCCATAAAGTACTCACAGCCGATTGGTAAGTTTCTCCTGTTGCGACTTCCCTGAGATATTGGTTGGTTTGAAAGTCTTCATAACGCGCAACATCGACAATGATCAATCCACTATCATCTACATACCCATTCCCAAAGTGCCATTGATACCAAGGTTCGGTTTCGCCGCGACTGACGAGAGATAAAGTTTCGCTATCAAATACGAGAACCTGAGTACCCAATTGCGGTTTCCAGTCTAAAGAATCACCGTAGCAGCTAAAGCCTGTTAGCACTGGTAAAGGATTCAAGCGCACGGGAGGAATAAAAAATACCAGATATTGCCCAGCTAAGACAAAATCATGCACTACAGGGATACCATCGAGTTCAAACGATGTTTTTTGTAGAATTTTACCTGTGGAATCGCTTTTGTAAATATTTAGTACCCCATTCAATCCAGGGGAGATGCCAAAGTTAAAAATCGAGCCACATTTGGGGTCAATTTTAGGATGGGCGGAATAAGGCAATCCATTATTCAACGCTCCTAAATCATCTTTCCCCAAAGTGTGGAGCGTTTGCAAGTCCAGGGCGTGGGGATTATCGCCTTCCCACAGTGCTAGTAATTTATCTGGTAATGCCAGCACTGAAGTATTGGCAACGTTCTTAAGTGGTTTCAACCATTGATTCCAAATTGGTCCCGGTGCAGTCATTCCATAATTGCCGTAAAGCAGCTGATCTGCTGCTGCTTCTTCTTTGTATCCTTCAGTTTGCACGTAGCGGTAGACTGCGGTTGCACCTGCATCCGTAAAATGTACAGCAAGAATCGCGCCATCTCCATCAAACCAGTGTCCCACGCTTATACCGCCGCGTTCTAACCTTCCAGGACCGTTACGATAGAGTGTGCCGCGTAAGCCTTCAGGGATTTTACCAGAAAGGATTTGCAGTTGGGTGGAGGGGAATTCTTGGGCGGCTTGGGCAAGCGCTTTTGCCCAAGCTTTTTTGCTTGACTTATTTTCGATTGTCTGCATCAAACGTTTATAACTGGATCCAAGACCAAAGTATTACTTTGATTGTCGTTCCAACTTTGTCAGGACTTACGCAACTGTCACAAGCGACGGTGCGGCTGCGCCGCACCGAGCGCCAAACAACTAGACAATAAACATGGGAACATTCGGGCGTTTTAGTTGCTGAACTAAATAATTGGACAATAATC
>JAHHIB010000124.1 GCA_019359075.1 Kalymmatonema hyalinum WJT4-NPBG1
AAATAGAACGCAATCAACAACGAGCTACTGTTAACTGGCGCTTCACCACTAAGGATGCACGAGTTAAACTCAACAGTCTTTATCCTACTCCTGACCTGTCATAATTTCTGTGGTGAACTACTAGTCCAGATACAATCGAATACAAGATTGGGGAAATTTTTAGCGAGATTAAGAATAGGTTTCAAAGCGGCTACAGTCTGCGGGATGCGCTGGAATATGTCGATGAGCTACGGTTTAGATCGCAACAGGAGAAACACGAGCTATCGCATCTCTATGAAGCGAAAATCAAAAATATGGGTAATGCGGGGCGCAATGGGGGTGAGTATTACACACCGCGTCCGTTGATTCGGGCGATGATTCAGGTGGTAAAGCCGAAGATTGGCGATCGCATTTATGATGGGGCTTGTGGTTCGGCGGGGTTCTTGTGCGAGAGTTACGAATATTTACGTCGGGGTAATCTGACGACGAAACAGCTTGAGACACTTCAAAAACATACGTTTACGGGTAAAGAAAAGAAGAGTCTGGCGTATGTGATTGCCATCATGAATATGATTTTGCATGGTATTGATGCGCCGAACATTATCCATACCAATACTTTGACGGAAAATCTCAGTGATATTCAGGACAAGAATCGTTTTGATATAATCTTGGCTAATCCGCCATTTGGGGGGAAGGAACGCAAGGAAGTACAGCAGAATTTCCCGATTAAGACTGGGGAAACGGCGTTTCTGTTTTTGCAGCATTTCATCAAAATCCTGAAGATGGGCGGTAGGGCGGCGGTGGTAATCAAAAATACGTTCCTGTCAAATTCGGATAATGCTTCGCGGGGGTTGCGTCAAGAGCTTTTGAGTAGTTGCAATCTGCACACGATTTTGGATTGTCCCAGTGGGACATTTATCGGGGCGGGGGTGAAAACGGTGGTGCTGTTTTTTGAGAAAGGAAAGCCCTTCTCCTTCGGAGACGCTAACGCGAACGACTCCATTCACGGAACGCCTTTATTTTCTCAGGGAAAACCTTTAACTCAGGGAATGGCAACTCAGAAAATTTGGTATTACCAACTCGATCCGGGGCGTAGTTTGGGGAAAACAAATGCTCTGAATGATGACGACTTGCGCGAGTTTGTGGAGTTACAGGCTACCTTTGCAGAGTCAGAAAAGTCTTGGCTGGTGGATATTGCTGATGTAGATCGGGTGACGTTCGATTTGTCGGTGAAGAACCCGAATAAAGCTGAGGAATCGCTGCTACGAGAACCGCAAGAAATTTTAGATGAAATCGCCGCATTAGATGCGGAGACTGCTGAGATTCTGGCGGGCATTGGAGGGATAGTATGACAGCTAATTGGGAAATCAAAACACTTGATGAATTAGTAGAGTCAACTCTTATAGGACTTGTTAAAAACAAAAGTGAGCAGGGTGATAATAAGGCATTTATGTATATAAAAATGCACAATATAACTGCTGACAATAAACTCGATATATCAAAAATAGTGAGAGTTGATGCTTTAGCAGAAGAAGTTGAAAAGTATAAACTATCCGAAGGCGACTTTCTATTTAACACTAGAAACAGTCATGAGCTAGTTGGAAAAAGTTGCATATTTTCTATGCACCAAATGCAACCGATATTGTTTAACAACAATATTATGCGGATTCGCTTTACTCCAGAGGTTGACTCTAAATTTATAGCGTATTCATTTTCAAGTCAATATATTTCTGAGCAACTTGAAAGCATAAAAAATGGAACAACCAATGTATCAGCAATATATTACAGCTCGTTAAAGAATGTTGCTATTACGTATCCACCTCTTTCCGAACAAAAGCGGATTGTGGCGATTTTGGATGAGGCGTTTGAGGGGATTGATAGAGCGATCGCAAACACCGAAAAGAACCTCGCCAACTCCCGCGAACTATTTGAAAGCTATCTAAACGCCATCTTTACCCAGAAAGGCGACGGGTGGGTTGAAAAGAAGTTGGGTAATTTGTTAGGTACTTTAACTGATTATCATGCAAATGGAAGTTATGAAATATTAAAGCGAAACGTTAGCTTGTTAGACAATGACGGTTATGCCTATATGGTTAGGAGTACCGATTTTGAGAACAACTTCACAAATAATTTAAAATATATTGACAAACACGCTTACGAATTTCTTAGCAAAAGTAAAGTATTTGGTGGAGAGATAATAATCAGCAAAATAGGTAATGCAGGAAAAGTTTATCTGATGCCAAGTATAGACAGACCCTGCTCTCTGGCTATGAACCTATTTTTATTAAGAACAGACGTAGACCAAATACGCAGTGATTATTTGTACTTTTTTTTAGAATCCCGATTTGGGAAAGTGCAAATTTCTGAACGTTTAAATGGTACTACTACAAAAACAATACGCAAAGATGGAATCAGATCACTGAATATTTTAGTGCCTCCACTTCCAGAACAAAAGAATATTGTTAACAAGCTAGATTCTATTGTTTTTGAAACTCAACGCCTCGAAACTATCTACCACCAAAAACTAGCCGCCCTCAACGAACTCAAACAATCCATCCTGCAAAAAGCATTCACTGGTGAACTCACCGCAGACACCGCCAACCAGACAATAAAAGCTGCTCAAGAGGCAAATGCTGCATGATTACCCTTGAAACCCTTGAAAAATGGCTGAATGCACCCGCAGAAACAGAACGGCTAGAATTCAAAGAAGCCAAGCAACAGTATGATACAACCAAATTGTTGCGCTACTGCGTGGCTTTAGCCAACGAAGGTGGTGGATATCTGATTTTGGGCGTAACCGATAAGCGCCCACGTCGGGTTGTAGGTTCCCAAGCTTTTCTATCTCCAACTGACCTCAACGATATCAAATCTCGCATCGTAGACAAACTCAGATTTCGGGTAGACGCTACAGAGTTGCCGCATCCTGATGGACGAGTCCTGGTTTTTGAAGTACCAACCCGTCCCGTTGGGCAACCATTAGCGTTTGATGGAGCCTACCTAATGAGAGCAGGAGAAGATTTGGTGCCGATGACACCAGATGTACTCAAGAGAATTTTTGCAGAAGACCAACAAGATTGGTTTTGCCAACCCGCCCGATGTGGCGCTAGCCCGGACGATGTAATCGCCCTCCTAGATACCCAAACATACTTTGAACTACTAAAAATTCCCTATCCCACTAGCCGCGATGCCGTCCTAGAAAGATTGCAGAGCCAACATCTAATTAAACAAACAGCACAGGGGTGGACAATCACCAACCTAGCTGCCATCCTTTTAGCAAAAAAACTCGATGCCTTTTCCCCTGCATTGGCTCGTAAACCACCGCGTGTTGTTATATATGAAGGTATCAATAAGCTACAAACTCGTGATGACAAGACAGGTAACCGAGGATATGCTGTTGGCTTTGACGGATTAGTAGATTTTGTCCACTCAGCAGCACCGCAAAATCGCTTTATCGAGGAAGTTGTGCGAGAAGAAGTAAAGATGTTCCCAAAACAGGCTTTACGAGAACTTATTGCCAATGCTTTGGTGCATCAGGATTTTCTAGCAACAGGTACTTCAGTGATGATCGAGATGTATAGCGATCGCATTGAAATATCTAATCCAGGCATTCCGCCTATTAAGGTAGAGCGATTTATTGATGAAAATCGCTCCCGTAACGAACAACTCGCAGACATAATGCGACGTTTCGGTATATGTGAAGAAAAAGGCAGTGGCATTGACAAAGTTGTAAGTGCAGCAGAAGTGTTTCAACTACCCGCACCAGATTTTCGAGTAGGTGACACACGCACTACAGCAGTGCTGTTTGCCCATCAAGATTTCGCCGACATGAGCAAAACAGACCGAATTCGAGCCTGCTACCAGCATTGCTGTCTGCTGTATGTCAGCAATCAACGAATGTCTAACCAAACCCTACGGGAGCGGTTTCGTCTAAGTGAGTCACAGGCAGCAACCGTTTCTCACATCATAGGAGCTACCAAAGAAGCTGGCTTGATTAAAGCAGATGAATCCGAATCAACCTCTACCCGCTATGCTCGCTATCTCCCTTTTTGGGCATAAAAGTGTTTTAACGCAAATCGAGATGAGTCACTCCCAAATCCTGAAACCCTCTCAAAACCAACAAAAAAGTGTTTTAACGCAAATCGAGATGAGTCACTCCCAAATCCTGAAACCCTCTCAAAACCAACAAAAAAGTGTTTTAACGCAAATCGAGATGAGTCACTCCCAAATCCTGAAACCCTCTCAAAACCAACAAAAAAGTGTTTTAACGCAAACCGAGATGAGTCACTCTCAAAGCCTGAAACCCTTTGAGAATAAGCTAAAAAGTGTTTTAACGCAAATCGATGCAGGCGAAATATGAACGAAGTTGACCCCCTCGATCCACAGATTGCCCCCATCCTCCAAGGTGCAGGGCAAACCGTCTTTCACGAAAAATGATGACTTTTATATCGACCTGCTATTTTATAACCGTAAACTCAAACGCCTCTTCGCCATCGACCTCAAACTAGGTAACTTCCGTCACAAATACAAAAGACAAATGGAACTTTACCTGCGTTGGTTTGCCACAATACTATCAGGAGAGTGACGAACAGCCAGCACTGGGAATCATCTTATGTACAGGTAACAAACAATCTTCATATCGAATTGCTATAACTAGACAAAACTTGATCCACATTGCCGAATACTTCACCGTATTACCACTTAAAGAGTTGTTACAGGCTAAACTACAAGAAGCGATCGCGATCGCCCGCTGGCGACTGCCGTATTCCAAAGATGAGCCATCATGAACAAAGCCCAAACCCGATTAACCACCAGCTACCAAAGAGTTTGACTTATGCTGATCCAGAAGATTATCCAAGAACTGCAAGACATCCCTGAAGACAAGTTAGCACAAATTTATGACCTAATTCACTATTTTCGCCTAGGTTTAAGTCAAGAACGTACACAACCCCGCACCCCTGGTTTACTAAAAGGACAACTCGGCGATGCTTTCTTTGAGCCACTGCCAGAAGAGGAACTCCAGCAATGGGAATGAGCTACCTCATTGATACCCATATCTTTCTATGGTGGCTCTTTGACGATCCAAAACTTGATACCACTTGCCGAGACATCATTCGCAACCCTGATCATCGCATTCTCGTTAGCAGTGTTTCTGCTTGGGAAATTGCCACCAAATACCGCATCGGTAAACTACCCGAAGCAAAACAACTCGTTGAGCAATACTCACAGATATTACATCAGGCAAGATTTATAGAACTTGCCATCACCTCAGCCCATGCACTTAGAGCGGGAAGTCTACCAATTGCCCATCGAGATCCTTTTGATCGCATGATTATGGCTCAAGCTGAACTCGAACGTTTACCCATTATTACCTACGACAAAGAATTCCAGACTGGACTGATTCAGGTAATTCCCGACCTCAAGTAAAAACAATGAACGAAGCCGAAACCCGCGCCGAACTAATCGACCCCGCACTCAAAGCCGCAGGCTGGGGCATCATCGAAGGCAGTCGCATCCGCCGCGAAGTTATCGCCCCTGGTCGCTTGGTTGGTAATGGCAAACGTGCTCAATCAGACATCGCCGATTATGTGCTGGTTTATCGTGGTGAAAAACTCGCCGTCATCGAAGCTAAAAAACGCGACTTACCAGATACCGAAGGTTTAGGACAAGCCAAAAAATACGCCGAAAAATTGCAGACTCGATTCGCCTACTCTACAAATGGCATCGGAATCTACCAAGTAAATATGCACACAGGGGTAGAAGGCTACATCAAGCAATACCCCACCCCCGATCAACTGTGGGAGGCAACTTTTAGCGAAGCGAATCAATGGCGCGATCGCTTTGCTGCCATCCCCTTTGAAGACAAAAGCGGTACATGGGAAGCCCGTTATTATCAACACAATGCGATTAAGCACGTCCTAGAAGCGATCTGCCAAGGAAAAAACCGGATTCTGTTAACAATGGCAACTGGCACGGGTAAAACCTTCATCGCCTTCCAACTCGCCTGGAAACTCTTTCAAAGCCGTTGGAACATCAGCCGACAACCCACACTTCGACAAGGCTCAGTGACCACCCGTCGCCCTCGAATTTTGTTTCTAGCAGATCGCAATATCTTAGCCAACCAAGCCTATAACTCTTTCTCTGCCTTCCCCGATGATGCCCTGATCCGCATCGACCCCGAAGCTATCAAAAAACGGGGTCGAGTCCCCAAAAATGGCAGTATCTTTTTTACCATTTTCCAGACTTTTATGACCGGACGGGACGACGCTGGCAATCCTACGCCCAAATTCAGCGACTATCCCCCCGACTTTTTTGACTTCATTATCATTGATGAATGTCACCGAGGCGGAGCCAGTGACGAAAGCACCTGGCGTGGTATTTTAGAATACTTTTCGTCAGCAGTACAACTCGGACTCACTGCTACTCCTAAACGAGAAAACAACGCTGACACCTACGCCTACTTCGGTAATCCCGTCTACACCTATGCCCTCAAAGACGGCATTAATGATGGTTTCCTCACCCCCTTCAAAGTTAGGCAGATCGACACCACCCTTGATGAATACATCTACAGCGCCGAAGACGAACTCATTGAAGGTACGGTAGACGAAGAGAGAATTTACACCGAAGCCGACTTCAACCGCATCATCGAAATTGCCGAGCGTGAACGCTATCGGGTTCAACTGTTCATGGAAGAAATTGACCAAAATCAAAAAACTCTGGTGTTTTGCGCCAACCAACCTCACGCTCTGGCTGTGCGAGATTTAATCAACCAAATGAAGATTAGCACTAACCCTAATTATTGTGTCCGCGTCACCGCCGATGATGGGAAACTAGGCGAACAACACCTCAGCACCTTTCAAGACAACGAGAAAACTATCCCCACCATTCTCACCACTTCCCAAAAGCTCTCCACTGGGGTTGATGCTCGGAACGTTCGCAACATCGTGCTGATGCGCCCCATCAACTCGATGATTGAATTTAAGCAAATAATCGGTCGCGGTACTCGCCTATTTGAAGGGAAAGACTACTTCACTATTTATGATTTCGTCAAAGCTTACGAACACTTCAACGATCCTGAATGGGATGGCGAACCCCAGGAACCTGTTCTCGTCAAAATTGCCAGAGGGGGAGAGAAATCAGGTGCATACAACAACTCTACAACAGATAGTGGTATAAATAGAGGCAAAAATAGAAACGAAAGTACAGAAGTTCCCAGCCCCAAAACAATCAAAATCAAACTCGCTGATGGCAAAGAACGCACCCTCCAGCACCGAATGTCTACCAGCTTCTGGAGTCCAGACGGTAAACCCATGAGCGCCGCAGAATTTGTGGAACGTCTCTTTGGCGAGATTCCCCAACTATTCAAAGATGAAAACGAGCTACGAGCAATATGGAGTCGCCCCGACACCCGTAAAGCCCTATTAGAAGGACTTGCAGAGAAGGGCTACGGGGAGGAACAACTTACAGAAATTAGCCGCCTGATTGATGCCGAGAAAAGCGATTTATATGATGTGCTGGCTTATATCGCCTATGCCTCTGCACCCATGAGCCGCCGAGAGCGTGTCCTCGCTCACAAGTCATTAATCTTCTCGCAGTATATCGGCAAACAGCAAGAATTTCTCGACTTTGTACTGGAGCAATACATCAAAGCTGGGGTGGGAGAACTCGATCGCACTAAATTACCTCAACTGTTAGAGTTGAAATATCATACCGTTCGTGATGCTGTTGAACAACTAGGGAGCGTTGCGAAAATCAGTGAAGTATTTATCGGGTTTCAGCAGTATTTGTATTCACAGGACATAGCAGCTTAAGTAGGCGTAATTTGTGGCGATTGGTATAAGACAAATCCATGATTTGGTTGGTCGAAGAGAGATCCAACAAGCGCCAAGAAAAGATAAACAGAGAATCTCAAGAATCAAATAGGATTGCTATATATCCATCTTTGATAGTTAAAAGCCAGGATGGAATCAATCAGATTTTATTTGTCAATTATAACAAAATAAAAAAAATATGAAACTATCAGATGATACATAAATTTTAATTACATAAGTTTAAGATAGCTAACAGTGGTAAACAGCCCAGGGGAAGAATTTACCACAAAAATGCAAATTTATTGGGCATGGGGCTGCGATTGAATCAGGTTTTTACTGAAAACCTGTGTCTATTTCATTATGTCATGATTGAGCATCTGAGCCTCAAAATAGGTGTGGAATCATTGCGCGTGTTTATTGTGTGTCAGATTGCTCAAAATCCAGCCTATTAATACAGTAGGTTTCAATTAAACACTCTCCACAGCAGCTTACAGAAAAAGTTATTCTGTTACAAATTAACAGACATGAAATGTTGTAGAAGTTGCACTTTATTTAGACTGATAAACCTCAGTATAAACAGTATTTGCTGAATACATGATTTGTAGTAGGAAATGACAAATGGTTCAGGAAGTATGTCTAGGAGAGCATTATGTTTGAGTATCTTCCGGCTTTGAACGACCATAATTTACCGTATCCCGATACGATTCATCCCATCGTTGTACACTTCGTAATTGCGATGGTGTTGTTTGCCTTTGTTTGTGATGTCATTGGCTATTTCACAGGTAAATATCGTCTTTTTGAAGTGAGTTGGTGGAATATGTTTTTCGCCACGATTTCCATCTTCATCGCCATCATTTTTGGTCAGTTTGAAGCAGGCTTGGCAGAACCTTACGATGCTGTTGAGTCAGTGCTGAATTTACATACACTGCTTGGCTGGTCGCTTTCAGGAATCCTTGCAGCCATTACAGCTTGGCGCTATGTGATTCGTATCCGCACCCCACACAAGATACCGTTTTCGTATCTCACAATAGGACTCATTTTGACAGTTCTAGTTGGTATACAGGTGTATCTCGGAGACAACTTGGTTTGGGTGTATGGGCTGCATACAGTACCAGTTGTTGAAGCACTCAAGGAGGGGTTGTTGCAATGAACGCTGAAGTTATTGACCAATTAAAAATGCATCTTGGCGCAAACGGATTGCCCTACGCTATTCCCATTCATCCAAACTTAGTTCATCTCACCCTAGGTTTGTTCATTATTGGGATTGCCTTTGATTTCGTTGGTGTACTGTTTCACCTCCAAACTCCAGTCTTCAAATTTTTGGTAATTCCCGTCGTTCGATCTAACTTCTTTGATGTTGGCTGGTTCAATATGCTGGCTTCTGCCATCATCACCTTTTTTACCGTAGCAGCAGGCTTTTACGAAATGATGCTAGCAGAAGCACCATCTGATGTGAAGAGTGCTTGGGGATTGCACGCGGTGGAAACAATGCTCTGGCATGGTGTCGGTGGTGTCTTCTTATTAGCGTTGATTGTTGGTATGACTGTCTGGAGAGGATTACAGCGCTACGTTTGGTGCAAGAATCAAAGCCAACAAGTGCAGTGGAGTTATCTGCTCTCTGGGGTGACAATCATGTTGCTGATGTATCTACATGGAACACTAGGAGCGCAATTGGCTGCGGAGTTTGGGGTACATAATACCGCCGATATGTTGTTGCGATTGGGTCTTGATCCCAACACGTTGCTGAAGTAACCGAAAACAGTTAACAGTGAATAGTTAACAGTGAGTCCAGCGCTGCAGGCGGGTCTCCCGCCGTAGGCGACTGGCGAACCCGAAGGGTGAACACATGACAACTGATAACTGATCACTGATAACTAATAACTGAATTTGTTGCTATGAAAATCTGGAATGTTTTGATATTGATTGCAAGTGCGATCGCCCTCACAGCTGCTAGTCTCTGGATAGGGCAGCAAGCTTATTCCTGGCTTCCCCCACAAGCTGCAGCAGAATCGCAACTGATAGATGATTTGTTTAGTTTTCTAGTCACGCTCGGCGCATTCATCTTCCTTGGAGTGACTGCAACTCTAATATATTCTGTGACTTTCCATCGCGCAGGCAAGTATGACTTTAGAGATGGTCCCCCGATTGAAGGGAATGTCACACTGGAAGTTGTCTGGACAGCCATCCCGATTTTGCTAGTGTTTTGGATTGCAGGATATAGCTACCAAGTTTACGAGCAAATGGCAATTCGCGGTCCAATGGAAGTTGTCCACCTACATATGCCAATGGGAATGGAATCAGCGTATGCTGCGCCAGTAAACTCCCCAACGCAACCTGTAGAAAACATTGAGGTAAATGCCAAACAGTGGGCTTGGGTGTTCCGCTACCCAAATCAAGGTGTCACCAGTACCGAATTGCACCTACCCGCCAATCACCGCGTTCGCTTGGCACTGCAATCAGAAGACGTTCTCCACGGCTTTTATATTCCTGCTTTCCGACTCAAGCAAGACATTATTCCCAAACGCAAGATTGACTTTGAATTCACTCCTGTGCGCATTGGCACATATCAATTGACCGATTCGCAATTCAGCGGTACTTACTTCGCGACGATGCAGGCGAATGTAGTTGTTGATTCCCCTGAAGATTACGATAAGTGGCTTGCCGAAATAGCAACACACAAGCCATCCCCTGCACCTAATCAGGCAGTTGCCGAGTATACCCAGGAAACAAAGGGACTTATCAAAACTGGCTGGGCTACGGTTGAACCTGCACAGCCTCCTGTAGTCAATTACAGCAATTAGTTAATGGTGAGACTAGCCTTGCAGGCGGGTTTCCCGCCGTAGAGGACTAGCGAGCCCGAAGGGTTAGTGGTTAACAACGAATAATCAACAACAAACAAAAGACAAATGACCAATATTTCTGTCAAAGACATCAGCATGAGTGGTGCGGAACCTCACCACGAAACTGCAACAGGCTGGAAGCAATACTTCAGCTTCAGCACTGACCATAAGGTCATTGGTATCCAGTATATTGTTAGCGCTTTCATTTTCTTTCTTGTTGGCGGCATATTTGCAATGGTGATTCGAGGGGAACTGATGACCCCAGAATCAGACCTTGTTGACCGCACAGTTTACAATGCCATGTTCACCATGCACGGCACGGTGATGTTGTTCGGTTGGACATTCCCAGTACTGGCAGGTCTAGCTAACTACCTTGTGCCATTGATGATTGGGGCGCGAGATATGGCATTTCCGCGCTTGAATGCGGCTGCCTTCTGGATGATTCCAATCGCCGGAACTTTGCTGATGGTGAGCTTCTTTCTCCCAAGCGGTCCAGCACAAGCGGGCTGGTGGTCTTACCCTCCCGTCAGTTTGCAAAACCCATCAGGTCAATTGATAAATGGTCAATTTGTCTGGCTTTTGGCAGTGGCAATATCGGGGGTTTCCTCGATTATGGGAGCGGTCAACTTCGTAACAACAATTGTCAAGATGCGGGCACCAGGCATGACATTCTTCCGGATGCCGATGTTTGTGTGGGCAGTGTTTAGCGCTCAGATTATCCAACTCTTTGGACTACCTGCCTTGACTGCGGGCGCAGTGATGCTTCTATTCGATTTAACAGTTGGAACCAGCTTTTTTGACCCTGCTAAGGGAGGTAATGCGATTCTTTTCCAACACTTTTTCTGGTTCTACTCGCACCCTGCCGTTTACGTGATCATTTTGCCTGTCTTCGGGATTTTTTCGGAACTGTTTCCTGTATATGCTCGCAAACCTTTGTTTGGTTACAAGGTGGTTGCAATTTCATCACTCTTGATTGCTGGCGTCAGCGCTTTGGTTTGGGTACACCATTTGTATGTCAGCGGCACACCAGGCTGGATGCGGATGGTTTTCATGCTCTCGACAATGTTCGTTTCTGTGCCTACTGGTATTAAGGTGTTTGCTTGGGTTGCAACTATCTGGGGAGGTAAGCTACGACTGAATACACCGATGCTGTTTGCACTGGGTGGATTAATATTGTTTGTCTTCGCCGGTATTACTGGTATCACACTCTCCTCTGTTCCAATTGATGTTCACGTCAACAATACGTACTATGTGGTAGGTCATTTCCACTACGTCCTCTACGGCACAGTCACGATGGGAGTGTATGCTGCTATTTACCACTGGTTCCCCAAAATGACTGGGCGTATGTACCACGAAAGCTGGGGCAAGTTGCACTTTTGGCTGGCATTTATTGGCACTAACCTCAACTTCTTTCCAATGCACCCATTAGGATTGCAAGGAATGTTGCGTCGAGTCTCTTCTTACGCTCCTGAGTATGAATTCTGGAATATTATTGCCAGTGTCGGGGCGTTTTTGCTGGGGATGTCCACTTTGCCCTTCATTGTCAACATGATTGCTTCCTGGATGCATGGAAAGCAAGCTCCTAAAAATCCTTGGCGAGCAATTGGACTAGAGTGGCTAGTTTCTTCGCCACCTCCTGTAGAGAATTTTGAGGAAATTCCAGTCGTTGTCTCTGAACCTTACGGCTACGGCAAGTCTGAACCGTTAGTAGCTAGTCAAGCGAATGGTCACAAATAAAGAATGTGGGGTGTTGGGTGCAGTCATTTCTATATCGAGTTTGTCTAGCCCACAACACGAAAACCCCACCCCCAGCCCCTCCCCCTCCGGGTATGCCTTCGGCACGCTACGCGTATGCCTGCGGCACGAAGAGCGCTTACGCCAGTCGCCTACGGCGGGAAACCCCAACGGGAGAGCCAGTTGCCTGCTGTCGGGAAACCCTCCTTCAGCACTGGTCTCACCGCCTGCAGCGCTGGACTCACCGCAAGCGAGGAGGGGAGCCGCAGGCGGACTGGGGTTCTGAGAGAGTAGTCATTCATCAGTATTCCCCTACACCCTTCATTAGCAGATATAGGAGAATTTAATCAATGGACAGTTCTATCATTGCAGAACAGTTAGAGCAACCTGTGCATGAGCATAGTCACGACGAAGAAGGCAACAAGATGTTCGGCTTTGTTGTGTTCTTGCTCTCTGAAAGTGTAATTTTCTTGAGTTTTTTTGCGGGATATATTGTCTACAAAACAACGGCTCCTGACTGGTTACCGGCTGGTGTTTCTGGACTGGAAATTAAAGAACCTGGCATCAACACGGTGGTTCTTGTTGCGAGTAGCTTTGTGATTTACTTGGCAGAACGCGCCCTAGAACGCCACGACTTGAATAAATTTCGCCTGTTTCTTTTAGCAACGATCGCCATGGGAACTTACTTCCTAGTTGGACAGGCGATTGAATGGAGCAATCTTGCTTTTGGCTTTACCACTGGTGTCTTCGGTGGAATGTTCTATTTGCTGACTGGTTTCCACGGTTTACACGTTCTCAGCGGCATTATATTGCAATTGATTATTTTTGCTCGCTCGTTCATTCCGGGCAATTATGACTCAGGTCACTTTGGTGTGAATGCAACATCGCTGTTCTGGCACTTTGTTGATGTCATCTGGATTATTTTGTTTGTTCTCATTTATGTCTGGCAATAAATATAACGGTTCTCGTTTCGATGCAGTACGCTTTGACCCCACCCCTTACCCCTCCCCGCAAGCGAGGAGGGGCGAATGTTCCCCCTCTCTGCTTGCGGAGAGGGGGGTAGGGGGTGAGGTTCCGAGTGCGTGCAATGAACAGAGAATTGCTATATCTCCCCTACACCCGTAGGACGCCATACGTTCTTGCGCCCCTACATCCCTACATCCCTACAGCCTTAAGAGAGGAGAATTTCTATGATTATTGATGACCAGCACTATGATCTGATTATCGTTGGTACAGGTGCAGGTGGAGGTACATTATTACACAAACTTGCACCCACAGGTAAGAAGATTCTCGTCTTGGAGCGAGGAAATTTCTTGCCCAAAGAGAATGAAAACTGGAATGCCGTCGAGGTGTTTGGAAAAGGACGCTATAACGCTCAGGAACAATGGTACGACATTTCAGGAGAGCCTTTTCGTCCCCAAACTAATTATTGGGTTGGTGGTAACACTAAGGTTTATGGTGCGGCTTTGCTGCGGATGCGGGAAAAGGATTTTGAGAAGGTTCAACATCAAGATGGCACCTCTCCAGAATGGTCTCTCAAATACCAGGAATTTGAACCGTACTACACAGAAGCAGAAAAGCTTTACTCTGTCCACGGTAAACAAGGAGACGACCCAACAGAACCTCCTCGCAGCGAAGATTACCCTTGTCCTCCGGTCAGCCACGAACCCCGAATGCAGCAACTTTGCGATGCTATCTCTAAGCAGGGGCTGCATCCATCACATCTGCCTTTGGGCTTAAAGCTCAATGAAAACGATGCCGATGAGAGTTTTTGTATCCGTTGTAAAACTTGTGATGGGTTTCCTTGTAAGGTTGATGGCAAAGGTGATGCTGAGGTGACAGGAATTGCCCCAGCCCTGGAATTCCCCAATGTGACATTGAAGACAGATGCTAAAGTTGTCTGTTTACACACCAGTCCGTCTGGTCGAGAAATTAAAGCTGTTGAAGCGGAAATTGGTGGGCGATCGCATCTCTTTTTCGGTGATATTGTTGTGCTGGCGTGTGGGGCGGTGAACTCGGCGGCGTTGTTGCTGCGATCGCCAAATGAACAGCACCCCACCGGACTTGCCAATAGTTCTGATCAGGTGGGACGCAACTTCATGAAACACCTGATGACAGCAGTGGTGCAACTCAGTCCTAAACCTAACCATACCGTGTTCCAAAAGACGATTTGCCTCCACGATTTTTACTGGGGATACTCGGATTTTGAATATCCGATGGGTCATATCCAGAATACGGGTAGTCTTCTTCAGGAGATGATTCTGACTGAAGCACCGCCGTTGTTGGCTCTTTTGTCAAGATTCATGCCAGGGCTTGGGCTGCGGCAGTTGGCGTCGCGTACAATTGGTTGGTGGTTGCAGACGGAAGATTTACCCGACCCCAATAATAGAGTGCGTATGGAGGGTTCTAAGCTGCATTTGGATTACACGCCGAATAATGTTGAGGCTCATGACCGCCTAATTTATCATTGGACAGAGGTACTTAAAGCAGTAGACAAAGATACAAACAGCGCGGTGGGCATTTATCCTTATAGCAATACGACGATTCGAGTGGTGGCACATCAGTGTGGTACTCTCCGTTTTGGAGAAGACCCGACAACATCTGTTCTCGACCTTAATTGTCGCACCCATGATGTCGATAATCTCTACGTTGTGGATGGTAGTTTCTTCCCATCTAGTGCTGCGGTTAGTCCGACGCTGACGATTATGGCTAATGCGCTGCGCGTTGGCGAACACTTGATTTCACGGTTGAATTAGGGGCAAAGTACGGATGTGATACCAAATCCTCGTTGAAAACCCTCAGAATAGAATTCTCGGGCTACACAAACAAAGCCCCGAAGTTCCCTACGGCGGGAAACCCCAACGGGAGAGCCAGTTGCCTGCGGAGGGAAACCCTCCTGCAGCACTGGTCTCACCGCCTGCAGGACTTCTCTCCGCCTGTGCGGGCTATAAAATTATTGACAGGCTACCTATCGACTTTGCTGAAACAATTCAGACACAACTCGTGCCAATTCCTCTGTCATCCAGTCAGAACCAGTCTCCCGAAATACCTGCACCAACGACTTATAAAACCACAATGTATCCTCCTTGCTACCGTTAAACTGAGTCCAGATAACATCGCCTTGTTGTTGCCATTCTGCTAATAAGGAACGAGCATTGTGAAGTTTATCAGCAAGCGACACTCGTCGCACTGATGGTGAAGCATAGCGCAGATGTTCCAAGTAGCGGGTTTTGCGTTCTAGCCAAGGGGGTTTGGGTGTGATGTCTGTTTCTGTGCAACCATCCACAATTTCCACAACTTGTTCGCCAAATTGCTGCCGAATTTCCTCACGAGTCGCTTTGCCTCCTTGGTCTTCTACGGCATCATGTAAAAGGGCGGCGATCGCCTCATGTTCATTTCCTCCTGCTTCGAGTACCAAAGCCGCCACACTTAACAAATGTGCAATGTAAGGAACACCGCCAAGCTTACGAGTTTGGTTTGCATGGAGACGAGTGGCATATATTAATGCTGCTTCAAATCTTTCTGTCAATTTTGTTGTATTCATTATAGCGGTTCGGGAATTGAGTGCAATACAACCTTGGATTGTCGGATGGGATTGACGCCCGTCTTAAATTGAGGGCGGGCAATCCTCTGCCCACCCCACAAAATATTTATTTTATCCGAGTGAGAAGCGCTATAATCCAATACGGTTCAGTTAAGGATAAGGTAGGTTGGGTTGCGCTACGCTTAACCCAGCAAGCGATCGCCTGGTAACAGCAAACAATCGTCGCTGTAAAATTTCATCCAAAGTTGCGTCGGGTATATCGTGATGATCGCGAATATATTTGGTGTGTGTGGGAGCCAGCATCAGGAAGAAATCCCGTCTCTTTGAGCAGCAGCCGTAGTTTTGCGTGATGAAATTTCGTGTCTTTTTTGTTATTTCCCCACATATCAGAAAAGAAGTCTTGCATCAGCGCAATGATGCTGCGGTATTTGACGATGCTGGCAACATAGAAATCATCTAACTTCATCACGCCATCAGCATGTATTTGCTCGATGTTGTCGAGTAATATAGACCGCAGTTCATGAGGCTGTAGGCCTTCTTTGATGCCATATTTTTCCATTATCCTGCGTTTATCGTTCTCCGAACATGAATCATACGACGGTCGAATAAGGTGGCCAAGATTCCGCAGGACTTCTCCGTAGTCGTACAATGTGTTCTGCTTAAAGAAAGACTCTTCATCTTTCGTCAACGTAAAACTCTTGTCAAGTACCAAACCAAAATCGGTCAAATATATCTGCTCGCCGTCGGTGAGGACGTTGTGAAAATGCGCATCGAAGTGGATGATTCCCTTCATCCTCAAAAAGTCAATCGTCGTGCGTAAGTCATCCAGGGGTTTCTGAAGTTTGTTGGGGTTTTCCCGCAGCCATGTTTCCAGAATATGCGGTATATGCTCTATAAACAGAACCAACTCATAGTTGGCGTTCGCTCTATCTACCACATAATTCCCGGCGTTCGCACTATTGCCCCAGTACTCCACATAACCTTTTAGACGCGACCTATCCACATCCGCCCGCCGCCCAGAGAACGGAATAATCCGATAATGGTACATCAGTGGGAAGGTGGTGATCGCCCCCTCCAATACCCAGTTGGTTGTCTTGATATGGGTTACGAGTTCACGGAAGACCCCAAAACCAGTGGAACCGAAGCCGTAATTACAGTAAGTCGGTAGGTCATAGAGGTTTCTGGTGGAGAACAGGTTGTCATATTCGATGTTCGTAACTGGAACACGTTTCACAAATACCTTGGATTGCCCAAGGACGATGGCGTGATTTATCCCCCAACCCGTGCTCGACTCATTCGACTCACTATTGTCAAACAGAGAATGCAATTGTGCATTATCCAACTGAGCGATTTGTGAACTGAGCTTGAAGTATCTCTTCGTTCTAAGTTCTATATGATTCTTAGCCATTTTCCCCCGTCCAGCCATAGCATGAGAAACCACATCAATAGGATACGAGCAGTAGAGCGTGCACATCAAAGCATTGGTTTGACACGGCACCGATTGAGGCAGCATTTGTTGAACCTCTGGAATTAGCACTAGAAGTGGTGTCAACAAATTGGGAAGATGACTACATCGACAAGCTGGATGAGTGTCAACGCCTTGGTATTCCAGAATACTGGATTATAGATTATATGGCTGTCGCTAGCCGCAGTTACCTCGGTAAACCTAAAGTACCAACGGTTTTTGTCTACTTACTTGATGAGAATGGCGTTTACCAATCTACTGCATACCGAGGTCAAGATAGAATTGTCTCGCGTACTTTTCCAGAACTCACGCTGAGTGTCGAGCAGGTTTTGGCAGCATGATAGAGTCATGCAATAATTACAGAGGTATTGGCGCAATTGTCAAAGTATTTCAAGTTCTAGTAGACCTTATAAATGAAAAAGTTTTGCGAAACTTTGTTGAATCATACTCTTCATCCCAACAACAAACTTAATAAATTGCTCTTTCAAAGACTGATTAATTGGAAAACCTTTTTCTCGCATCTCTTTAATGACATCCATCAGCCCCTGTTTCATGCCTGGCTCTTGTTCAATATACCTGGGCAGAGAATTTGCCAATTTTTCAATCAGAGCCGATACTATCAAAATAGTCTCTTCACGGTTGATTTCTGGGTCAATATATCGTTTAACAGCTTGCTCATACTTATCAATGGCATCTATTAAAGCTTTGGATTCATGAAAGTGAACCAATAAATGCTGATTGTCCCTACTAAATTTATTCGATGTATCTTGTTCTCCTGAAGTTTCTGTATCGAAATATGGTTTTTCTTCCATCTTATTCATGTTTTCCTATTATCATGAGACTCACAGTTGATTTGAAAAAAATCAAGAGATACAGTTAATGTATCTCTAAAAATTTTGCTATTTCTATATATTAGAATTAATGGCTAATCATAAATATAATAATTCATAAGTATTCCCAATCTAATCACTCAATTTTGCACTCGTTGTATTATTAAAATGTGTTTTTCATGTTAACCCAATGAACCTCTAGTTAGTTCTCAGTTTCAGTTAAGTAGTTTTACGTAAGAAATATCATTTCTTCAAACACGTTGAGTATAAGTATAAATACTCTCCATAAGCAACGGTAGAAAAGTTGGAAAAGTGGGTTTTGCACTAGATAGAAAAACCCCCGCCTGACAAAATGACAGGGCAGGGAGCATTCGTGATTGTTGTTGCAGCATATGTTATAGTTCTCAGCTCAAACAAAGGAAATTACGCAAGATTTGCTATTTTTTTATAAAACTTAATCTAAAACTTCGACTTAACCAAGGCGGGCGGGAATTTCCCTTGCTCACATGAAAGAAATCTGAAACGCAAGTAACAGAAATTACCGAAGAAGCAAAAGGGGAGTAAGTCACGGCGGAAATATAGAAAAGTTGTTGCCATGGGATAGTCGTACTGAACTGCAACAAGTATACAAACTAAACAGCTTAGTTTCAATTTGATGTACATTCAACCCTTTAGAGCGATCGCTTTAATTCCCAAAATCATAAGGAAATGTCAAATTTATCAAAAAATATGTCATTGCCAATGGCTTTCATTATCTTCAATTTCTTATTCGGCTATTGTCAACAATTCGTGTATGTGGCGATTGGGCAAAGCCCACTGCCAAAGGCGATCGCCCTCTAGTTCCAACTTACCGCTAAAAAAAGAAGCCCTGGTCAAGGTAACCAGGGCTTTGAGAATAGTTCGTATTAACGACAATCTGGACAGAGCTTATTCATGTAAGGTGAGTGAAAACACTTCCCCCCAGACTCCCAGCCACTGTGATAGCAATCAGCACGTTAGTGAAAAATTTACCCAATTCAGCATTTAGTCCCAGTGCTTTATCTTCCTGACCGCCGGTGAAAAACAATGACCAAGCTTGGTTGGCGCTGATGACTTCAAAGTTGTTGAAATCAGGTCTAAACACAACAGGTCCAAGTAGCTCCGCTTTAGGAAAGTCAAAGTCAGTTCTCATTGTCATTTCTCCAAATTTCATTTATATAGATTGATCAATTTCTAAGAATTCAGCTTTGTATTTACAAGCTACTGAGCCACCCAATCAAACCATGTCCGGTAAGAACTTCGAGCGCTATGAGCGAGACAAAGCCAATCATTGCCAAACGCCCATTGAGCTTTTCAGCATACTCAGTGAAGCCAAACTTCTGGGTTTCGTCCACATAAATCTTGGGTTCAATTGCGTAATTGTTCAATCGATTCCCTTCTTCTACTACGTAGCTGCGTGCCGTCATGGTTTTTTTCCTCTCTTTTGTAAACAATAGTAAAGCTTTGTAAAGAAATTTTGCAATACCTTGACAAAGCCGCTTAAGAGTATAAACAGTAATAAAGCTATAGGGAATTCCGTACTTGACTAAAATAAATTGCCTTGCTATAGACTACATATGCCCCTGTTGTTGCCTTTCGATTAGCATCTTTGCCATTGCTGGGTCTCGGTTCAATGCTTGGTAATTGCTATGCTAGTTGATCCCGGAGTCACCCCTAAGCCCTTCGGGCACGCTGCGCGAACGGGGAATTCAAAATTCAAAATTCAAAGTGTGTCCTACGGACACGCTACGCGTTTGCGCAGCTCCTCCGCAGGAGGCACAAAATTAAAGACCCCACAGCCCTAAGCCCTATGCCTTCGCCACGGCTGCGCCGAATGGGAATTCAAAATTATTTTTTGAATTTTGAATTGATAATTTTGAATTTGAGCGGAGCGAGGGTCACCGCTGATCTCTTAGTAGACATCGATTGTTACAAAAGTAATGGAAATTGAACAAGGCTAAAAGCATGACAGAAAAGGTAAGACCGCGTAAGCAATTTGCTCAGCATTGGCTCAAAAGTGAAAAAGCGCTCAACGAAATTATTCAAGCTTCCCAATTACAATCAACTGACTGCGTCCTGGAAATTGGTCCCGGTACAGGTATCCTGACTCGCCGCTTATTACCGTTGGTACAATCTTTGGTAGCGGTGGAAATAGACCGCGACTTGTGTAAGGTATTGACAAAAGAATTCGGACGCAAAGAAAATTTTTTACTTGTGCAAGGAGATTTTCTAGAGCTAGATTTACCATCCTTGCTAGCACCATTTCCAGCTTTTCAAAACCAGAATAAAGTTGTTGCCAATATTCCCTATAACATCACAGGACCAATTCTAGAAAAACTACTCGGTACAATTGCTAACCCAAACCTTGAACCTTATGACTCGATAGTGCTATTGGTACAAAAAGAAGTTGCTCAAAGGCTGGCAGCAAAACCAGGGTCAAAAGCTTTTGGGGCGCTATCAGTACGAGTGCAGTATTTGGCAGACTGCGAGTTGATTTATACTGTACCAGCTGGAGCATTTTACCCACCACCCAAGGTAGACTCAGCAGTCGTGCGCCTCGTGCCACGCCAATTTGAACCACAAGCCACAGACACGCGACGGTTGGAAACTTTGGTGAAGTTGGGATTCGGGGAAAAACGTAAAATGTTACGAAATAATTTGCAATCGGTCGTAGAACGCGATCGCCTGTCACAATTGCTGGAAAAATTAGAGATAAATCCTCAAGCTCGCGCTGAACAACTCAGCGTTAGCCAATGGGTAGCTCTAGCAAATGAGTTCGGAGATTTGTCTTGACGCTTTCATGACTAGCGTGTCTATACAAAAGCCCTGAGAATTTACGTAAGCACTGTAAAATGCGTTCCTACACCCTAATAGCCCCTGCCAAAATCAACTTACACCTGGAAATCATTGGCGATCGCCCTGATGGATATCATGAGTTAGTAATGATACTCCAAAGCATCGACCTAGCTGACGAAATTCATATAGAAGCAAGCGACAATCAAGCCATAAGCGTTCGTTGCCCCCATCCGGAAGTTCCATTAGATAAAAGTAATATTGCATACAAAGCAGCCGAACTGATGGCGGCAGAGTTTCCAGATGTCTTTGCCAGGTATGGCGGTGTCAAGATCACCATAAACAAGCGCATACCTGTTGCGGCTGGGTTAGCTGGGGGTTCGACGAATGCAGCAGCAGTGTTGGTAGGGATAGATTTACTTTGGAAGCTAGGACTCACTCAGTCAGAGTTAGAGGAATTGGGAGCGCAATTAGGTTCAGATGTACCGTTTTGTGTAGCTGGCGGAACGGCGATCGCCACAGGAAGAGGTGAGCAACTTTCTGTGCTTCCCAGTTTAGACAACATATATATAGTATTGGGTAAATATCGTAGCCTTGCAGTGTCTACCCCTTGGGCATACAAAACCTATCGAGAACAGTTTGGTGATTCCTATCTCAAAGATACCAGCAGCTTGTCAGCCCGTGCAGCAGCTATACATTCCGGACCAATAGTAAAAGCTATCCTAAATAAGGACGCAACCGAGATTGCTCAAAAGCTGCATAATGATTTAGAGCGCGTGGTATTACCAGCATACCCACAAGTGTTGCAACTGCGGCAGACATTTGCAAGTGCTGGTGTTTTGGGGACAATGATGTCTGGTTCTGGTCCGAGTATATTTGCAATCTGTGAGTCGCAACAGCAGGCGGAAAAAGTTAAACTTCAAGTGAGGGAGACTCTTGCTGATCAGGATTTAGAATTGTTTGTGGCACGGATGACATCACATGGGATTCAAGTGGCATCATCGATGTAAGGATTAAGATACGAACCGCAAAGACGCAAAGGACAAAGAAGGTTTTATGAGTAACGAGAATGTAAAGCAGCAACCAGATACTCAAGCGCAGGTTCAACCAACTCCATTACGTTGTTTCACTGGGGCGGTGATTTCGGGAGGGCTTGGGTATGCAGGGTACTCTCTGATGATTGCTATAGCCACAACTTTTGCCACTAAACCTATTCATTCAGATAACCCGATGGTGGTGAATATCGGCTCTGCGGTACGTACCTTAGTTGTAGGTGTGACAGCTTTGGGAACTGGGATATTTGGGATAGTGGCGGTTGGGTTGCTGGCGTTAGGGGTGCAGTTGTTAGTGCAGCAGTTCACACAGAAGAGCTGATACGTGAATGCGTGAATTTGAGCAAAGCGAGTATGGTAAGATTGCAACTCAAACAAATTCGAGTTCCACTCCTTTGGGCGGGTGCTGCTGGAAGATATTAGTTGGCAAGAATTTGAGGCAATTCTCAACGAGTTGGGAGAACACCGCAGCAGTCGAGTTGCATATAGGCAAGGCACATTAGAGATTATGGTTCCACTCCCAGAACATGAGAGAGCCAAAGTCATTATTGGAGATTTAGTCAAAATCTTACTAGATGAACTTCACCTCAATTGGGAGTCGTTTGGTTCAACCACCTTTAAGCGCGAGGAAATGACCGCAGGTGTTGAACCAGATGATTGCTTTTATATTGAACGCACCCCAACTATAAGCAAGCTTATAGTTGGGGAAACTTTGCGCTATACAGTCCTAAGACTACATAACGTTTCCGGGAAAGTTGGCGTTCCCAACGACAGGCATACCCGGAGGGGGAGGGGAACTTTGGCGTAGCTACTCATCGGGGTGGGGTTTCCCCGGATTTGTGGGTAATTGAGCGGACATGATATGACTAATGACTGGAATTCTGGTCAACAGTCGATACTCAACTGTCAACAGATCCAGCAGTCAATGACTGCCTTGACGAAAAAAAGTGCAATTTCCGACACGTATCTGCTGATAAGTCTTTATTTTCTTAACATAAGATGAGCAGTTACTTCAATATCTTTGACTTTAAATAACATTTTTTAACTTTGAATTACGTAATGATTAAATAATCGTGATAGTTGAAAGAATTTGATTTAATAACCCAAGTTGCGGGTTATCTGAGTTCGAGCGCTTCGCAGTCTGAGATTAATGCGATCGCCAATGCCAATTTAGCGGTTGCGCAGAGCGCAACCGTCACTCAGAGTTAGTTCCAATGAAGAG
>JAHHIB010000125.1 GCA_019359075.1 Kalymmatonema hyalinum WJT4-NPBG1
ATTGGTATGAATTGCAAAGAAATTTATTCACTTTCGTTGTGCGTGAGTACATTGTGGACAATCTCACCAAGACTTGTGCTGCCTAGTACACATGGATGATGTTTTTTGTCAATGCGTAAGTCCTAAATCCGTTCTTTTACTGTTAATGGTTTCAAATTTCCCCACTGAGCATTAACAATCAGAACTATCGCTGTTATATATTTGCGCTCTTTGTTAACACTCAAAACAATTTAATTTTTGTGAGTAGACGTTACCACCACATCCCAAATATCTATTGTGTTCACATATTGATTTCGCTTTTATTTAGCCTTCTTTATTGTTTGTTGTTTACTCATTAGCTCGACTTTAAGCCGAATCAACTATTAAATAATCTAATATTAATATACATGAGAAGATGTGTTAAATCAAGAAAACTTAGAATCAATAAACCCAGAATAAATAATGTAGCTAAGCCTATGTTCTTTGAAGGAGATACAAAGGACGCATATCTATACTAGTTTTGCGCTTCCCTACCCAAATAAGAGCGATTATGGATAGGAACTGCGCTCAACATTCTTCAAAAATACTTCTAGATAGTTGCACCTAAGCAAACTTCTGAGAGTTACCTGCTCTGTTGTTTGCACCCAAGGTATGTAGATTACTGCGACAAGGTTACGTTTTTTAGGTTTAGTCACCGTTGTGATTTTGGCAGGTAAACCTGGGTTATTGCCATCCTCAAACATCTCCTTCGCCAAAGCTTTAAAGCCTCAACTAAAGATTTGAATGGAGACTACACTTGAATCCTTAATTCTACCACACTCATAACGGGTTGTCTCTCATTGCACAAGAGTTGGGACATTAACCTTCAACCGCTTAAACATAGCCTCCCGCGCTTGTATGGCAAGGGGATCATCCAGCGATGATAGAGTGATAGGCTGTTGATACTTAAGCCGCAACGCTGTTTGAATCAACCAGTCAGCGACAAAGGGATTTTTCGGTAACAGAGGACCGTGGGAATAGGTAGCTATGGCATTCTGATAAAATGCTCCTTCTGTCCCATCCTCGCCATTGTTACCCAAGCCGTAAG
Source organism: Kalymmatonema hyalinum WJT4-NPBG1 (assembly GCA_019359075.1). Classification (GTDB taxonomy): domain Bacteria; phylum Cyanobacteriota; class Cyanobacteriia; order Cyanobacteriales; family Nostocaceae; genus Kalymmatonema; species Kalymmatonema hyalinum. Next base: position 1,067 of record JAHHIB010000125.1, read on the forward strand.
CCACACGCCCCAGTGCTTCCACCTTTCCCAGCTTGGTGCGTCCGCCGTGATTTTCAAAACCAATCAAATACGGTTTGCTACCCGTCATCTCCTCCAAGTCTCGCGCCAGACGAGTCGCTGTCACTTCTATGACTAAATTGCCAATACAGCGACGGACATTTTCCCCAGGATGCACGGACACCAAATCTAATATGCCCAAGCCTTCAATCCGCTGTCCAAAAGCTGGTTCATAATAGTGTCCCAACAACTGGGGTGAACCACAGGTAAACACTCCTGGAGTCCCATTTTCAATCTTCTCGCGTATTGCCTCCGCCTTTGCTCCCTGCAAATCGCGCATAACTATTTCTTGCTGACGATCTTGTGCGCCACCACCGACAATCACATCTACCGAACGAATATCAGTGACTGTAGCACTTTGATCTAAAGGTAATACTTTGACATCGTATCCTCGCCACTGACTACGGCGTTCTATACAGATGACATTACCCCTGTCACCGTAAGTACTCATCAGCTTTGGATACAGCCACCCGATTGTTAACTCATACTGTTGATCACTCATATCTCTTAACTCGTAACTTCTCACTTATGATTTTTCTTTAAGGACAGGTAGTCACAGGATTGCCACATTGCTCTTCTGGTGCTAACCATCCTTTCAAGTTTTTGTATTCAACAAACGCCCATTGTCCATTCCCGCCCAAAAGCTTCGCCTGAGTCGTTGCAGGAATTTTTCCTAACTTGCGGCTTTGAGTACTAGGGCTAGCATAAACAAAAACGCCGCCGTTGCTACCATAGCCGCGAGTGCTAGTCCCTAACAAGGGAGCATAAACCCATCCTTTTTTACCCGAAAATACAGCTTTTCCTCCTATAGTTTCGGCTTGACTTATTTGTACCCAATCGCCTTGACAAGCGCTAACAGTCGCAATCACACCTTCTGTGTTTGTGGGGATCTTAGCAATGACCCGCTGGTTGGAACCAGGACTAGAACGCACATTCAAACCTTGGGGATCTTTATCAATAATGTATGCATCAAATCGACAAGGTCGCTGTTTTGCAGGTGTTCTCTGTGCTAATAAGATAGATTGGGCTTTTGTGAGCGCATAAGAAGTCGGTATTTTTTGAGAAAATTGGCAAGCCGTAAAGCTAGCCAACACCGTAGAGACAAAAGCTATGTGCTTCATAACACTTTTTCCTCTAATTACAAAATCTTCCGACCTGTCAGTACTTCTCGCACTTCCAGCATGGCTGAATAAGTAGGAAGAATGTGTAATGTTTCATTTTCTGGTGTGTGTTCCAGCGCAGTTGCAATTGCTTGCCGTAAATCTTCTTCAACAATCAAATTAAAATGACTATCAGAAGTCTTTTCGCTGTAGCGTAGACGCAGCGCCATGTCATAGAGGCGATCGCCACTCACAACTAAAGTCCCTCCCCGTTCCACCAATTTCTCTGTATCTACATCCCAAATCCAGGATACATCAGTGCCATCGGGTGTCCGGTCATTCAACACAAGCAGTGTCGTTTTATCATGACTTTGAGTCACGACACGAATTGTTTCATTCGTTCCTACCGGATTTTTTGATAACAAAATTCGTACCCGTTTACCGTTAATTTCTAAGTCTTCAGCACGACCAAATGCAGCTTGAAAGTTGTTAATCGTATCCAGGATAGTCGCTTCATCAACTCCTAACTCGCGAGCAGCAGTAACGGCTGCCAAAGTATTATATTTGTTGTATAAGCCCACAAGGATTTGGGGAAAATCGCTGCTCTCAAGTTTGGGTTGACTTCTACTAAAGCCGCATTTAGGACATTGGAAATCTCCTAAATGAGACAAGTAAACACCTTTGTAATCTAAAGAGTGTCCGCAATTGGGGCAGAATATAGAATCAACGGCGTGAGGAATTTCATCTAGATAATTTTCTGGCTCATTTAAGCCAAAGAATAATACCCGTTGGGGTAACTGCTGACCAAGATAAGATAAAGTTGGGTCATCAGCGTTAGGAATAACAACTGTTTCTGGTGGAAGCGTAGAAATGATTTTTGTCCAGCGCTTGCTAATTGTGTCAACTTCCCCATACCTATCGAGTTGGTCGCGGAACAGGTTTAAGCACAGAATAATCCGAGGCTGAATCGGTGTCAAAATCCTCGGTAAGATATTTTCATCGACTTCTAAAATAGCGTAATCAACATCCAGATTGCCTACTAAGTTGGTATTTTCCAACAGTGCTGTCATCAAGCCGTTTTCTAGATTCGCGCCTGTAGAGTTGTGAGCAACGCGATACCCTTTGCGTTCTAGAATCGTGACAAGAAGCAGCGATGTGGTCGTTTTGCCATTGGTACCAGCAATCAAAATCACCCCGTTCTTCACTTGCTGAGTTAATAACTGCAACAGTCGGGGTTCAATGCGACGCGCCAGAGAACCTGGTAAAACACTAGCTGCACCCAAGCGCAGCGATCGCACTCCAAAAGTGACGCTTTTTGCGACTAACACAGCAAAAGCCAATCGTATCCTGTCTATCAGTTGAATTTTGTTTCCCACATCAGTACCCTAGTATGCTTGAGTGTTACTACTTTGTAACTCTAAGTTTCAAATTTAATCATGTATTTTCGCCAATCGTTGCCAAAATAGCCAGTCGAGGAGATGACAGATAATAGAGTACAGGTGACATTTTAGTTAACTTATTATTCCTTGTCCCCTTGTCCCCTTATTTCCACCCCAGTTTGCTAAATTCAGCACAAAGTTAGAAAAAAATAGACGTGAGAAGGTTCGTTTTGATGAATGGCATAGAGTGGCGCTTTTTACAGAATCTCATTCCAAACTGGCGGCGGTTGTTGTCCATATTCCTGCTGCTTAGTTGCCTGTCATTTGTAGATATGCAATCAGCCTTTGCTGGTATCGACGACGACAGATATGACGGCAATCTTTTTGTGGTTTATGCGGGGAATGGTTCACTGGTTCCTCCCAAAACAACGCTAGCAAAGGCTTTAGCGGAGCATAAACCCACCTTTTTGGCTTTCTATGTAGATGACAGCAGCGATAGTAAGAAATATGCTATTGTCATTTCAACAGTACAAGAATTTTACGGTCGGGCAGCGGAAATTATACCCGTTAATGTGGATACTATCCCTGCCAAACAAACCTATAGCACCACGGAACCGGGTTATTACTACTCTGGGGCTGTTCCCCAAGTTGTCGTGTTCAATCAGTCAGGTGAGGTTGTTTTGAATAAAAAAGGTCAAGTCCCCTATGAGGAAATAGACGACAGGTTTCGAGAAGTGTTTGATTTATTACCTCGTACCGAATCCGTGCAATTGAAGCGGCGATCGTTCAATGAGTTCAGTAGTGAGTTAGCTAAGTAACTAGTGGGGCAGACCAAATTTGTCTGCCCTGTTATTTAGTGTTATTAGATACCACAAAGCCATGAATTCTAAAGGATAATTTGTACGAACAATATTTAAAATTTATTGAGAACTGAGGACCTACGAAATCAGAAATAACTAACTCAATAAATAATGACTATTGACCCTTCCGGTTCGCCAGTCGCCTAGGTCGGGAAACCCCTTCGGGTTCGCCAGTTGCCTACGGAGGGAAACCCTCCTGCAGCACTGGTCTCACCTCCTGCAGCGCTGGCTCACTAATGACGAATAGAGTGTGCTCTGATGTCAAAGGTTTACACTACCGAGCAACTAATCCAAATTCTGCGGTCTGAACGCCAAGCTTGCCTTAAGGGAAAACGCCTGAAGTTAGCAGTTACTGTCTCTGGCAATCCTGTCATAGACCAGTTTATCAGAACCGATGGGCTACAAAAGTTTTCGGCATACCAAGATTTTAAAGCTACCATTCACGAATACCAAAGGGAACATCAAGTTTCAGGTATTGTCTGGCGTGAAGTTACTGTTAAAGGTAAAACTTTGCGCTATCCAGAAGTAGATGCTCAGTTAATTGCTTTATCCAGTGACATAGAAACATTAAAAGCAGCGAAAAATTCCATATTGGAATTTTGGAATGAAGTCACTGTGGGTATGGACTTGTACTTAAGTTTTAATCATGGCAAAGCGTATCAAGAAATTATAAAAGCTGATGTAGATAGAATTGCTCAGAGAACAGAATGGACAAGTTTATGGAAGTGGGAAAAGTCTAACTTTTTGGAAATAATATTACATTTAGGATGGGGGAAACCAGACGAAGCCTGTTATAAACGAGGATTTCCAATCTCAGGCAGTGAGTCGATTCATGCCGTCAATCCAGGTAATCGTCCAATTGGTTGAGTGAAAACTAGAATCGCAGAGCAACGACGGGATTTACACCCGCATCTCCTGGTGTATGCCGAGGAATTCTACTGTTTGAACTACGTTGCTGTCGGCAGTGGACCGAATCAAACGGTCTTCGTTCGTGTTGGCAGACACGTGCTTTGCCATTAAGCTACACCGCCTAAAGAGAGAACTTTGAATTAGTTAATAGTAAATAATATATTGATAACTCTACCTTTTGGTCATCAGCTATTAGTTATAGTTACTAATTTTTCTCCACTTCCCTTACTCCCCCTACTACTCCTACTCCCCTCACTCCCGCCACTGCTCCTACGCCGCCCAATCCCCCTCCTCCCCATCTTTCCTCTTCTTCTTCTACTCAGCCATATACTGTACCATTGGGCATTGTCACTCTCCGGAGAATTGCGGCACTCAGGTCAGCTCCTAAGATATTTGCTCCTAAGAGGTTGGCATACCTAAGATCCGACCTGCTTAGGTCAGCTCCTAAGAGATTTGCATTCCTGAGATTAGCATTCCATAGGTTTGCTCCGCTTAAGTCAGCCCCAATCAGGTTCGCCTCACTCAGATTGGCGTTTCTGAGATTGGCACCACTTAAGTTAATTCCACTCAGATTAAATCCACTAAGGTTATATTCGCTCAGATCAGAGTTTTTCAGATTCACTCCCGTCAAGTCAGTTCCAGTTAGGTCAGCATCTAGTAAGTTTGCCTGAATGAGATTAGCTTTGCTGAGTTTTGAGCCGTTGAGTTTTGCTCTGTACAAGTTTGCTCCACTCAAGTTGGCTGCTCTGAGATTAGCACCCTTGAGATTTGCGCCGTGTAAATCTGCTCGGCTCAAGTTCAACTGGCTGAGGTTGAGTCCACTCAGGTTTGCTCTATCCAGATTAGACCCTTTGAGGTTGACACCAGTTAAATCAGCTTCGCTAAAGTCTGCTTGTCTCAGGTTCGCTTTGATTAAGTGAGATTTGCTGAGATTCGCTTTCCTGAAGTTGACTCTACTAAGGTTGGCTTTGCAAAAATTCACCTTTTGCAACTGAGTTTCACTGAAGTCAAATTCACTCAAGTCAGTCCTGCTAAAGTTCACTCCATTAAGGTTAGCTCCTTGGAGAACAACTCCAGTCAAAATAGCGCCATTGAGATTTGCGCCAGATAAATTTGCATTACTTAAGTTGGCATGAGTGAGATTTGCTTTGTAAAGCTTAGCCTGACTTAGATCTACTCCTCTCAAGTCTGCCCAACTGAGATTCAGCTCTCTGAAGTTCACTCTTGTGAGGTTTGCCCCACTCAGGTTTACCTTGCTTAGGTTGAGATATATCCTCTCGGGATATACGCTCCTCGTTCTAAACTCGTTCCAAATCGCTACACCTTGAGCCAGTATGGAAAGGAGTTCAGACTGAGAAACAAAATTCGGTTTTTCTGGCATTGCTTTGTATGAAGGGGAGCGCTTAAGGGAAAATTGCCAATAGCTAACAGCTTAAGAGTCTTACGGCTTCTCCAAAGGGAAATGCTTCCAAGTCCAGTCCACCAGCAGTGACTACCCACAAAACAGGAAAAGCAGGACGTTGTTGGGGAAAAGTCCCGTATCCATCGGTGAGGTAAACACAGACACCACTACTATGCCAGTCAGCTTGCTCACTAACTGTTTCAAAAAAGGGGACAAAAGATGTCCCCCCACCACCCATTGGTTTGGGGAGTTGGCTGTTTATTGTCAGGTCGTAGGGTCCGTAGACATCTGCTGCTGCATAATAAAGTTGACATTTTAGGTGCGGGTAAGCATTGATAATTCCTGTGACTTCGCTAAGGAAAAGTCGTAGCTCATGGTCGCCTACAGAACCACTCGTATCCACAGCCACGAATACCTGCACCGTCTCACCTTCAAGCGCTTCTAGGTAAAGCCGTTGACCAATAAAGCGGCGGTCAAAGCCTGTGAAATCTGTGGGTGTTTGCACTAGGTAACGCCATAGGTAGGAACGCCAGTTGAGCTGCCCTTGGCTTAACCCTCCCAGTTCTCGTTGCCATCCTGCTGGTATACTACCCTGGCTGTTGCTAGACCGCGCTACGGCGATCGCCTGTTGCATGGCGTTACGCCAGTAAGCTTCCAAAGCTGCTTGTTTTGCCTGGTCTAGAATACCACCACATTCATTAGATGCAGAAGTTCCATACAACGGCTCATATAATAAGTCTGTTTCACAGTTCGGATAACGCTTATTCTGTTTCAGCAGTAATTCATAAATCTCCTCGACGCTCAAATTCTCTAGCTTTGGGTCACGTAAAGCACCCGCAGGTAGTTCAAAACCCTGTTGTTGGGCAATCATGCCATTGACAACGATGTCTGCGGCAATGTTCCACTGCATTCGCTCCCTAGCACCACGACGGGGAATATGAAGCAGAGCAGCGTGCAAGACTTCGTGTAACAATAAACCATCGACTTGGGATGATGGAAGAGATGCGACAAAATCGGGATTGATAAATATGTCCTCTCCATCCGTAGCTGCGGTAGCAATTTTTTCAGTCGAAATGACGCGAGCAAACAGCGCTAAAGTTGCGAAAAAAGGTGACTTCATTCGCACCCGCAGCATAGAGGCACTGATAATCTTATTTGTTTCTCTTGCTAATTTCATCTTTCTATCCCTAATTTTAAGAGCTTTTTCTCGCTCTTGACGGAATTCCTCTAACAATTGGGGAAAATATTTCAAGTCATCTATAGCAGTTCTATCTGAAACGTAGACGCGCTCTTCGGCGTACAGGACGCCAAGGGATGAAAGAAGAACCGAAAAGTATAATCTTACAACTCCTTAACGGATGACTGAATTATTATATTGATTCTGATGCTGGATAAAATTTTGTAGCAGATTTAGCGTTCAATTTGTCTATGTATGCATAAAATCCTTGATTATGTAAAAATGCGAGCAGAGAATCCAGAAACTCTTTTCGAGTCATTGCTGCAAAATTTGGTTTGGTCATAATACTCTCCAAAGTTAATGACAATTTATCAAGATGACTTTCTTGTTTCTAGCCAAGAAAAATATTTGCCTAGTTTTTTTCATCTACAACTAATGATATAAATCGAAAATTCCATTTTTATTGTCCAGTAACTGAAAATGAAACAAGTTAATTGCTGTAGTGTGGGATAAATAGTTAAATCAGTGAACAGTGAACAGTGAACAGTGAACAGTGACCAAAAAACTGGTAACTGATAACTGATAACTGTTAATGATCCCAGACAGTTTTCACACTGGCACAAATCTACTCAAGCAAGATACTCTAGCTGCTATTAACAGCATTCTAAATTCTACAAACCCATCAACTCTTGAAAGTCCTTAATAAACTTTTGAAGATTCTCGTCTTTTTGTACCAATTGCGCCAAAGCACCGATTTGTTTTTTACTTCGCATAGTGCGAAACAAGTCTGTAGCAAATAACTGTACCCATTCCATTGCTGCTACTTGAGAAATCCAAGTAAAGGCATTGTAAGCTTGGTGAGCATCTGCTGCTCGTATTGCTAAACCAATAGTTGTGGCGTAGCGCACAGAAGGTTCAGACGGAAATTTGATGGCATCACCTCTACCTGTAAAAATCTGAGTTAAATTAGGCAGGTTGTCATAAAGTTTGATGTAAGCATTAAACTCAGCAGCTGTTGCTGTTCCTACAGCAGGAGCAATATCCAGTCCAACTGTATGCAGCTGACTTGCCATCTCCCATGAGCGAGGAGAGGGCCAAGCAGGTTGCTGCGGATCAAATTTGTGTAGTAGGGTCGTACGGAAAGAGAGAAAAGCAATGACTTGCTCGTGAATTTTCGCAGAAATAGCGTAATGTTTGAAACTTTGAAAGTCTGGCTCAACATGCAAATGTAAAAAGCGATTCGCGAGTGGAGAAGGCATATCAAATACAGCCGCTCGGTCTTCTTTACGGTTGCCTGCTGCCCAAACGAACCAACCTTCTGGTACGATGTAAGATCCAACACGACGGTCAAGAATGAGCTGTTGAGCGACACCCTGCATTGCTGGAGGAGCCATATTTAGTTCATCTAAAAACAAAATCCCTCTGCCAGAACTAGGCAGAAATTCCGGTGGATACCACTTAGAGACACCATCCTCAGGCACTGGCAAACCCCTTAAGTCAGTGGGAGCCAGTTGGGAGAGGCGTACGTCTATGAAGTCAATTTGATGTTTGCGAGCCAGTTGCGCGACGATGCTGGATTTACCAATACCAGGAGGTCCCCAAATCATTGTGCTGAGAAGCAGGTTCTGGCTCAACAGATTGTTAAGGTAGGCTTTGAGGTCTGCTGGTGTCATGGGATTTTGGACCTTGGATGAATGAAACCAAGCTGGTAGGACTTTTTACCCTACCAAGGTGTGATTTGACACTTAAATCATTAGAAATTTTTCTCCTAATTTCAACAATACTTTTGTCGGGTATTGGGGTTAGGCGTGACATTACACATGGTAATATCATCGCTGCTACTTACAAGAACTTGGCAGCAGTTCTGGAGGAGCGCTTGATTGCTGGCAACTCATTGAGCTAAGTCTATGCTATGTGCAGCAAGTTTTTACAGGCGATTTCCACCAATTTTTTCTTCCACTGCCTCTTATCTAAGGATAAAAACATGGCTGAGGCTGAGTGGTGATAGTTGACTCTTACGATGCTGTTTCACTCAAGTTAAACAGCTTTTTTAGCATATAACGCACCCATTACAAATTTAACATAGTCATTCTATTTGACTATGCTAAACTCAACTATTCATAATGTAAGTATAAAGACACAAACCAGTTTTACAGAGAAATTAGATTTTTAGAGTTTAAACTTGACATGAAATCTATTCAAAGCCTCTGCTCTTCCGAATGACCGCCCTTCAACGTCTGGGCTTTTAACTCCAAGTAAATAGCTCAAGTCCATCAAAATAGACTGATTTATTCGTGTATTAAAGCGTTTATTACTCTTCAAAGGACTTGAGCTATTTGCTATTGATTGAAATCACTGGCAATCAGGAACAATAAATGATAATCATGCCAGAGATTAGTTGACGACATATCACCGTTAAACTACTGTAGATGGTTGCATTTGACACAGTAACAAAGCAAACCATTGATTTGAATCAGTCCACACTCTTTGTGGTACTAAACCCTTTGCTTTTAACTCCTGTTGGATAAAATTGAGATCAAATTTGCGCGAAATTTCAGTGAGGATAGTTTCGCCAGCTTCAAAATGAACACTCAGGTTCAAGGCGTGTAATTGAACGGTTTGCGATCGCAAACTCCTAAGATGCATCTCAATTTGGTTTTCCGTTTCGTTGTAAAACGCCCAATGTTCAAATTGTGTTGTGTCAAAATTGCCTTCAAACCGCTGATTTAAATGCTGCAACATATTGAGATTAAACGCCGCAGTCACTCCTTGGCTGTCATTATAGGCAGCTGACAACAAATGTTTTGGCTTTTGCAAGTCTACCCCCAATAAGAAAAACTCTCCCACTTGCAGGGCATCTGTAATTTGAGAGAAAAATACATCACACTCTTGCGAATTCAAATTACCCAAACTACTTCCGATAAAACAAATCATCCTAGTGGGTAATTGAGTCGGCTCGAGTTGTGCCAGCGCCATTTCGTAAGTTCCCGCCAGAGCTTGAACTTGTAATGTGGGATAATCTCCCAGGAGCGCAAGAGCGCTGCTTTCCAACATCCCTGCACTGACATCAATTGGTACATAGTGCAGAAAGTAGCCAAATTGATGATAGGCATCTAGTAAAATGCGCGTTTTCGTAGAGCTACCGCTGCCAAGTTCCACGAGTTCGCAAGAACCTGTGATTTGAGCAATTTCCGGGGCGTACTGTTGCAAAATTGACGTTTCCGTTCGCGTCAAGTAATATTCTGGTAACTCACAGATTTGCTCAAATAGCTCAGAACCCAGGTTATCGTAGAAGTAACGCGGGGGTAAGGACTTGGGTTTTTGAGTTAATCCCTTAACGACATCACTTCCAGCACTAGAAGAAACAACCTTAGTTGGTTCCAACAAACGCTTAATTTTTAAGCGCGTTTCCACAGTATTTTGAGAACTTACCTTGTTGCTGGCAGCTTTAGATATTGACATTCAACCTCCGTTTGCTTGGTGTGATAGGTTGCTTTTGAGTGCAAACCTCCAACCTGAGCCAGTGAAACACACAGCCATACCCGATAACATCACGCCTGAGCAAGATTAATTAGGCCTAACTGTTATCTTTTGGGATTTTTCCATTAAATTGACAACGATTGGGTTTGTAGTAGGGCTTAAGTGCTACTACAAACTATTGCCTAATCAGCAGCACAGCGAAAACCTGCTAAAATTTGGCGCACGCAGGGATGATACCAGTTGCGAAAACTACAACGCAGCGCCCAAGGACGAGTTGCCCAGCTAGCACCTTTTAAAACACGGTGCTGTTGGTCAAAATAAACTTGCGAGTACCCTACGTAAGGATAACTTTGGAAACCTGGGTAACCATCAAACCAGGAAGCTGTCCATTCCCAGACATTTCCCAAAGCATCATACAAACCATAGAAGCTTTGCCCAATAGAAAAGGCATCTACAGGCGTTGTTTTTCCTATGAAATTATCATGGTTACAATGCTTGAGCGTTGGTTCTTCATTTCCCCAAGGATAAATACGACGACAATGAGCTTGTGCATCCCAACTCGCTGCTTTTTCCCATTCGGCTTCTGTGGGTAACCGCTTACCTACAAACCGTGAGTAGGCTTCTGCTTCGTACCAACTAACACCACATACTGGATGATGATCCCACATGGGATTTTCGCACCAGTAGAGGGGTTGTGTGACCTGCTCAGTTTGCAACCATTCCCAGCCGACTTTAGACCACCAACGAGGATTTTGATACCCTTGCGCTGCCATAAATACTCGATATTGCGCGCAAGTAACAGGGTAGCGATCAATCCAGTAAGTTTCTAAATAGGCTCTGTGCAGGGGTTGTTCGTTATCCAAAGCATCAACTGAACCATCACCCATCTCAAATTCGCCTGCTGGGATTTGAATCATCTCGCTCAGATCATGGGCAGGTGGAGAGACAAGGGAGAAGATTTCTCCTTGTCCCCCTTGTCTCCCTTGTTTGCCTTGTCCTCTCTGCTGCTTACCCAATTCCAAAACAAAAGAAATGATCTCGCTGTGTTGACTTTCGTGCTGAAGTATAAAGCGCCAAAGACGCTCTTGTTGCTCTACATCCGCTACTTCCAGGTAATGCAAAACTTTTTCTCTGACTGTGTCTAGGTAATAACGGATTTCCTCTAGATTTGGCAATTTGACGCGCTCTTTTTTGGGTAACCCATCCGCTGCAAACAGCTTGCGGTATCGCGGGAACAAACACGGTAAACCTGCACTGCGTTCTAGCAACCATAAAGACTCGGTGTAAGCAATATGCCCCAAATGCCATCCAATGGGGCTAAAGTCGGGATGAGGTTGACAGCAAAAAGTAGCTTCGTCAACCCCCTCAAATAAGGCGAGAGTTTTGGCACGACATTGGGAAAAAGCACGAAAAAATGTTTCTTTTAAACTAGATTTGTGCAATTTGGATATCACAGTCTTCTCCAACACTGATGATGCTATTCTCAGAGCAAGGAATCCAATTTCCAGTAAATAGGGGTTCCGATGCAATGATTACGGACTTAGGGAAAGTGGGATGATCAACTGTCCAGTACAGAGAGGGAGCAGGTGATTTTGTGCTAAAGCGAGAAGCAATGAGGCGATGTCCATCACTGATGATTACATTAGCCAAAACATCGCTTTGATAACTTTGCGCTAATTCTTGAAGCTTAAGCAACGTTATTTGTAAAACCTGCTCTAAACTTTTACCAGGGTTAGCTTGCCACTGGCTTAGCAGCAAAGCAAAAATATGTTCTGAATCTGTCGTTCCCCCTATCCACTGGTAAATTTCATCGTTTAACAGGCTGCGTATTGGTCTGTAAAGCGTCTGTCGAAACTTGTCGATTCTACCATTATGAGTAAATAGCAGACGTTGGTACTCAAAAGGCTGACAGTTACTAAAATCGAGTGCTTGACCTGCTGTTGCGCTGCGAACATAAGCTAGCATACACCCTGACTCAACATAACGGCTGAGGTTTGGCAGGTTAATGTCATTCCAAATAGGCAGTGTACTTTTGTAGGTAAATGGTTCGATATCCTTTTGAGGATGATACCAACCAACACCGAAGCCATCAGCGTTCACCACTCCAGAGAGCATTTCGCGGGGTTGATAGCTTTGAACGACAAGCGAGTGTTCAGGCTTGTACAGGAGAGGCTCGAGAGAAACAGGTGAACCGAGGTAGGCAAGTAATCGGCACATAAAGGTTTTTGCGCTCCATGCTGTAGAGATTAAGCTTTGAAGATGAGATTTTCCTAAATAGAGGATAAATTTCTGCTACAATAATGGGTTAGCTCCTTATAGTGCAAAAACTTTACCTATCAATACTTTACATATAGTTACATGATTTTAGCGTCATACTTTTGTGTAGTGGTGGAGGAGGAGGTGGCTAACCAATTCAAAATTCGCATTTTTGAGAAATTCAAAATGGAAAACAGCAATTATGACAAGCATCTTGCCTGCCAAATATATGCAAATAAAATGTGGGACAGTTAGTAGTTAGTAGTACTGTTTGACAACTCACTAATAACTAATAAGTCTTAATAGGAAAATTCCCAAATCTATCAATAAAATTATTTTTTAAAATAGAATCTTTGGATTCTAAGAGTACCTCTAAGAAAATTCAGGAATTAACCTGAAACCCCGACTGAGCGCCGAAGGCAAGTCGGGGTACTTCATACAGAAGTAACACGCCACCTAACGCCAACAATTGCAGCGCTGCAATTGTTTCAAAGTTGTTCTCTACTTTGTGCCGCCACTGGCTCTGGTAAATAAAGCCGTTCTTCGCTAGCATCGTATTCAAACAGCTCTGCGTAGCGTCCCCAATCAACTGCTGTAGCAAATTGTCGCTCGGCTTCTGGATGCGGAAAATGTTCGTCTAGTAAATCTAGAAAGAAATCTGCTCGCATTGACCCATTTTGTTTTTCTCGCAGCGTCTGTAGTATGCTAACCAACATGGGCACACGTTGCAGCACTTGCTGCCGGAACAGGTCTTTACTTCCCAAAATAGTTGTGGTGGCAAAGTCGCGCCCAATTTCAGTGAGCTTAACATCACCTTGTGTGACTTCTGCAAAGCCGAGCATGACAGCAGCATCAAGAATCGGCAAGGGAAGCGTCGCAGTGCTTCTGGGGATGGAAAGGTCCGCTTCAGCATAGGTTATGGAAGTTTTCCCCAAATGGTAGACAGTCTGATTTAACCATCAAAGTTATAAATTCTGTCTACTTTCTTATCGTCATAACCAAGCCATTTTCACAAGGGGGACAAGGGGGACAAGGGGGACAAGGGAGACAAGGGAGACAGGGTTAAGATGTATGAACGCAACTTGGTATGAGTGCAATACATCAAGAAATAAAAAACCACAGATGAACACAGATGAACACAGATAAATAATTACTTCATTCAAACGAGAAGCGCTATGTATAGCAATTTGCAACCTTGCTTTGCCACATGAGTTTTGATTAATTTGTGTATCATCCAAATCCTGTAGAGACGTTGCATACAACGTCTCTACAACCCGGCTCCTAAATTCTGATTCCTGACTCCTGAGTTCTGCTATAATCCTCTAACTTGACTGATTAGGATGAACTGATAACTGAGCACTTACTGCTCTCAATTTCTCTCGTAGTTCCGTCCAGTGAACACCCGCGAGACTAGGTAAGACAACGTGAGCTGCTCCCACTCGTTCCGCAGGACCAAGTCCTACGGCAAACATCCCAGCCGCAAGCGCCGCCTCAATACCTGCTGCTGCATCTTCGACGACGACACATTGTGCAGGTTCGAGTCCTAAGTGTTCGGCTGCGTAGAGAAATAGCTCGGGTGCTGGCTTGGGTTGCGTCACGCTATAACCATCGGCAATCACATCAAAGCGATCGCTAATTCCCAGTTTCTCGATCACTGTGCGAGCATTTTTGCTTGCAGAGCCAAGCGCTATCTTGATACCAGCTTGCTTCAACTCATCCAACAACGCAATTGCCCCAGGTAATAAATCCCTTGGTGTCACTGTTTGGATAAAATCCACATAGTAGCGGTTCTTGCGCTCCATCATCTCCTGGAGTTGTGTCTCTGAGTATTGCTTGTTACCAACTATTTTCAGCAGTGAGCCGCGACGAGACACACCCCGCAGCCCTTCGTTTGCTTGGCGATTAAAGAACAATCCCTCTTCATCTGCCAGCTTCTGCCAGCCTAAGTAGTGATATTCTGCGGTATCTGTGATCACACCATCTAAGTCGAAGATAACTCCCCGAAGATCCAGAGGCGTTAGGTGATCTTGCCCAGGACGTAAATCGAACTCGTGCCACTCGCCACGCCAGTGCAGTTTGAACTGCAAACGTTTCCAGCCAGGTGGCAGTTGTGGCGTTGCTACGGGTCCATTTTCCGTAAGTTGGACACCACCAAACCCGAGAACCACAGCCTGCCAAACACCACCAGCACTAGCCCCATGAATTCCATCGTCAGCGTTGCCACGGACATCTTCAATATCCACCAATGCGGCTTGCATAAATCGTTCGTAAGCCTCTTTTGATTTGCCCAAATCTGAGGCTAAGATGGCGTGAATCGCTGGTCCCAATGACGAACCATAAGTAATGTCCGTACGGGGTGCGTAGTAGTCCCAGTTTGTCTGTAGTATTTCTTGGGTGTAGGGAAATTCTTGTGATTGCCGCATTAAGTAGAGAAGCATCAACACATCTGGCTGCTTGAGGACCTGCCGTTTGTTGCCAGCCTCAATGCCTAGAATAGCTTGCATTGAGCGGGTACGTGGTTCGTAGTCAGCCAAGTTGATATCTTCTAGTTGGAAAAATCCCTCGAACTGCTCGATCAATCCTGTGGATGAATCGTAGGAAATCCATATATTGGTGATGATGTCTCGCCAACGCGAAAGCCGTCCTGAGGTCAGTTGCAGTTTCTGCTCTAATGTGCTTAATCGGTCGGGGTAGGTGTTACGCAGCCAGTCATACACTGCGATCGCTTTCTCTAAGTGCCATTGCACCATCCGGTTCGTAAACACGCTGTTGTCTGCGAGTTCGTGGTACTCATCCGCTCCAATCACCCCACGAATCTCATACCGTTCGTCCTTGGTGTCATACTCAACACGACTCCCCCAAAAAACAGCGGTATCCAAAATAATTTCCGCGCCGCAGTCCCGCATCCACTCGTCGTCGCCAGTCAGCTGCCAATAGAACCAGACGGCGTAAGTAATATCAGAACTAATATGGATTTCGCGATCGCGACACCAAATCCTAATATCTTCGCCGTAAAAATCATTAGGAGGCAACCAACGCGGTGTCACTTCATCACCAGTATCCGCGCTTTCCCAAGCATACATTGCCCCCTTGTACCCGTAGTGAGATGCCTTGCGTCTCGCTCCATTTAACGTATGGTAGCGGTAAGAGAGCAAGTTGCGAGCGAGTTTTGGTTGAGTGTAAGTGAAAAAGGGCAGAATAAAAATCTCTGTATCCCAAAACACATGACCCCGATAGCCAAAACCCGAAAGTGTTTTCGCGGGGATACTGACTTTGTCATCATACAGTGGGGCACTGATCAGTAATTGAAAGATACTGTACCGGACGGCAAGTTGAGCTTTGGTATCCCCTTCAATCAAGATGTCGCTTTTGTGCCAAGCTTGATCCCAAGCTTGTACATGGGCATCTATCAGCACCGGATACTCAGGCAGTTGAGCAAGTTTTTCACAAGCTGCTTGAACTGGATTATTCACATCTCGCGATGTAAAAACTGTTACCAGCTTATCTACCGTTATGGTTTGTCCTAACGAAGCCACGAATGTGGTAGTCAAAGTAGGATAGCCTGGTGGACTGGTGACTTGTATCGGGGCATCAGTTCCCGATACTGTCATTCCCACAGCCATCCCCAACGCGATGCGGGTGTTACGAGTCTGGAGGTGCAGCCATGTTCCTTGGTCGAACTTGCCCTGATCGATCAATTCCCAGTGGTTGAAACCTTGATTTTCCGGATAGCCGTTGATGCTAGCCTGAACTTCAATTAAACCGTCAAAATCTACTGGCGTTACCTGACAGCGCAGCCCCAACACATGCTCATCCGCGCGACTGGCAAAGCGTTCAAAGTAGAGGTCTATTGTCTTCCCGCCTGGGCTTCGCCAACGTACCTTACGGCTAAGAATACCTCGATGCAGGTCAAGTTGCCGCTCATAGCTCAATATCTCGCCGCGTTCCATCCGGAAGCGATCGCCATCAACTATGATAACCAGCGGTAGCCAGTCAGGACAGTTGGCAAGTTCGGTGTATACAAGAGGAACATTATCATAGACCCCATGAATGAAGGTTGCTGGCAAGGCATTAGGAAAACCTTCCTCAAAACCACCCCGTGTTCCCAAGTAACCGTTGCCAATTGTGAAAACGGTTTCTCTGTGGTGAATCTTGTTGGGGTTAAGCTGGGTTTCAATGAGTGTCGAATCTGTATAAATGAAGTGGTGGGAATAATCTTTTTTATCCATAACAAACAAACCAGGGTTTTTGAGATGAAGCCGTTACCTTTGCATGTGTTGTTCTAAGATTTTTTCAGCCCTAGGTTTGTAGAGCAAATGGAATAAACTTTCCAGATAACGAGATCTGGCTTCGCCGCTTTCTTGATTGACAAAGTTCCAAAAGCTATAGATTTTCGCTAACAATAACAACTGCTTGCTGTGTAACTGCCAGTTATATTTGTTACGGATGTGCTGAATCGCCCACTCTGATATTTTATCCCAGTGTTCTAAATAAGCATTGCACTGGTCAACAAAGTTCAATATCTTCTTGGCTGTTCCTTCTAGGTCTGTTGGATTAAGATGAAAACGATTTTCTCCATCTTCGATAATTTCTAAGGAACCACCAAATTGAGTGGCGAAAGTTGGCAACCCGGAACTCATCGCTTCGAGAATGGTGCGTCCGAAGGCTTCAAACCGGGCAAAATGGACGAAAATTCCTGCAAAATCCGCAATAACACGGTATGCTTCTCCAAGGTCAGTAATGGGGAGGTGTATTCCCACCCAACGGATGTGACCATGAAGATTATACTCGTTGATGATGTTGTGGAGTCTTTCGATTTCTCCTGCTTCTTCTGGATTTGTCGCTTCGTGCGGATGCAACTTATCAGTCAAAATAATTAAGTTGCAACGCTCTTGCAATTGCTGACTTTTGCCAAAGCATTCCGCCAAACTTGCAAGGTTATCAAGAGGAGTCATCGCACCAACGGCGAAGATGGGTCGCTTGCTTTGGTTCTCTAGGTGTCCTAGAATTTGGGGGTCTTCGCTGGTAAAAAGTAAGTCTTGGACTCTTCTGCTAACAGTAATGTCTCGGTCTTGTATCTGGTTATAAGAGAAGAAAATCTTTTCATTCACCCCTGGCGCTACTGTATTGAACTTAGGACTAAATAGGTCAATCCCATCGACCACATGATACAGCTCGGGCATAGTAAAACATTTGTAAGACTCATACTGACCCAGTGTATCCGGTGTCCCCACAATTTCCTGGTAGGTCGATGTGATGATGAAGTCCGCAGCGTTCATGCCGATGACGTCGGCAGTGTATTGTGCTGAAAAATGGTATTTCTCTTCTAAATTCTGCCAGTACAAGTTGCTGAATAAATTTTTGGGTTTTTCTAAGGAGTGAGCAATGTTGCACTGGGTGACTTTCAGACGGCGCGCCAGCAGAAAGGCAACTAAGTTACCATCGCTGTAGTTGCCAATGATCAGATCAGGACGACCCCCAAATTGAGCTAAGAGTTCTTTTTCTGCATCGAGGGCAAATGTTTCTAGATACGGCCAAATCTCATATTTAGAAATCCAGTTTTGCGTGACATTCGGATTAAACTCAGCAAAAGGAACGCGCAAAATCCAGGCATTTTCTGTTGAGTCAACTTTTTCAATGCGCAGGTTACACAGTGTTCCTTCGCAGTTGGGAATCAGGCGCGTAAGAATAATGACTTGGGGTTGGATACCAAGGACGTCTAATCCAGCAAGTTTGATTTCTTCTTGCAGTTTATTTTCTAAGTTACGCGCTTGCTCAAGAACGTAGATCACTTGACCTGTTGTTTCAGGTCTTCCCAAAGCACCTTCTTGAGAAATCCAACCGTGTATGGAAACGAGGACAACGCGAAAGACTGTTGGAACGCGGGAAACAAACGCTTCTAGGATGGCTGGTTCTGGAGTGAGAATCAGTCGGTCGAGGAGTTCTAAGGTTTCACGCACCCGCGATGCGGTGTTACCCCAACCCGCTTCAAAACCGAGTTCTTGGAGGTCTAAGCGAAATTTCTCGTAGGGTTCGTTGGGCGGACGTTCGTTGAGGAAACTCAGGGCTTGCTTGACTTGTTTCGCTAGTTGGATAACTGAGACAATGCGATCGCCCAGGAGCAAGGGAACGCCATTGTAGGAACGTTTGTGAAGAACATCAAATAATAACTCTAACCAGTATTGCGGGTCACTCAACACTTGAGCGGACAGGTAACGGTTGAGGAAGCCTAGACCTTGACCAATGTTTCTCGGGTCGCTAATTCTGGGGTAACCGTGGTAGAATGGACTGAAGTCTATTTCTAAAATTTGCGGTTGAAAGCGGTTAACGAGGCGATCGCGCGCATCTAATAAAGCTTGTGGCGTCATCTGTTCAAAGCCACTCATGTTTGCTCCCAAGAGCCAAACTTCTTGGCTACCAATCCTTGGTCGCAGAATAAACCAAGTATTTTCCTCTTCTAAAATAATTTCATGAGTATAGTGTATGAGTTTTCCTATAGAGGAAGAGTGGAAAAAGTAGGCTGGCTTTTGGGAATGCTGACAGTAGTCGGCAAAAGCTTGCGAAATCTCGTTTCTCAGGAAGTACCTTTTGTCTAAGGCACTCAGAGCATTGATTACCTGACGCAGAGCAGTTTTTTCATCGCTGTTTAGGACAGTTTGAACAAGTTCATGCATAGCAAATTCCTGAACATTAGCTAGACCAAGACCTCATTGTTCTCCACTTAACCTACAAAATAACTCACTCTGTTCTCGTAGAACGGTTCCAACAGAAAATCATTTACCCCCTACCTTAGCGCATATCCCACTTTAGGGATCAGCTTCTACAGAAAGGTTTTAGGTATCTGTTTACAATTTCAAACACCTGGTAGCCAGTCATATTTGGGTTAATTCTGGAAAAAATGGTAAGTAATATATATAATTTTATTTGCTCTAGATAGCTTCTTGACAAAATCATTATTAATTCATAATTCATACTTTGCAGTTTGTAATAATTATGAGTTATCAATTACCAATTACGAATTATGTTGATTTATCAAAGGAGAAATAAAAATGTGCATCGGCAATTAATGCCCCCGTATTCATGCGTGGGGTAATCATTATGAATTAGTAATTATTAATTTTGACACTCTCAGGGCTAAAGCCACTGAGATTCTGCGGACAGAGTACACTTGGGTGATACTTTTGGCATCGCCCAGAGTCTAACTCTCGCTACGGTCGTCAAACACCGTCTACTCAGTAAGCCTAGGTCTAAGCCTAGATTGCTGGCTACTTTACGCAATATGTTTGCCGCCCCATTCAAGTCAGCATTTACAATCGACCCATCACCAGATTGATATAAGCCGCGCTCAATACGCTTTCCTGATGCTTTCCACCCTTCTGGCTTTTCGCCATACTTGGGTAGGGAGTCTCCATCTAGATAGCTTGCTTTTGAGGTGTACGACTCTTCAGTTTCTTCAAATCTAATTCCATGTAACTCACAAAGCTGTTTTAGTCGGTCTTTTAGCTTGCCTAAAGGCATTTGAACAAACTTTTGATTGTTCAGTCTGCCCATATTGGCATTAGCTTTAAAACCTTCGTTCCAGCCAATTACCAATGTTCCAATACCATAATGCAGACAGTGGTTAATAATTAGTTTTGCAGCTTTGTTGATGCCGTCACGCATTTGATGGTTGCGTTTACGGGTTACACGATCTAGCCAGTTATCCCAGTAAGCCTCTGGCTTGCCTTCCTTGCGTGTTGATACTTTTTTGTTCCATAGTTGGTTCATTGCTTTCATTGCACGAGCATCAACCAGTAGAGAATTACCTAAAGTATCCACGCAAGCGGCGAGGTTATCAGCAGTGCCAAGGTCGATAGACATTGATTGATTAACATCTAGTCCATGATGAAGCTGACGCACCTCGTAAGACATTTCAAGGTAAAAAGCACCATTCTTCGGAAGAATAGTAAATTCTTTAACCTTTGAGTAGTCAACATTTGAAGGCATCGGGAGAAAAAATTCTGAAACACTAAACCAACGCTTAACTGTTAGCCCTAAAGAAAACCTAAGTTGACCATTAGCAAGTGTTGGTCTTTGTCCTCCAGAATTCGGGTAAGCCACTTTAAACAACTTGGAACCTTTAAGGTAGTCGGGTGGCTTAGGTTTGAAATGCAATTGCCCTTTTAAATGTAGCTCTCGAAGTTGCTTGAAAGACTTAAACGCTTCTGCCACAGACATTAATGTTTGTTGCATTGGCGTTGATGGCAAAGACTGAGCAAGTGTCGTCTTTGAAACTGATGGTTCAAAAGCCAAATCAAACTTTCCAGTTAGTAGTTTCCCAGTCTTAAAAAAGGTTTGACGAGCAAAGTAAACCCCACAGTTATATAACTTACCAGATTGTTGACAGAGGTTCTCTAACAACGCTTTGGTTTCATTGTCTGGAGATAGCAATATTTGCTGAACTCCCATTATCTTCCTAGCTTTACCCACTGGTTCGACCTCCCAGGCTTTTGTTGACTGCTTCATACTAATCGACTAAAGTAACAGTGTCAACAGCTATTGAGAGAACAACAGATAAATTATGCTAGTTCAAGAAGACTACAAGACGCACAACCACGTTAAATTCTTGGTTAATTATCATTTTGTGTGGATTCCAAAGCGTAGAAAAAAAGTTTTAGTTGGTGAGATAGCAACAAGAACACGTCAAATCTTTCTAGAATTAGCTATAGAGAAAGGATGGGATATTCTAGCTTTAGAAGTTGCGCCAGACCATATTCATCTGTTTGTTAGTGTTAAGCCTACAGATACCCCACACCTTGTGGTTAAAGCATTTAAAGGACGTTCCAGTTTTTATCTACGTAAAGAGTTTCCACAGTTAACAAAATTGCCTTCGTTGTGGACAAATAGTTATTTTGTTAGTACGGCAGGCAATGTAAGCAGTGAAGCGATTAGACGTTACATTGAAGACCCGCATCACGGATAATACAAGAACACGGCGATTAAAATCGCCCGTGTCGCTTCCCTCTCAGGGCTAAAGCCACTGAGTTTCCCGCATCCCGCGTATCTCTATGATTTATTTTGACCTCTGGACAAAACCCACCTTATCCGCATCCTGAAGCGCAAAGGTCATATACTAGTTTACTCAAACCACAAATAAACCCTATGCCGATTTCTAAAATAGAAGCCAAGCAGCTTTTACAGCGTCTTATTTTTGAGGATGCAAGTCCTCAGGACTGGGTGCAGGATGTTTGGGGATTGAGTCCAATATTAGGAGACAGTGCAGCAAAATTGCTAGAGGTTTTTGAAGCGTTGATAGAATGTTGTCCTGAAGAGAAATTAGAAAATTTGCTGCAAAGCTTTTAGGACTTACGCATTGACAAATATTTAATACAGGACTTACGCAACTGTCACAAGCGACGGTGCGGCTGCGCCGCACCGAGCGCCAAACAACTAGACAATAAACATGGGAACATTCGGGCGTTTTAGTTGCTGAACTAAATAATTGGACAATAA
>JAHHIB010000126.1 GCA_019359075.1 Kalymmatonema hyalinum WJT4-NPBG1
TCTTCATTGGAACTAACTCTGAGTGACGGTTGCGCTCTGCGCAACCGCTAAATTGGCATTGGCGATCGCATTAATCTCAGACTGCGAAGCGCTCGAACTCAGATAACCCGCAACTTGGGTTATTACCTTTGACACCAGAGGGAACCGTAAATTCAATAAGGTTTTTGTACTGCTGACCAGCAGTATAAATCTCTTGGAAGATACCAGTAACGCTAACCGCCACATTCGGCAGCTTTCCAAAAGAAAGACTAGAAAGATTTGTTTCCCGTTCTAGTCCAAACGTGCTGTACAGAAGCCGCCAGCGCCCTTGCACCAACTCCATACGGCTTGTAGGTTCACTGTTTTGATTAAGAGCTTCAATGTTTTGCGCTAATGTCTCGATTTGCTGCTTAATCACTGGAGTGCAGTTAAAGCCAATATCGGTAGCCGCTGAAATAGAAATCAACTCTTGTTTGAGGTTTCCTAGTGTGCTATGTTCCTTAAATTCTCTGCCCATAATCTTCTTGTGTCTTAAGAATGTTTACAACTTAAGGAGGATAAGGGCAAGAGCGATGGCGCAGAGCGCCCGCCGTAGGCGATGCTCCAGCTTTCTCGCCGCGCAAGGCGCGATCGCGTATGGACTGCTACAACTAGAGACACTATATCTTCACAGGATTGTTCAGCGGTTGAACGATGAGAAAAATCTGGCTGTTTTTAGGAGCGCTCATGAGTTTGGGGATGCTGATGCTATTTATCTGGCGTCCCCCACAATACTCTGTAATAGGAAGTGCGGTTGTACCAAAAGAAACATCATTATCAGAAAAAACGATCCGTTATGAACAGCGAACTTTAGCACAAAGCGAAGTCCATATTCTGTTGATTCCATCTCAGAGTCGGTTTTTGGTCACGCCTGCATTGTCGCCACACTTAAATACTGTAGAAGAGTTTGCTCAGAAACATCGAGCGATCGCCCAAGGCTTCGCCGTGAGCGCTCAGCCGAACGGGGCAGTGCCAAAGGCGATCGCCATCATAAACGGTGGCTTTTTTGACCCAAATAACCAAAAAACTACGTCAGTTGTTGTCCTGCAAGGAAAGCTTGTAGCTGATCCCAGACAAAACGAGCGGCTAATAAACAATCCCAACCTAAAACCTTACCTTGCTAAAATACTCAACCGTAGCGAATTCCGGCGATACTTGTGCGGGCAAGCTGTCCGGTATGATATTGTTCTGCATAACGCTCCATCACCAACAGGTTGCCAGTTAATCGATGCTTTGGGTGGCGGTCCCCAACTACTGCCAGAATTAACCTTAAAGCAAGAAGGCTTTGTGGATTCGGCTAATTCCCGAGATGCTCTTGGGAGCACCCAACCCAACGCCAGGACTGCCGTGGGTATAACTCGTGATGGCAGCATTGTTTTAGTAATGGTAGCGCAAAAGCCAAAGGCTCCTAAGAATTCTGGGATATCATTGCCAGCACTTGCAGATTTTCTCAAAAGTTTGGGCGTCCAAAAAGCGATGAATGTTGATGGTGGAAGTTCTTCTTCCTTGTATTACAACGGCAAGAGTTTTTATGGAAAGGTTGATTTGGACGGAAATTTCATCAAGCGACCCGTGAAGTCAGTTTTAATAGTTCACGAAAGCTCTACGAGTGAGATTAAGTGACTTTTTCTGGTGTAAGTAGCCGCATTTAACTTCGGTTTAACTAAAAGTTTAATAACACGCAACCACTAGTTAAAGCTCAACACTCAATCTGGGGTTGTCTACCAAGGAACAAACAAGAAAATTGATGTCTAAATTGAAGTTCATCTTGCTGTTCTTCGCTGTGCTCATCTCATTTATTGCAGTAAATTCTCTGCCGTTCGCCAGTACCCAAGCTAAGGTTACTAGTCTCGAGCGTTACATCCTTCCTGGAGAGACTGTTTTTCCAGAAGGTATTGCATATCAACAAACAACTAAAGACTTTTTTGTCAGTAGCACCACAGACGGCACGATTTTCCGAGGTAATCTGCGGAAGGAATTAGCAGACGTGTTCTTACCAGGTGGTTCTGATGGGCGCACAACAGCCATTGGCTTGAAAGTGGACGACAAGCAAAATCGTCTGTTTGTAGCAGGAGGCGCTACTGGTCAGATATTTGTCTATGACACTAAAAGTGGTGAATTGCTTGGTAAGTTCGATAACCAAAAAGCTCCCACGTTTATCAATGATGTCGCCATCTCCCCAAATGGAGATGCATACTTTACTGACTCAAATGACCCAATTTTGTATAAAGTCTCGACCAACGAAGCGCATGAAATCGAGTTTGAGGCTTGGCTCGATTTTACTGGTACAGAATTAGTGTATCAGTCAGGCTTTAATCTCAATGGCATTGCTGCTAGCAATGACGGAAAATACCTCATAGTTGTGCAGTCCAATACCGGAAAGCTGTTCCGTATCGACATCGATAGCAAACAAGTTACTGAAATTGACCTAGGCGGTGAAAGACTCAACAACGGTGATGGTATCCTGCTGAGTTCTGAGCACATTTTGTACGTTGTGCGTAACCAGCAACAGTTGATAGTCAAAGTGCAGTTAGAAGAAGATTTCTCCCGTGGCATCGTGGTTTCCAGCACGACTGACCCATCGTTTGCCTACCCGACTACCATTGCCCAAGCTAAAAATAGGCTGCTAGTTGTCAACTCTCAATTTAACAGACGTGGACCAGGGCTATCACCGGATTTGCCGTTTACTGTTTCGAGCGTTCCTATTCCTTAACCAAACTCAGCAGAGAAAAATATACTATGAAGAATCTTATCCGCACATTGGCTGTTGGGGCGATCGCCACAAGTTGTTGGGTTGGTCAAGCTTATGCCAACACAACTCCCGCACCAGCCAACCAGTCTGTACCGCGCACCCATGCTCACAACGACTATGAGCACGAATACCCGCTCTTCGATGCCCTCTCCAACGGATTTATTAGCGTTGAGTCTGACATCTGGCTTTACGGCAACGACTTGCGTGTTGCTCACGATCCAGTAGATAATCCAACGACGTTGCCCACAATCCAGGATTTGTACCTAACGCCGTTGCGGAACTTAGCAGCGCAGGTAAACAACGGTGGTATTTATGCTGACGGTACGCCCCTGATACTCTTGGTCGATGTTAAAAGTGAGGGCATTTCAACCTACCAGCGCCTGCATGACATCCTGGGCGAATACGCGGCTGACAACCCCGGACTGTTTACCACGTATACCAAAAACGCCTCCGGCGGCTACGAGGTGAAAGAGGGAGCGGTTAACGTCATCATCTCAGGCAATCGACCACGGGATTATATGCTTTCGCAGGATACCCGCTATGCTGCATATGACGGTCGTCAAGCAGACATCGGCACAGCGATCGCACCTGAGTTTATCCCCCTGATCAGCGATAACTGGAACAGATTCTTTACTGGTGAGCTAGCTTGGGATGGTACAGGTACTATTCCGGATGACACAAAGGCTGCGATAGAAAATATTGTGGCTCAGGTACATGGAGAGAACAAGATTCTACGCTTCTGGAATCTTCCAAAAGATGCTCCTAGTGTTTGGGGACCACTTTTCGATGGCGGCGTTGATTTGATTAATACCGATAATCTTGTTGGTTTATCTCAATACATCAAATCGCGAACAACCCAGACAGTCCCAGAGTCGTCGTCATCCTTTGCACTTCTGGGCGTGCTAGGCGCGTCCATGCTGCTCACCCGGAGGTTGCATTCCAAGAGGTAACAACAAGTCATTTACGGATTTACAGCACTTGGCATTTGGGTGCAAGACACCTTTTAATTAAGTAGGGTTGGCTGCCCATCGCCCTTGGCAGCACCCAACCCAACGCCAGGACTGCTGTGGGTATTACCCGTGATGGCAGCATTGTTTTGGTAATGGTAGCGCAAAAGCCAAAAAATCCTACTCAATCTGGGATGTCATTGCCATTGCCAGCACTTGCAGATTTTATGAAAAGTTTGGGTGCCCAAAAAGCGATGAATCTCGATGGTGGAAGTTCTTCTTCCCTCTATTAGAACGGCAAGAGTTTTTATGGAAAAGTTGATTTGGACGGAAATCCGATCAAGCGACCTGTGAAGTCAGTTTTACTGGTTCAGGAAAAAGGGATTGGTGATTCAGGTGAGGTCGTTCCTTAGAATGAAATTTTAACAATAAAAATCCTCTGCATCAGCAGAGGCTATTATCACTATGGGTATTGCTCAAAATATTTCTAAGTGGCTCAGAGAACATTAGTATGCTCTGCGGGCAAATTTGTAGTACAAGAAAATAGCGATAATTGCACCCAATACTGCAACGAACAAACCAGGAAGAGTCAGAGATGCAGAAGTCAATGCCAAACTTCCAGTTTGCAGTATGTTGACTAATGTTCCACCAATGAAAGCACCAACAATTCCTAAGAGTATAGTAGCTAGAATTCCACCACCTTGATAACCAGGATAGATTGCCTTGGCAATAGCACCAGCCAGAAGACCTAAAACTACCCAAGCAATAAGATTCATTGTTCTAATTCCTTACCATGTCTTTTACTAACACTTTTTATTTAAGCTTATGCAATATTTCCTCTTCATCTTTCATGGGAAACAATTTGAAATTCCCTTTAGGAAGAGAACAAGAGTCATGCAAGTGACAATTAACTAAGT
Source organism: Kalymmatonema hyalinum WJT4-NPBG1 (assembly GCA_019359075.1). Taxonomy (GTDB): domain Bacteria; phylum Cyanobacteriota; class Cyanobacteriia; order Cyanobacteriales; family Nostocaceae; genus Kalymmatonema; species Kalymmatonema hyalinum. The sequence continues at coordinate 4,635 of JAHHIB010000126.1, forward strand.
CTTAGTTAATTGTGTATAATTCCAAAGTTATAAGTCTATTTGGTTATGCCAAATTATGCACGAGTCAACAGTTCCAAGTTATGACCGTTGGAATCTAGGAAATAGAAGCCACGACCTCCTTTCCTGTGGTTGATTTGACCTTTATTTTGGTGCATGGGGTCACTACTATATTCAAGACCTGCCTCTTTAATTCGCGCAAAAATTGTATCGAATTCTTCATCGCTGACATGGAAGGCATAGTGGTGCGACTCGAATTTCTCAGAGTCAGCAAAGTCAAGCGTTAGCGTGTTATTGACATGTACTACGGCAAAGTGACCCAAAGGAGCCTCGACCTTGAGACCAAAAATACGTGCAAAGAACTGTGCCGAAGCTTCTTTATCATGTGCAGGTACTATAGTGTGATTTAGAGTGATTGTCATACCATTTCTCCAGAGTGACTCCTGTAACTCTCAGCATGGCTCCTCACACCTTATTGTTGCTCTCCGTATTTTGGCAGTCATGACTACCAACTTTTTGCCAAAGCGGAGAACAAGGAAATTTCTTACTGTTGGTATAGTATTCTTCTATTATATCTTCATCGCAGTGACACCAGCAGATAGGCACTCGTGCAACGAGGCAGAAAACACAATGCTATACCTGCTCGTCAACCATCAGTGATGTAATGGAAAGCTTAGATTACAAAAAGTAGCACCGGATAATTAACAAAATTAACGGATGAGGTATCTGTGAGGGTGACAGATACCTCATCCGTTATATTCGCTACAAAATGCGTTGCTAGCCTAATTAAGCTGTGAACACCTGTGCAGGTAAGCGCTTAAAGGAAAGACGCTCATTCTCAATATCCACAAAGATGGTGTCACCGTCATTGAATTCGCCGCGCAAGATTGCTTTGGCAATCTGAGTTTCTAACTCGCGTTGAATTGCTCGCTTCAGTGGACGCGCTCCGAATACAGGATCATATCCTACTTCTGCCAAAAAGTCAAGAGAAACTTCCGAGAGTTTGAGCGACATCTTGCGATCGCTCAGTCTTTGGCGTAGTCTATTTACTTGCAACTGCACAATCTGACGCAATTCCTGTTTGTGCAATGCATGGAAGATAATCGTTTCGTCAATACGGTTGAGGAACTCAGGACGGAAGCTATTTCGCATCGCCTCCATCACCCGATGGCGCATTTCGTCATAGCGTGAGTCATCACCCGCCACATCTAAGATATACTGTGAACCGATGTTACTGGTCATGATGATCACGCAGTTCTTAAAGTCCACTGTATGACCTTGAGCATCCGTGACACGCCCATCATCGAGAATTTGCAGGAAGATGTTAAATACGTCTGGATGTGCTTTTTCGATTTCGTCGAACAGAAGCACTGCGTAAGGACGACGACGAATCGATTCCGTAAGCTGTCCGCCTTCATCGTAACCCACGTATCCTGGAGGCGCACCGATAAGTCTGGAAACGGCGTGTTTCTCCATGTACTCGGACATATCAATCCGTACCAGCGCTTCTTCGGTGTCGAACATATACGCCGCCAGCGCTTTTGCCAGTTCGGTTTTGCCTACACCGGTAGGACCGAGGAAAATAAAGCTAGCTATAGGACGATTGGGATCGGCGAGTCCAGCACGAGAACGCTGAATGGCATCTGCTACAGCTGTCACCGCTTCATGTTGTCCAATCACGCGATGGTGCAGTTCATCTTCTAAGTGCAGCAGTTTTTCTTTCTCAGATTCTACCAACTTGCTGATCGGAATTCCCGTCCACTTAGAAATCACTTCCGCAATGTCAGCTTCGGTGACTTCTTCACGCAATAAAGATTTTCCACTGCGTTGTGCTTGAGCAAGTTCAGTTTCTACTGCTTCCAAATCACGATGCAAACTGGTTAACTTGCCGTATTTTAACTCAGCAGCGCGGTTGAGGTCGTAGTCGCGTTCTGCTTGCTGAATTTCCAGGTTCACGCGGTCAATTTCTTCTTTGACAGACTGAATTTTGGTGATAATGTCTTTTTCAGACTGCCATTGGCTATTGAGTGTTCTTTGTTCTTCTTTGAGATCCGCAAGTTCTTTTTCTAGTCTTTCTAGGCGTTCACGAGATGCTGCATTGCTTTCTTTTTGCAGCGACAGCCTCTCCATTTCTAATTGCAGAATTTTGCGGTCGATTTCGTCGAGTTCTTCTGGTTTGGAGGTAATCTCCATTTTCAAGCGTGCCGCAGCTTCGTCTACCAAGTCAATGGCTTTGTCTGGTAAGAAGCGATCGCTAATATAGCGACTTGACAATGTTGCTGCTGCAACTAAAGAACTATCGGAAATTTTCACCCCGTGGTGAACTTCATACCGTTCTTTCAAGCCGCGCAAAATGGAAATGGTATCTTGGACGCTGGGTTGATCCACATAAACCTGCTGGAAGCGTCTTTCCAAAGCAGCGTCTTTTTCAATATATTTACGGTATTCGTCTAAAGTTGTCGCCCCGATACAGCGCAATTCGCCCCGCGCCAACATCGGTTTTAACAAGTTACCAGCGTCCATTGCGCCTTGAGTCGCACCAGCGCCAACAACGGTGTGAATTTCATCAATAAAAAGAACTATATTCCCGCCGGACTCGGTAACTTCTTTTAATACTGCTTTTAGACGTTCTTCAAATTCACCCCGGAATTTTGCTCCCGCAATCAAAGCACCCATATCTAATGCTATGAGTTTGCGGTCTTTCAGAGACTGGGGTACGTCACCGGCGACGATCCGCTGTGCAAGTCCTTCGGCGATCGCAGTTTTCCCAACGCCCGGTTCACCAATCAGCACAGGGTTATTCTTGGTACGGCGAGAGAGAATTTGGATAGTCCGCCGAATTTCATCATCACGTCCAATGACTGGGTCAAGTTTACCTTGACGAGCAGCTTCGGTGAGGTCACGCCCATATTTCTCCAGTGCTTCGTATTTGCCTTCTGGATTTTGGTCGGTCACTTTCTGATTTCCTCGAACTTGTTTAATAATATTCTTTAGCTTTCCTTCGTCTAACCCAAATTCTTGGAATAACCCTTTGCCAAAACGGTCATCTTTGGCATAAGCCAGTAACAAATGTTCAATCGAGATATACTCGTCTTTAAACTCCTTGCGATACCCTTCAGCCCGATCAAGGAGAGTATCTAAACTCCGTCCCAAATACACGGAACTGCTGCTACCAGATACTTTGGGGTGACGTTGGATAAATTGTTCAGCACGATCGCGCAGTTTTTGCAGATTGACACCCGCTTTGGTAAAAATACCGCTGGTAAGACCTTCTTGATCCAGCAGCGCTTTCATCAGGTGTTCGCTTTCAATCTGCTGTTGTTGATATTGTTTAGCAATATCTGGCGTGTGCGCGATCGCTTCCCAGGCTTTTTCTGTAAATTGGTTTGGATTAGTTGGTTGCATAGGCTTTTCTAGGAAAGAACTACTCCAAGCGCACAAAAAGCGCAGATAGAACAAGTGTATGCTTTGTTCTTATATGGTCATTGTAAAGAGAGGGGGGCAACTCACTGGATCGGTGTTCACGTCTTTGTGCAGGAGTATTACCGTCCAATGAGTCCTGATTGACTCCAACCGCCGAGTCAGTGCAAACACAAGAGGATTAAGCTGATTCCACGACGAAACTACAGGAGATTTATGTCAACTGTTAACTGAAAACTCGTCAACTGGTAGAGGAGTATTACCGCCTATTTTTTACTAATTGATAGGCATCTTTGGGGAACATCATCCTATAAAAAGCTTATCATACAAGAGTTTAAGTCGAATAACCTTTGTGTTGCAAAAAGTGATGTTAACTTAGTTAAAGTATCATTTGCGTCAACTGCCTATAGCCATCACCCATAACAAAATCGCACCTCTCAGGATCTGGTCTACTCTAAAAATTTTTGTAATACAACCGTCTTAATCGGCTCATGGCTCCAAAAATCTTCTCTACGAGAAGCAATCAAAATGCTCAAGCGACTAAGAAAAACCGATTTCCTGGATGGCGCAGAATCTTCTTTGGCGTTCGCACACGTATTTTGGTCTCGTACGTTGTGTTGATGACTTTCTCCACATTGGTATGTATTCTGGCAATCCGTGAGATTCTCCTTGTCCAACTAGAAGAGCAGGTTGAAAAGTTTCTCATCAAGGAAATAAAGGAGTTTAAACGATTAACTAAGGGGAGGAACCCTAGCACAGCTCAACCCTTTGCGGATGATGTCGCTGCCATCTTTGATGTTTTTTTGTCCCGCAACGTTCCCCATGAGGACGCGTATTTGATTACGTTGTTAAATGGGAAATTCTACAAATCCAATCCTAAAGCCTTGCCAGCTACTTTACAGCCGAATTCAGACTTTGTAAAACACTGGGACAAACTCAAACAGCCTGAGCGAGGTCAAAAGAAATTAACCTCAACGAATACCCTCTACTACTTGGCCCAGCCAGTAGTCAAAGGAAAAACTCACGGTGTCTTTGTGGTCGCATACTCAAATCATAGCGCTCTGGAGCAGGTGAACCAGGCGGTTATTGTTATTATTCAGGTGACAATAGCCGTTCTAGCTGTAGCATCGGTGCTGGCTTGGGTCGTGGCTGGACGGTTATTAGATCCCCTAAGCTTACTTATTGAAACAGCGCGCTCAATTACCGAGTCTGACCTATCTCAACGCATCCCGGTGCAGGGGGTAGACCAAATTGCCGAACTCACGATGACGTTCAACGAGATGTTAGACCGTCTCCAAACTGCCTTTGCCAGTCAACGAAACTTCATCAACGATGCAAGTCATGAACTCCGGACACCAATCACAATTATCCGAGGTCATTTAGAACTACTAGGTGATGATCCCCAAGAGCGACGTGAAACAGTGGAGTTGGTAACTGACGAGTTGGATCGGATGAGCCGCTTTGTCGATGACCTACTATTACTAGCTAAGACAGAGCAACCCAATTTTTTAAACCTACAGACAGTAGATATTAGCTCACTGACTGAGGAACTGTATACCAAAGCCACAGCTTTAGCTGAGCGAAACTGGTGTTTGGAACACAAAGGTGTGGGGCGGATTGTGGCTGACCGTCAACGGCTAACTCAGGCAATGATGAATTTGGCTGAGAATGCGACTCAGCACACGATTGATGGGGATATCATTGCCCTTGGTTCAGTTGTAACGAAGGGAAACGCTCGTTTCTGGGTGCGTGACACAGGCGTTGGCATTCCTCCTGGCGACCAAGAGCGGATCTTCGAGCGCTTTGCCCGTGGCTCCAGTAGTCGCCGTCGTTCTGAGGGGGCTGGTTTGGGATTGTCTATCGTGAGTGCGATCGCAACAGCACACGGTGGTCGGGTAGAACTCAAAAGCAAACCCGGTAAGGGTTCTACATTCACTATTGTCATTCCACTAGATCCACCCTTTGGAGGTTCTGTTTGACTGATCGGATTCTGATTGCCGAAGACGAGCCGCGCATAGCCGCTTTCCTGGAAAAAGGGCTACGGGCGTCGGGGTTCACTACCGCAGTTGCCAAAGACGGTCATGAAGCATCGAGCATGGCTCAAAGTGGGGAGTTTGACCTACTCATCCTTGACATTGGTCTCCCTGGCAAAGATGGTTGGATGGTGTTGGAAGAATTACGCGGTCAGGGCGAACAATTGCCTATCATTATCCTTTCCGCTCGTGACGAGGTGAGCGATAAAGTCGCTGGACTAGAAGGTGGGGCTGACGACTACGTAACAAAGCCCTTTCGGTTTGAAGAACTGCTGGCGCGGGTACGAGCGCGGTTGCGCGACAATCGCTTGCCCAAACGACAGGAAGAAATGGTTCTTAAAGCAGGCAACATTGTCCTTGATTTGCTTAAACGTCAGATTTGGGTAGGCGATCGCCCAGTCAAGTTATCAGCACGAGAATTTACCCTAGCTGAAACCTTTGTGCGTCATCCAGGGCAAGTCATGAGCCGAGAGCAGTTGCTGAGTCAGGTTTGGGGCTACGACTACGATCCCGGCTCTAATGTCGTTGATGTCTGCGTGGGTTATCTGCGCAAAAAGCTAGGTCACGACTATATCGAAACAGTCAGAGGTATGGGCTATCGGCTGCGAACATGAAAATTTTCTCATAAATTTTTAATACACAATTAATAAGTTTTTATAAATATAAAAAAGAACTGTAACAATCAGAGTCTGTTGATTGTCGCCTATTGTCATTTTTTCAGCTTCATACCAAGTTGTGTTCAAATGTCTAACTTAGTGTCAAAAAAGCAGGATTAGTATTATTTTTAACTACAACTTAGTATCAGTTGGTGAGCTATTAAATGCCATTTTGAACCTCAGGAGAGTACCTACAACTCTTTCAGGTAATAGGCGCAAATATTTACGTCCTGTTTGCTGAGTTCGTGAAGATGATGGTTGAACGATATTTTTGGAAAAAAGTATTGTGATTAGTTTAACTTTTACACCAGCAGTAATACTTATACAAAATTACGAGAAAAGGAAGATGACAATCAGAGATATCAAAGATATTAAAGCTAAACGCTCCATCGTCAACGACCTAGTGGCGTCCGTAGTTGTGTTTCTCGTTGCTCTGCCACTATGTATGGGAATTGCGATCGCTTCAGGGGTTCCTCCAGAGATGGGAATCATCACAGGAATCGTTGGCGGAATTATTGTTGGCACTGTTGCTGGCTCACCGTTGCAGGTCAGTGGACCAGCGGCTGGGCTTGCTGTTATAGTCTGGGAACTGGTTCAGCAGTATGGCATTGAAATGCTAGGACCGATTCTTATGCTCGCGGGTTTGTTCCAGTTACTAGCAGGCATCTTCAAGCTGGGACAGGTTTTCCGAGCAATATCTCCCGCCGTCATCTACGGGATGCTAGCAGGAATTGGTGTGCTAATCTTTGCTTCTCAATTCCATGTGATGTTTGATAGGAAGCCAAGCGCACACGGAATCGATAACTTAATTTCTATACCTAGCGAGATATACAAGGCTATCTTTCCTGCCCAAGGCAACAACCATCTCATGGCAGGAATTGTAGCTTTAATTACCATTCTTATCCTCATCATGTGGGAGAACTATAAGCCAAAAAGATTAAAATTGCTACCCGGCTCCCTGATTGCTGTCGTGATTGCAACTGCGCTCGCCACTGTGATGAAGTTGCCGATTCAGTACGTTAATGTACCCGATAATCTTATCGCCACGGTTCACATCCCAAAGCTGGAGAACTTCATCGGTCTACTCAAGCCATCTTTGCTTGTGGAAGCGATGGCGATCGCCTTTATCGCCAGTGCGGAAAGCCTGCTCTCAGCGGCGGCGGTAGATCGACTTCAATTTGAGTCAAAAACTAATTTTGACCGCGAACTCGCAGCCCAAGGCTTGGGCAACATGGTTTGCGGCGCATTAGGGGCGCTACCGATGACGGGTGTGATTGTCCGCAGTTCTGTAAACGTGGAAGCAGGAGGCAAAACCAGACTGTCTGCGATTTTTCACGGAGTCTGGCTGTTAGCTCTTGTTGTTGTTGCGCCTTCTGTACTGAATCTGATTCCCACCTCAAGCCTCGCAGCGATTTTGGTGGTCACAGGCTATAAGCTGGTGAAAGTTGAGAATATCCGGAAGCTGCAACAATACGGACGCATCCCTGTATTCATTTACTTTGCCACCTTGGGCGGAATTATCACTGCTGACCTACTTTTTGGCGTGCTACTCGGTCTTGTGTTGTCAGCACTTAAGCTCATCTACAAAGTTTCCCACCTCGATATCCACGTCGTTCCTGATGACAACAACCAGCGCGTTGATGTCTATTTGGAAGGAATGGCTACATTTATTCGGCTACCGCAACTTGCCAAAGTCCTTGAGCAGATTCCTCCTAAAAAGGAAATTCATATTCACCTAGAGATGCTCAGCTACATTGATCACTCCTGCCTCGACTTCTTGTCAACGTGGGAAAAACAAGAGCAAAAGAAGGGAAGTACTATCATCATGCAGCGGGATCGATTGGTAGAGCGCTACCGCAAACCGCTTGTCGGGCGATTGCCCGAAGAAGGGCAGCGGCAAAGCCGATCGCACCTAGCAGCGTAGAAGTTTTCACTACTCTACTTTCACAAAAGAGGAGTTCACTATGAATACGATAGATGCAGTATTCTTAACATTACTGAATACTATTGCTTGTTTTGCTTTCCCCAAACTTCTGTCTGTCATTATGGCTCCTAAAAACAAACGTACTGCACCAATGCCTACTGCCATAACATCACAAACCGAAGCTTACCAAAGTCCTTGAGCAGATTTCTCCTTCTCGTCTTCTCGTTCCCAGGCTCAGCCTGGGAATGCTATATCAAGAGGCTCAGCCTCCCATATTCACACCTCTACTCGTTCCCAGGCTCAGCCTACTCGTTCCCAGGCTCAGCCTGGGAATGCTATATCAAGAGGCTCAGCCTCCCATATTCACAACGAATGAAAATTTATCTAAAGAAATACTCGTTCCCAGGCTGAGCCTGGGAATGCTATATGAGAGGCTCAGCCTCCCATATTCACACCTTTCCTTACTCTATGGGTCGTTCTCGCTACCAATTTCTAGAAAACCAGCCTCATTTTCTCACCTGCACAGTTGTCAACTGGATCGCTGTCTTTAGTAAACCAGACTTAGCTCAAATCGTTCTCAACTCATTAGAATTTCTACAAAGCCACCAGCGTTTAGCTTTGCATGGGTATGTGATCATGGAAAACCATCTTCACTTAATTGCATCAGCTGAAAATTTATCTAGAGAAATAGCAGCATTCAAGTCATTTACAGCCAGATCTGTGATTGATTGGTTAAAAGACAATCAGACTGAGTATTTGTTAAAACAGCTAAAATTTCACAAAAAATTATACAAAACTACCCAAGAATACCAACTTTGGCAGGAAGGTTCACACCCCCAAGCAATATTAAGTCAACAGATATTTAAGCAAAAGTTGGAGTATATGCACAATAACCCACTTAGGCGCGGCTATGTGGATGATCCTGCTCATTGGCGATATTCCAGTTACCGTAATTACATGGGTATGAAGGCAGTTTTAGCTGTTGATTTGATTGATGTGTAGTTGGAGCGTCAGGAGGCTGAGCCTCCTTGCATTGCGTTCCCAGGCTGAGCCTGGGAACGAGAAAATCCCATACTTCCTCGTTCCCAGACTCTGGCTGGGAATGCCCATACTGAGGCTCAGCCTCACCTTCTAGAGGTACTACTAAACTTGACTGCGGTCAAATAACCACTCATCACCAACAATCTCCTCTAGGCGTTGAGTGAGTCGCGGTATAAAATATTCTGGATTATTCAGCCTTTGCTGGACAACCCAAGTATCAAACGCTTCCGGCGTCTCAATTCCTTGGGCACCCGCCGCCGCTGATATTATCGTGAGACTCAACTCCTGGAGTTCCTCTAACTGCGGATGTCCTTCACCTTGGCGGCTGCAAAAGAATCGTGCCGTTATCCCTAGCAAAGCTTCTAGTTCATCGCCTTGAGGGACTGCGTTATAAAAAGCACGGATGATCTGAATTGTATTTGCTAGGGGGGCTTGAATCCTCAGCCTCAGCCAAATTGCTTGAGCCAGGTAAACCAAACCGTTGCTTTCATCTGCTACGCCTAAGTTACTCAGAACTGTCACCAAATTACCATAAGCACGAACCTGTGCAAGTGCCGAAGCGGCTTGCAGATTTAAGTCTAACTGCCTAGCTTTATCTCCTGTTTCACCTGCCCAAGAAGCCAGATTTGCCAAAGTTACAGCTTTGCCACGGACATCGCCAATGCGCTCATCTAATTCCAAAGATTGTTCCCAAAGTGCGATCGCTCTTTCGATGTCCCCTTGTTGGGCTATGACTCCTGCCATATTGTTCAAAGTTGCAGCTTTGCCACCAACATCGCCAATGCGCTCATCTAATTCCAAAGATTGTTCCCAAAGTGCGATCGCTCTTTCGATGTCCCCTTGTTGGGCTATGACTCCTGCCATATTGTTCAAAGTTGCAGCTTTGCCACGGACATCGCCAATGCGCTCATCTAATTCCAAAGATTGTTCCCAAAGTGCGATCGCTCTTTCGATGTCCCCTTGTTGGGCTATGACTCCTGCCATATTGTTCAAAGTTGCAGCTTTGCCACCAACATCGCCAATGCGCTCAAGTATTTCCAAGGATTGTTCCCAAAGTGCGATCGCTCTTTCGATGTCCCCTTGTTGGGCTATGACTCCTGCCATATTGCCCAAAGTTGCAGCTTTGCCACGGACATCGCCAATGCGCTCATATAATTCCAAGGATTGTTGCCTAAGTGCGATCGCTCTTTCGATGTCCCCTTGTTGGGCAATGACTTGTGCCATGTTGTTCAAAGTTGCAGCTTTGCCACCAACATCGCCAATGCGCTCATATAATTCCAAGGATTGTTGCCTAAGTGCGATCGCTCTTTCGATGTCCCCTTGTTGGGCAATGACTTGTGCCATGTTGTTCAAAGTTGCAGCTTTGCCACCAACATCGCCAATGCGCTCATATAATTCCAAGGATTGTTGCCTAAGTGCGATCGCTCTTTCGATGTCCCCTTGTTGGGCAATGACTTGTGCCATGTTGTTCAAAGTTGCAGCTTTGCCACCAACATCGCCAATGCGCTCATATAATTCCAAAGATTGTTCCCAAAGTGCGATCGCTCGTTGGATGTCCCCTTGTTGGGCTATGACTTGTGCCATGTTGTTCAAGGTTACAGCTTTGCCACCAACATCGCCAATGCGCTCAATTATTTCCAAGGATTGTTCCCAAAGTGCGATCGCTCGTTGGATGTCCCCTTGTTGGGCGATGAGTAGTGCCATGTTGTTCAAAGTTGCAGCTTTGCCACCAACATCGCCAATGCGCTCATATAATTCCAAGGATTGTTGCCTAAGTGCGATCGCTCGTTGGATGTCCCCTTGTTGGGCAATGACTTGTGCCATGTTGCCCAAAGTTGCAGCTTTGCCACCAACATCGCCAATGCGCTCATATAATTCCAAGGATTGTTGCCTAAGTGCGATCGCTCGTTGGATGTCCCCTTGTTGGGCAATGACTTGTGCCATGTTGCCCAAAGTTGCAGCTTTGCCACCAACATCGCCAATGCGCTCATATAATTCCAAGGATTGTTGCCTAAGTGCGATCGCTCGTTGGATGTCCCCTTGTTGGGCAATGACTTGTGCCATGTTGCCCAAAGTTACAGCTTTGCCACGGACATCGCCAATGCGCTCAAGTATTTCCAAGGATTGTTCCCAAAGTGCGATCGCTCCTTGGATGTCCCCTTGTTGGGCGATCACTCCTGCCATGTTGCCCAGAGTTGCGGCTTTTCGTTGCAAATCCGCCTCAGGGCAAAAGTCTAAAGATTGCTGATAGTGGGCAACAGCATCCTCAACTCTGCCCAGAACTTCTTCTGCACGGGCGATGGTTCCCAAGATACGGTAGTCCCCAAAGTTTTGCAGGAGTTGAGAACCAAGCTGCACAGCTTCCATATTTCGGGAACTGTTCACCCAGTAATTTGCAATCAAATCCCCAACACTGACAGCAATTTCCTGCTCTTCTGCCAGCAGTCCTAATCTCACTATCTCCAGTCCTTGCTCTTCCGTGCAACGCTTATTAGTCTCCTCCCACCAGAGACGATACAACACCTGTGCTGCTTGTACAAATAAAGAAGTTGCATCAAACAACTCTACAGGCAAAATGCGCGGTACTCGCAAGGACTGATCATGGCTAACTTCCAACAATCCCAACGCCACCGCCCTATCAATATACTTATCCAAATTGAGGAGATCACAAACTGCAGTTAACGCCTCCCTCGGTACTGGTAACTCAAACACCAAACCCCGCGACAACATCTCTCGCATTCCATCATCCATCTGTTGCAGCAGCGCTTTTGCCAAAACTTGCTCTCGCAACTCCACAGAATCAACTTCCAAAGAGTTGAGAATCGCTACTTTATCAACAGTTGAATTTTGCAGAATTTTATCCAACCATTCCAACAAGCGAGGATTCCCATCCGCCAGCCGTTTCGCCTGCGCCTGCAACGCCTCGTCTACCACAGATTTCGTACTAAAAGCAGCGAGGCTATCGCACTTTTTTCGCAAATCTGCCCCTCGCAATGCCTCCAAAGGTTGCTTGTAGAAATACTGCAACGGCGTAGATTCAAAGTCGTAACGGCAGGTGAGAATTAAGCGATCAGGTGCGGAAATATCGCGAATCGCCCAAACTAACGCTTGCAAAACAGTTGCCGCTTCTGGTTGCAGCACATATCCATCATTGCGCGGTTCGAGATTCACCTCAAAGTCATCCAGCACCAGCAAAAAGGGATTTGCCCCTTGCGCTGTCAACTCCCCAAACACCCGTCGTAACCGAAACTTCAATTCCTCATCGTCCCTTTGTAACGTTTCCCGCAGTTCCTTGCTATCCAACTTCTCAGCCAAGCGACTCACCAGCAATGGTTCATCAATCCGTCCGACGATGACAACTCGCTGAAAATGCGCCAGTCTGTCACAAAGCCTTGCGGCTAAACTACTCTTACCCAAACCCCCCATGCCGTGAATCAACACGCCTACCCTTTCTGTGTCGGAGGATGGGGGGGTAGTCAACGCCCTAAGACAACTTTGCAACTGCCGACGACGCCCAACAAAACTCTCACGAGTACAAACTTTCACCTTGCCAGCAGTGTCTAAAAACTGCGTTGCCACAGATGGCGGTGGTGCGGGTTTACGTCCACGAGTCCGCAAGGTTGTGACTAACTCGCCTGGTAAAGTCCCTTTTACATAAAGCCGCAACAAATGCCAATCCCGCGCCTTGTTCTTAATTAACGCTTGGTAAGTACAAGCAACTGCCTCGGCGACTTGCTTGCCCGCCGCCAACTCCTGATACAAAGCTGCGGCTGCTGCGGTTGCATCGGTATCTAAAACTTTTTGACCCCAACCTAAAACTGCTGTTGCACCTTCATTCAGCAACTCTTGTGCAAGCGAAGGCACAGCACCCGCGTTTCCTGCTTGCCCAGTGCGACAACCCGACAGAAAAATTAACTTCGGTAATCGAAATCTTAACTCTTGGGCGATATCGCTGGCGCTTGCATAGTTAGGCTCGCCCGTTTCCGATTCTGTTATGAAGTATGGTTTTGTATCTTGAATAGTAGCATGACCCGTCAAGTGTAAAACATCAAAATATCCCTTGCCGTAAACATCCACCAAATAACCCAACTCGGACAAACAGCCGCTTTCTTCCACCGTCAGCGCTAAAGGTTGTCGCGCTGTCGCCGTCAAAATTCGTGCTTCCTCCGCCTCAAAATCCAGCACCGGTTCCACACCTAGCGGGGAAGTCGCCATAAACAAGACTTGCAAAGCCCGATTTTCTGGTTTCTCCTCCACAGATAACCGCTTCACCGTCTCGGATGATAACCACCGCACCGGAACAATACCACGCTGAACCAGAAAGCCATTGCGATCGTGCAGCACTTCCCAAGGCAAATGGGCGAGGTTTTCTGCCGTTGCAATGGCTAAAATGATACCTTCATCCCGATACTGATTGATCAAACCTTGCAGAAATCTGTCACTGCCATCCAACCAGTTATACAAATGCTGCCCAGTTATGGTATACTCTACAGCCAAACGCACATAGTAGTCTTTTTCAGCTTGGTTGAGTAAGTCAGCAATTTGTTCTAAAGGTAGAGAACGTGGTTGATACTGATTAGGATTATCAACGAAATAACGTAGCTCTACATAATTACCCGCAACTTGTTTCAGGTCGAGATGAAGGACTTTCACACTGCATCACTCATCTAGAATTTGCTTAATTTGCTCAAGTGTGGCGTTCTCCAAAAGGATGCGCCTACCATTGCGTCCAACAATCAGCACTTTTTCAATCTTTTTGCCAGATTTCCCCTGTTTATATTCCTTGTACCACTTGCGAATTTGTTCAGCCGCCGCCAAGGTACCGCCAACAATAGCAACAATAGTACCGATTGTGACAATAGTGGCTTCTCTATCGACTTCATCAACAGTTTCCCAATTTCCAGAAATTTGCCCAGAGGAGAATAATTCTTCTGTGGCTGTAACTGCGTCTTGTCCTTGAATCTCAAGTTGTATATCTGCCATTGATTCACCTGCTATCACCTGCAACTACCTACAGGCTTATTTTATGAGGCGGTACTATGTTCAGATTCCCGACTTCTTTAAGAAGTCGGGAATCTTGTTGTTGACGAATGATTTAGGATTGCTATAGATTTCTTGTAAATGACAAATGGCTAAAAAGCAGAAATTTCCTTACCTAGTTGGTTCTAAGTGGACAGCGCAGCAAAAAGTAGATGGCTGGCGACACTTCCAAGTCGTCAACCGCAAAAATCAGGGCAACTGGGTTTATGCTGAGATGGTCGCTGCTTGCGACCCCAATGTCCGCTTTTGGATAAACGCCAAATTGTTACAAGATCGTTCTCTGTGGGAAGCAGGCTGGCAATCTTTACAGGAGATGAATTCACCCCAAGAAGATGTTTCTTGAATTATTTCAATCCCTGATAGGGATTCATCACAAATTACATCCTGCCAGTACAAATGGAATTGCACACTCAGTGATACGAGGTTTTTTCGCTGCGAATGAAAACCGCAATAACTGATTTTGGCAGCCTCAAGACCAGTAGATTTGATATTTGAGACAAAGTTTAACAAATATTGGCATCCGTAATAATTATTTATATTTTTCAGGCAGCCGCTCTCAAGTCAGAATGATTTTGTCTTAGCCGTTGACAAGAAACTGCCAATTTATTTACAAATTTACTTTCCACGACCTTCTTATACCTCTCACAGTCATTTCTCTACCAACAGGTATACCTATTCACATAGGTATTTTTGATCAGCACAATCGATGTAGCGGGATTTTTCGCTTTTGTTTTTTGTCACTAATTTTATATAAATAGTTTATTAAGTAACTAAATTTTAAGAAAATTAGCTCCGAGAAGTATTTTAAAAAGAAAAAGCCTAAAATTAATCGAATTAAGCCATCATTCACCTGATATAACCCTAATAGACTTGAACACCCCCTTTATTTTCCGTGTGATTTGCACAATAATGACACTCACAGACCTCACAAATCGCCATCGTCGGCTAGGTGAAGGGAATTGTTTGAGCGACGAGTTTGACAAGAAACTATAAGAGGCAAACTACAGTGAAACTAGCAGTTTACGGAAAAGGCGGTATTGGGAAGTCCACAACAAGCTGTAATATCTCCGTCGCCTTAGCCAAGCGCGGCAAGAAAGTGCTGCAAATTGGTTGCGACCCCAAACACGACAGCACCTTCACCCTAACTGGATTCTTGATTCCCACAATTATCGACACCCTGCAAGAAAAGGACTACCACTACGAAGATGTCTGGCCCGAAGATGTGATCTACAAGGGCTATGGCGGAGTGGATTGTGTCGAAGCAGGTGGTCCTCCCGCAGGTGCTGGATGCGGCGGCTACGTGGTAGGCGAAACCGTGAAATTATTAAAGGAACTCAACGCCTTTGATGAGTACGATGTGATTTTGTTTGACGTTCTCGGTGACGTTGTTTGCGGTGGTTTTGCAGCACCCCTCAACTATGCTGACTACTGCTTGATTGTGACTGACAATGGCTTTGATGCCTTATTCGCTGCCAATCGTATTGCGGCTTCAGTCAGGGAGAAAGCCCGGACTCACCCACTGCGTCTTGCTGGGTTAATTGGTAACCGCACCTCGAAGCGCGACTTGATTGAAAAGTACGTGGAAACAGTGTCCATGCCAATTCTGGAAGTTTTGCCTTTGATTGAAGATATCCGTGTTTCCCGCGTCAAAGGTAAAACTTTGTTTGAAATGGCAGAATCTGACCCCTCTTTGAATTACGTTTGCGATTACTATCTCAATATTGCTGACCAAATTCTGGCGCGTCCAGAAGGTGTTGTCCCAAATGACGCCCCAGACCGCGACGTGTTCGCTTTGTTATCGGATTTTTATCTAAATCCCACTAAAACACAGGTTCCTAATTCAGAAGAGGAATTAGACTTGATGATTGTATAAATCATCTTAATTCCAGGATGGGGGACAATATGGCTTTCTTTGATAGTTTCACAGATTCTTTAAAGCAAAAGTGGTTGCAATTTTTCCAGTTGAATCGTGACTGGATTGCCCTGCACATGGAAGTGGAGTCTGTTTCCACGCCGGATGGTGGCAGACGACCATCTTCGTACCTCATCCTGGGAGTCGTTAACGCGCTGGAACCTAAGCTGGCACAGTTAATGCTGCCCTTTTCCAAATTGAATTCTGATGCCGATACCTTGGTCGAGGTGCTGGAGTTAAATTTTGATCCAGATATAGCTCTCGGTAACCGCGCCCTTCCCAATTTACGTATAGAAAAACACAGGGAATTAGATGTTTCATATGAAAACTTCAATGATGAAACACTAACAAATTCTCAGATAAGTAGCTTTGGGCAAGAGGGAATAGCTAACAAGTTGGATATGGGAGATACACACAACCAAACCCTTAGAGCATCCAATCCAACAATCGATAATGTGACTCAAAACCGGGTCGGCAATTCCTCATCCAACGATAAAAACTCGAACAATCAACCTCACCAGGCACATAATACAGTTAATGAGTTCGGTGAACTTTCTTTGGATCATTTGAAGGAAGTAGACAGCAAAACTTCTGAGAGTGGCTTTGCCGGTGTGTTGTCAGATGCTTGGGGTGCTGAAAGCGCAACCCAAAAAGAGGAAGCGCATAAAGAAATGTTTTTAGGGGAAGAACTACCTTCTGGTTCTTTTGATGACTCAGAAGATGACTCAGAGATTGCTCGTCTCTTCCCCAACCATTAAAGAGTGAAGAATGAAGAGGAAAAGTCGATAAATTCTTCTTCTTTCTTCTTAAAAAAACAAGGGGAGAAAATACTAAAATGACTCTTGCTCAACCAGAAGCTTTAACTTTTGAGTGCGAAACTGGAAATTACCACACTTTTTGCCCAATTAGCTGCGTCGCTTGGCTTTACCAAAAAATTGAAGATAGCTTCTTTTTGGTGATTGGGACAAAGACTTGTGGCTACTTTCTGCAAAACGCAATGGGGGTGATGATTTTTGCTGAACCCCGTTATGCAATGGCAGAGTTGGAAGAAGGAGATATTTCCGCACAACTTAATGATTATGACGAGTTAAAGCGGCTGTGTTTGCAGATTAAGCGCGATCGCAATCCCAGTGTGATTGTATGGATTGGCACCTGCACCACGGAAATCATCAAAATGGATTTGGAAGGCTTGGCACCCAAGCTAGAAGGCGAAATTGGTATTCCCATTGTTGTCGCACGCGCCAACGGTTTGGACTACGCCTTCACCCAAGGGGAAGATACCGTGTTAGCAGCAATGGCGACACGTTGTCCTGATAAAGCACCCGTGGCGGAAACAGAGAAGAACGAACGCAACGCTATTTCCAAACTGCTCAACTTTGGTAAGAAGAAAGAAGAAGTTGTTAAAGAAGAATCTGAGTACGTGGATCATCCACCATTGGTGCTGTTTGGTTCCCTCCCCGATCCCGTTGTCACTCAGTTAACTCTTGAACTCAAGAAGCAAGGAATTAAAGTTTCTGGTTGGCTACCCGCAAAGCGCTTTACCGAACTACCTACCCTTGAAGAAGGGTATTATGTCGCTGGTGTCAACCCCTTCCTTAGCCGCACTGCGACAACTTTGATGCGTCGCCGCAAATGCAAGCTGATTGGCGCACCCTTCCCAATTGGTCCCGATGGTACCCGCGCTTGGATTGAGAAAATTTGCTCGGTGTTCGGCATTACTCCCAAAGGTTTGGATGAACGCGAGGCTCAAATTTGGGAAGGCTTGGAAGAGTACGTCAAATTGATTCGCGGCAAGTCTGTGTTCTTCATGGGCGATAACTTGCTGGAAGTCTCCCTGGCACGGTTCTTGGTGCGCTGTGGCATGACGGTTCAGGAAATCGGCATCCCCTACATGGATAAGCGCTATCAAGCTGCTGAGTTGGCGTTGCTAGAGAAAACTTGCCAGGAAATGGGCGCACCTCTGCCTAAGATTGTGGAGAAGCCAGACAACTATAATCAAGTGCAGCGGATTTATGAGTTAAAGCCAGATTTGGTGATTACTGGTATGGCTCATGCTAACCCATTGGAAGCACGCGGTATTAATACTAAGTGGTCTGTTGAGTTCACTTTTGCTCAGATTCACGGTTTTACCAATGCGCGTGACATCCTGGAGTTGGTGACTCGTCCCCTGCGTCGGAATAACAATTTGAAAGATTTGGGTTGGGATAAGTTGGTGAAGGAAGAAGCTAAGATTTAACCTCACCCCTAGCCCCTCTCCGCAAGCAGCTATGCATTACCCGGATCTTTCTTAACAATCCCAGAACTGTTATAGGGATTTGGTTTTATGAATAGACAAAAAGGGTGAACTTGACCTGACGGACAGTTTTTGTATAAGAGAAGGATTACAGTAG
>JAHHIB010000129.1 GCA_019359075.1 Kalymmatonema hyalinum WJT4-NPBG1
ATTGGTATGAATTGCAAAGAAATTTATTCACTTTCGTTGTGCGTGAGTACATTGTGGACAATCTCACCAAGACTTGTGCTGCCTAGTACACATGGATGATGTTTTTTGTCAATGCGTAAGTCCTAGGTTATTTAATCGGACATGATATAAATCATTATGAGTTACTAATTTGTTTTGCCAGCCAAACCCGAAAGTGAGAATGATATAAGCTGTAAGTGGTTTCTTTGCCGACGCCCTGCTGTAGGAACTCAAGCCAATTTTCTAGAATTTCCGCCACATCGTATTCATCTTCATCGATGATTTGGGTAATTGCTTTTGTTGACATTCCTCCGGTTTCCGCAGCAGTCAGCACACGAAGCACTTTCAACGCAACATCCGACAAACCCTCACCTTTTATCTTCTGCCAATGCTGCTGGTAATATGCCTCTAAACTTGGAGGGATTCTATCAAATTCGTAAGGTGCCGAGTAAAAATCCTCAGCAATGGCATTCAAAATATGGTGCAGATACATAAAATTATTTTCGCTTTCCGTAGTCAGGCGTGCAATCAATTCTTCCTCACGTATATGTGAACTATCCCCACTTTCTACTCCCCTCTCTGCTTGCGGAGAGGGGCTGGGGGTGAGGTACTGCCGAATGTATGCCTGCACATCTTCCCGGTTTTGTTCTGGATATTCCGATAAATCAAGAATTTGCGACGGTGCTTCAATCAACAAACCAGATTTTTCTCTTTTGAAAGGACGGCGAGTGAGAAGAAAATAGACCCCATCCGGCAGATATCTGGGAAGATAAAATAGATTTGAACCTAGAGGTTGGCTGTTACGGTCAATCGCGTCTAAGGCATCAATAGCAATTATCAGGCGTTGATGGGGTTCTAGGCGATCGCTAATTTTCTGGAGTAGCAGCGAAAGAAACCAACTTCCCTCTGTGGCGTTGTCAGGTATTGGGTGTAGAGACGTTTCATGAAACGTCTCTACAAGGTAGATGCAGACAGTTGTGAGAAATTCCTCAGCCCGATTTTTGCCCTCAACTTGGGCATTGTAATAAACAACATTACTGTTTTCCGTCGCATACTTGGCGAGGATAGCACTTTTGCCGCTTCCGGGTACATCAACAATGGTGAAGTAACCCCGCTTGTGACGGTGGAGAAACTTGTTGATGGCGGTGAAGATAAATTCACGACCGATAAAATTCTGGCTTTTTTCGAGAATGACTTGTTGAAATTCCGTTGGATAGCAGGCTGAATTGATGGGGGTTTGGGAAGGTGAGGTATTCATGGTTACGCCTCGATGCCTTCCAGGCGAAGGAAATGCAAGTGTCCGGATGCTTGACCTGCTATGATTGTTACGCTATCTGGAGAGACGACACAGGAATTTATACTACTTTCTCCAGTGAAACTGACAATTAATTTCCTAGACTGCAAATCCCAGACTTTGAGTGTTTGGTCACTCGAACCAGAAATCACGTACTTGCCATCAGGGGTGATGGCCACTGCATTAACAGAGTTACTATGACCGCGCAGAGTAAACTTTTCTTGACCAGACTGCAAATCCCAGACTTTGAGTGTTTGGTCACTCGAACCAGAAATCACGTACTTGCCATCAGGGGTGACGGCGACTGTATTAACTGACTTACTATGACCGCGCAGAGTAAACTTTTCTTTACCAGACTGCAAATCCCAGACTTTGAGTGTGTTTTCATCCCAACCAGAAATCACGTACTTACCATCAGGGGTGACGGCAGCTGCATAAACCCAGTTACTATAACCGCGTAGAGTAAACTTTTCTTTACCAGGCTTCAAATCCCAGAGTTTGAGTGTGTTGTCACCCGAACCAGAAATCACGTACTTGCCATCCGGGGTGACGACGGCTGCATAAACCCAGTTACTATGGCCGCTAAAAATAAACTTTTCTTTACCAGACTGCAAATCCCAGAGTTTGAGTGTGTTGTCACCCGAACCAGAAATCACGCAGTTGCCATCAGGGGTGATGGCGACTGCATTAACCCAGTTACTATGACCGCTAAGAGTAAACTTTTCTTGACCAGACTGTAAATACCAAACTTTAAGTGTTTGGTCACCCGAACCAGAAATCACGTACTTACCATCAGGGGTGACGGCGACTGCATTAACCGAGTTACTATGGCCGCTAAGAGTAAACTTTTCTTGACCAGACTGCAAATCCCAGACTTTGAGTGTTTGGTCACTCGAACCAGAAATCACGTACTTGCCATCAGGGGTGACGGCGACTGCATTAACCCAGTTACTATGACCACTAAGAGTAAACTTTTCTTGACCAGACTGTAAATGCCAAACTTTAAGTGTTTGGTCACCCGAACCAGAAATCACGTACTTGCCATCAGGAGTGACGGCGAGTGCATTAACCGAGTTACTATGACCGCTAAGAGTAAACTTTTCTTGACCAGAATGCAAATCCCAGACTTTAAGTGTTTGGTCACTCGAACCAGAAATCACGTACTTCTCATCAGGGGTAACGGCGACTGCATTAACCGAGTTACTATGACCGCTAAGAGTAAACTTTTCTTGACCAGACTGCAAATTCCAGACTTTGAGTGTTTGGTCATCCGAACCAGAAATCACGTATTTGCCATCCGGGGTGACAGCGATTGCATAAACCGAGTAACTATGATCGCTGAGGGTGCGAACTAACGCACCACCAGGGGGAGTTAAGCTAGCAGTCAAGGTACGCAAGCAAGTAGTTTTGGTTAGCGACATTTGTTGCAGCAACCCTTGAATTTCTGGCGCATTAAAATGCAGTAAACGACCTGACAGTTGCCCTGCTAGTTGTTTTGTATCTTCATTTAAAATATGTGCCGAGAGTCGCAACGCCTTTTGAATTAATGTTAGTGCTTCAACAATTTTGAAGTCGTATTCTGAGTGAGTTAATAATTTTGCATCATTAATCAAATCATAATCTTCAATTAGCGCCTGCACGCCAAATTTAGGATAATTAATTTTTGCTTCTATAAAGTCAAAATCAGTCAACAGACGGCATAATTTATTAAGTTGACGACCTTCTAACCACAAACGTGGTACTTCACCCAAGAAAAGTTCTCTTTCTTCCAATGACTTTTCTGCTAACCAACTACGAAGATTACTCATAGCCAGGAAGTCCTTCTGCCATAATATCGGCAACTTCGGCGCTGATATTTGGTAAATTCACCCCCGTCGCCTGTACAATATCCTGGCGATGCAAAAAGTCTCGGAAACTTTCGTGATAAAACCTGTAACGCGGTGGTTGATAATTTTCCTGCTTCTGCAAAAATTGCGCCCAGCCATCAAGAACTTCCTGCACAGTCAGCTCTTTCTGCTTAGAATATTTGGCAATCACTGCACGGGAAGCTGCGCTACGTAACGCACACATCACATAGACAATCTTGATTTTATTTTTCGGTAAAGGTTTGGTTGTCATGCCCATCAGTTGCCAGTGGTTTTCATAATATCCTTGTAAACCTACAGGTAATTCATCCAAAGGTTTATTATCGTAAAAACCATTAGCAATTGCTGGCAAAACACAGCGCAAATACATAAAATTATTTTCACTTATGCTGGCTACTTCTTCCACAAAATCAGCATTAGAAACATGGTTTTGCTTTTGAATCCACTGACTCAAACCCTGTTTATATTCCGCATCATTGATCAATAGCCAAATATACTCTTTCACATCCTGGCTACTCCTTTCGGCGTAGTCTCTTAAGTCCAACTCCTGTGTGGGAACGCTGGGTGAAACATTCAACCTTTTCTCATTCTGGTTAGATGGTCTTCTTGTTAGCAGAAAGTAAACGTTTTCTGGAAGAATAGTAGGCAAATATAAAATATTTCCGGTCGATTCCTGGTCAACTTCATCGAGTGCATCAACAACTATCACCAGGCGTTCACCAGCAGTAATTTTTTCGCTGGCTTTGATCAGTAAAGTTGATAAATCAGCATCTGCTGCATCCTGTAACTGGTAACGACTCATCAATTGTTGGCGAATTTTTTTCAAGAACAATTCCGGGCGATTCATCCCCTCAGCACGAACATTGAAAAAGCAAATTGCTTCTGGATTGTCCAATACGTACTTAGCAGCGATCGCACTTTTCCCCATGCCTGCATCACCCACGACAGTGAAGTAGCCATTGGGGTTCTTGCTGAAGAACTCTTCCATAGCATAAAAGACAAATTTTCTCCCACAAAATGACTCTGTTTTGTCTTTGATTAATCGCTCAAATTCTGGTGGTATTTGCTGTGAGTACCAATCTTTTGAATAAACTATATCAGTTGGTTTAATATTTAAAAGCTTAGCAATATTTTTAACTTGCCATCTTTCAACCCCATTTGGGCAGTCTTTTGTTCCTAATAAACGTTTAATTGTGTCACTAGAAACTTGTGCTTCATCTGCAAGTTTTTCTATAGTCAAACC
This sequence comes from Kalymmatonema hyalinum WJT4-NPBG1, assembly GCA_019359075.1. GTDB lineage: Bacteria > Cyanobacteriota > Cyanobacteriia > Cyanobacteriales > Nostocaceae > Kalymmatonema > Kalymmatonema hyalinum. Next base: position 4,421 of record JAHHIB010000129.1, read on the forward strand.
TGCTTCTTTATAAGCATTCCTCAGTCTAATTTTGCCTTCTTCGCTAGATTGAACCTTATCCGATTGCAGCATAGATAAAACAGATTGATGAATCCAGGCATTTAATACAATACGGTTCCGTTAGTGATGTTAATCCTTAAAGATCCCCCAACCCCCTTAAAAAGGGGGCTAGATTCCCCCCCTTTGTAAGGGGGGCTAGGGGGGATCTAGCCTTATCTGAACCGTATTAGCATTTAATAAAGCATAGCGAATCTTTAATTTACCTGTGTAGGGCAGTTAGGTTTTATTAGCTTGCCCTATCTGCCCCAAAACATAGGGCAAATCGTAAATCTACACTCAACCTATCTGCTCTCGAATTTCAATTGTTGCCTCTATAGGATACGAATATGCAAGTTAAGAAAAAAGCTTGCAATTAGCAGTCAATCAATTACATACACCAGAAAGGGCAACAACTCATGAACTTCAATATTTTTGGCAAACCACAAACCAACAATAACAATAATGCACAACAGATGGAACAAAAAATAATTGAAGAATTACTACGCCAAGCACGTCTCACCTTCAACCTGGCTTTAGGCGTAACCGCAGCATCTGCGATGATGACATTATCTGGTGTAGGACTTCTCTATTTAAATAAAGTACCAGAAGCCAGCCTCACCGCAGGAGCAGGAATTCTCGCCAGTATTAGCAGTGTGCAGTTTGCCAAAGATGCAAAAGAAGAACTGGGCGAGATGATAGACAAGTTGGCAGAATAATCCCGGAAATAGCTATTTCGCGTTTTCGGGCTTAAATAGAGATGCGATTATCCTTTGGGCGATGACGCAAAGCGATCGCCTCTAGTATCAATATGTTCAGATTCCCGACTTCTTTAAGAAGTCGGGAATCTAGTTGTTCATAATCTTGCACTTGCAACCACTACCAGTTAGTTTAAGAAAACAGACCTAACTACATATAGTTGAGATTTAGAACAACAACAGCAAAAAGTCAAGACTTAGCAGCGCCCAATAACATAAATTTTTATTCAAATGTTACTTATAGTTCTTGATTCTAAATCATTATCAATTTATAACTCAATATATTAAGTTTCCAATAACACTTGTGTCAGCTTCTACATTCACACCGGAAGCCTCGACCAGAATTGTGTATCCTGAAAACAGCTAGGCTAACTTTCAATGGAGGTCTAATGACTCCCAAAATTATGCGTCAGCTTTGGTCTGTGGTGGAAACCGCGCAAGCTAAGACGCTCTTGCAACTCGATGATGCTAGCTTGGTGCAGTGGTTGGTAAAACAAATCAAAACCCAAGCTTTGCTAGATTGTCATGAAACCGATTTCCTCAGTGACTACATCCAATCCCGACTGGCTCTTATCCGTGATATTGCTCAAGAACGTCAGTATTCCTAGTTACGAGATAACTAGTCAAGAGTCAAGAATTATTTGACTCAGGACTATCAACTCTAGACTAAAGACTTTTCTGGGGCAAATAACCTTCTACTAAACAGTCGGAACCAACTACCCGTATCGCCACACGTTCCAACGACAACGCCTCAGTCATGGTGGTAAAACCCAAGTCACCTACAGGTGTGGGGGCATTGCTACCACCAATGATTTTGGGAGCAATAAAGGCAAGCACTTTTTGCACTGCTCCTTGGGCGATCGCTCTGGCAGCTAAGATACCACCGCACTCCCATAATACGCTGCAAAATCCCCGCTCGTATAAGTACGTCATCACTTGCTCTGGTGTGAGTGGTGTTAACTCCACCACTTCCACTCCCTGGTTCCGCAACAGTTCTTGAAAATCGACGTGAGCTCCTTTTTCTGTCAAAACCAAAGTGGGAGCCTCTGCGGTTTCCCACAGGTGAGCCTTTTCTGGTAAGTTGAGGCTGCGGCTCATCACCACCCGTAGAGGATTATGTGCCCCTTCGCGATGGCTGGTTAAATAAGGATTATCTTGTCTAACTGTATTTCCACCAACAATGATCGCATCACAAGCTGCTCGCAGTTGATGAACTTCGCTACGGGCATCTTGATTTGTCACCCAAGCACTATGACCTGTCGTCGTAGCAATTTTGCCATCTAAAGTCATGGCATATTTCAAAATACCAAAAGGTCGATGATGGAGAATGCGATGGACAAAGCCTTCATTGAGCTTCTTGCAGGCTTGTTCTTCCACGCCCACCAGCACTTCTATCCCCGCAGTGCGTAAACGGGCGATACCACCTCCAGCGACAAGTGGATTGGGATCAACCATCCCCACCACCACCTTGGCAACCCCAGCTGCTACCAACGCTTCCGAACAAGGGGGAGTGCGTCCGTAGTGATTGCACGGTTCCAGGCTAACGTAAATGGTAGCTCCACGAGCGCGATCGCCTGCTGCCTTTAGAGCAAAAACTTCTGCATGCGGCTCACCAACACGCGGATGAAACCCCTCCCCAATAATCTCTCCATCTTTGACAATCACCGCCCCTACCATCGGATTTGGGGAGGTGCGTCCTAAGGCGCGGCGGGCGAGTTCCAAACACCGCTGCATCATAGCGCGGTCAAAGTCACTTCCTACGATTTGCTTCGGGTTTGAATCATCCTGAAACCCTGACCCCACAACAAAAGTATCTGGTTCGACCACTGGCGAATTATCCATAATTTCTAGCAACAGAGTGAATATTTTGTACGCAAGCTACAGAAGACTGTTTCAACTGAGACAGCCTCTGTGATGACGATTTCACATAACTCTAGCTTGAATCCATCTTGCCAAAGGATGCCTAGATTCCAAAAAATTTAGGAGTGAGGAGTCACATAAGTTGCTCCTCACTCCTCACTTCTCACTTCTCACTCGTTTGGGGCAGTTTAACCCCAGATTATCCACACTCCGCATTTGGTTCTTGGTTAGAACATTTTGAATTTTGAATGCCGTACCTTATGAATTGTTCATGACTATTCCGCCAATTTTAGCCGCAGCCACCAACGCTTTAAAGGAAAATAAACCACTGGTGCCCACAGGCTACTGAGAATCGCAGAGGCAAGGGTAACCTTCTGGAAGTATGCCCAAATGTCTGCTGGATTGCGATCGCCCATTAAAATCAATTGCCATGCAAAAATTGTCTCTGACAACACTGCCATAGCAAACACAATCAAGGCAATAGAAATAAAGTCTTCTTGTATAAAACGCTGCTTCTGTAGCATCCCAGTCAGACCTCCTACCACCCCCAAGCTCAGAGCATGAGTTGGGTCAGGTGATGTCATAGAATCTTGAAGTAGCCCTAATACAACACCTGCAAATGCGCCTTGAAAGGCTGTGCGTTTGACACTCCAAGCAACCACCCAAATCAACAACCAGTTTGGTCCAATTCCCAATAATTCCATACCGGGAAAACGGATGAGCAGCATCAGTAAGCATAGCAGCACTGAGCCAACCGTTATCGCCCAATCAGTCGCTAAACGTAAGCGTGGATGCCAACGAGAAAGAGGGCTGATTTGAATTATGGACTTTCGCTTTGGCGATTTTGGTTTTTTGTGTTTATTACCCCGTGATTCAGAAATCCTCATTTTTCCTAAGAATTTTCATTAAATTTTAAAGAACTCAGCAGTCAAAACCGAGAATAAAGAATCTTATTCTTTATTCTTTGAAAGCTCTAGCAAATACTGTCGAGCAATTCTGAATTCTGAGTTCTGTATACTGTGTTCTTATTGTTGTTTTCTTGAACCGTTATTTTCTGGCTGCGGGTTTTCTGGCTTCGGATACACCGTCACCCAATCCAAAGAGCGTATCGGTGGAAAAAGTTCCACTTTCGCCACAGATGCTGGAAGTTTCTTCAAATCCAACGACTTCACCCGTCCTACGGCCAATCCCGAAGGAAATTTCTGACTATAGGTAGATGTGGCAACCACGTCTCCAGGTTTCACATTTGGGACTTTTTCATAAAATTCCAGGACTGCTTCAGCAGATGAGTCTCCCCGCAAAACACCCTTTGCCCCTGTGCGACTCACTGTGACACCCACTTGGCTCTTGAGGTCACTAATTAATAGCACGCGGCTAGTATTGGGAGTGACACTTTCTACCAAACCCACCAGTCCACCATCACCTTTGACAATATAACCTTCCTGGATACCTGCAACGCTGCCACGATTGAGGGTGACTTGTTGCCACCAGTTGTCAGCACTGCGTCCCGTCACTCGTGCTGGAATTGGGCGCGATGCGAGCGGTTCCTTCTCCACATAGCCCAATAACTGTTTTAACTTTTTATTTTGGCTTTCCAGTTCTACTACCCGGGTTTGCAGTTCTAAAAACCGAGCATCCCTAAGCCGTTCTTCTTGAGGTGCTGCTGTCTGCAACATCTGGATTGGACGAGTCACACCCTGGTATACCTCAAACAGAAGCGCACCTTGAGTCTGTCTAAGTACCCAAGCACTTCCAACTATTACACCTAGCAACCCTATTTGTAACCCTTTGCGCTCCCACCAGCGACGTGCCGTAAACATAAGAAACCTTTTCTAGCCGTAATATTACTAAGGATATTGGATTCTATATTGAACCCAATATCTGATATTGCGCAGTTTTTGCTACAAATTGCGAGAACGTCCGCTGAAAACCCTTTCCAACTGCTTGAAATTTTCTAACACCCGACCTGTTCCCAGTACAACACAGCATAATGGGTCAGCTGCAATGTGTGTCACAATTCCGGTTTCATGGCTGATCAGGGTATCCAATCCTTTAAGCAGGGCACCTCCGCCAGCTAGCATAATTCCTCGGTCAATAATGTCTGCTGCCAATTCCGGAGGTGTGCGTTCCAAAGTCCGCTTCACCGCTTCAATAATGACCGACAGCGGTTCCGCCATACTTTCACGAATCTCTGGTCCTTTGATTGTGACTGTTCGCGGTAGACCAGAAAGCAGGTGCAAGCCTCGGACTTCCATCATGGCATCATCATCATCATGAGTGGGATATGCCGACCCAACGCGAATTTTGATGTCCTCAGCAGTCCGTTCCCCGATCACTAGGTTATGAACTTTTTTCAGATACTGCATGATGGCTTCAGTCAGTTCATCTCCAGCAATGCGTACTGATTCAGAAATGACTGTCCCTTGGAGACTCAAGACAGCAACTTCTGTTGTGCCACCACCAATATCGATGATCATATTGCCTGTTGGCTCAGCGACGGGTAATCCTGCCCCAATTGCTGCAGCCACAGGCTCATCAATTAAGTAAACTTCTCTTGCACCAGCTTGAGTAGCAGCATCCATGACTGCTCTTCTTTCTACCCCTGTAACGCCACTGGGAATACCAATGACAATTCTAGGTAATACTAGGGATTTGCCCTCATTTACTCTCTGGATAAAGCTTTTGAGCATCAGCTCGGCTGTATCGAAGTCAGCGATTACACCATCGCGCAAGGGGCGCAGCGCAATCACATTCCCAGGTGTCCGCCCGAGCATTTTTTTAGCCTCTTCTCCAACTGCTATTGCTACCTTTTCGTTTTGGTCAATCGCCACTACGGAAGGTTCTTGGAGAACAATGCCTTTACCTGATACATAAACGAGGGTGTTAGCGGTACCGAGGTCGATACCCATATCCCGCGATAAGGAAAACTTACTAAAAAGGCCCACGCGTCTCTACGCCCCCTAATTAAATACTTTTTAACTTCTACTGTTAGTGAGAATTGTGCAGGATTCTATTACTTTTGTTGACCTGAGTCTAGTAAAGTAGATTATGTTTTTATATATTCTTTTTAGAATCTTTAACCAGTCTCAAGCTTCTACTGTTTTATATTCTCCGACTGCATAAACGTATCCGTATCGTTTTGGAGTTTGCTCAGAGTAATTTATATCATTTCTCTAGGTAATGATAATTGTTTTTTATTTAACGCTCTGCTAGTCGTCTAGCAATTCGCTATTATGGTATTCACAATACAAGTACGTTTGTACTGCAAAAAACGCACATGAGTATAAACATCGTTACCCTGATCGGCCGTGTAGGAACTGACCCGGATATGAAATATTTCGAGTCAGGTAGCGTTAAGTGTAAATTAACACTGGCTGTCAATCGGCGCACAAGAGACAACGAACATACTGATTGGTTCAATCTGGAATTATGGGGAAAAACAGCGCAGGTAGCTGGTGATTACGTGCGTAAAGGCAAACAAATTGCCGTCAAAGGTTCCTTAAAATTTGATACTTGGAGCGATCGCGCCACAGGAGCAAATCGCTCCACACCCGTCATCCTCGTGGATCAACTGCAATTATTGGGTTCTAAACGGGATGCGGAAGAAGTTGGAGTAGATATGAACCCTGAGAATTTTTAAGTATGAAACACAACTCAGAACACAGAACTCAGAATTGAGAATATTTAGATAAATTCATACAGGAAGTTTCACTCCCCAAAAATCCTTCTGAGTCCTGAGTCCTGAGTCCTGAGTTCTTTTCAAGGACTAATAACTAATTTGCAAAGTCACTGTAGCTTCCACCTGTTGCTCACCTCCAACTATAGGGGTGGAAGCGTCTTGGGAAGCTAGCTTAGCAGATTCGGCACGCAACAGAGGTCGTGGCGGTGGCGGAGGTGAACTGGCACCATTCACCTCAATCCCGACTACTTCCTTAGGCTGAAAACCCAAAGCACTCAAAACAGCTTGAGCTTGCTGTTGAGCATCAAGGGTTGCTTCTGTTAATGCTTGTTGTCTTGCTTTGGCGATCGCTTCATCGCTAGCCACAAAACTAATGCCGCTAATTTGAGTCGCACCAGCTTTGACCGCTTCATCTAACAGAGTACCAGCGCGATCAGTGGAAATGCGAAAACTCACGACATTGGAAGCACCATACCCTGTGATACGCTGCACGTTATTGGTGTAACTATAAATTGGGTTAAGAGTAATACCAGTTGTTTGTAATTTATCCACATTACGGCTCTTTAATAAAGCTACCACAGCTTCGGACTTGCGAGCAGCCTCTTGTTGTACCTCCTGTGCTGTTTTCCCCTGAACCTCCATGCCCAAACTGACTTGAGACAGAGTTGTAGGAATTGTCTCGATTCCACGACCATTGACATTTAGAGTACGCAACATCCTCTCTTTCTGTTGCGCCAAACTAGGTTGCGTACAAATGACACATATAAGCAAGGCTAAAGATAGAATTTTCCACCAGTTCCCAGCATTTAACTGAGAACCAGACACAGCATCTGTATTCATAAAACGTTCACTCCTCTAAAAATGATTAATTTATAGAGATTAGGTAAGTCGTGGGAAATCAAGAGCGGTTAGCTGTCACCAACAACCCTTCGGGTGAGCCAGGAGCGCACACTCGGGGGAACTCCCAAGGGCGCAGTGGCTCACTAACCACTCATCGCTAACAACACACAACTCACAACTCACACTCCCTAGCTCCTCCTTCAAGACACAGTTAACACTGCGTCCATACAGAAGAGATGTTTTTACTTTGACATGACTATAGTCAATAGTCAGAGCAGTTACATTTTTAGAAACTAAAAAATAGCTATTGGTTAACAGTTGACAGTTAACCGTCAACTGTTAACCGTAAACAATTGAAGGAGAATATTTGTGGCATACTGGCTGCTAAAGACAGAACCAGAAGAGTATTCCTACTGCGATTTAGAACGAGATGGCACTACAGTTTGGGAAGGAGTTAGCAATTCATTAGCTCTCAAGCATCTGCGGACGATGGAAATTGGTGATTTGGCGCTTATTTATCACACAGGCAAAGAGCGGCGAGTCATAGGTGTAGCCCAGGTCGTCAGTCAACCTTACCCCGACCCAAAATTGGATGATGCCAAACGGGTTGTTGTCCAGGTGCGAGCCGTACGAAGAGTACAAGAGCCGATAACCCTGACCCAAATTAAGCAGGACGGAAATTTTGAAGGTTTTGACTTAGTGCGCCTGACAAGACTATCTGTAGTACCAGTATCAGAGCCTCATTGGCAGCGCCTTCTGCAATTAACAAGCGGCATGAGTTAATTTATCAATGCTTTCTATAGCGCGTTTATGATAGTTGCTTTCAACAAACCTGTAAATTCAAAGAGAAGGGTTTTCCAAAATAACCGATGCACTTAGATACAATAACCTTCTCATTACCTTTGTTGGCAACCGCAACAGAAACAGCTGATAGTTCACTGATACTGGCAGCAGTGCTGCTGAGTATAGTCGTCATTTACCTCGCTAGCAAGGTCGGTGGGGAATTATTAAGCCGCTTTGGTTTACCCCCTGTCTTGGGGGAATTAGTCGGTGGTGTAGTGGTAGGCATCTCTGTCCTACATCTGTTGGTCTTTCCAGAAGGCGGGGCAGAGAGTTCTAGCTCTCTCATCATGACCTTCCTTCAAACCACTGCTGGTCTCACTCCAGACGCCGCTGATGCTGTTTTTACAGCACAGTCTGAGGTGATTTCCGTTTTGTCAGAACTGGGAGTCATCATTCTGCTATTTGAAATTGGTTTGGAATCAAACATCAAAGACTTGATAGCTGTTGGTACGCAAGCAGCTGTGGTAGCAGTGGTGGGGGTGGTGGTACCCTTTACTGCTGGTACGGTAGGGTTGATGACTTTGTTTGGCATTCCAGCGATACCAGCGATTTTTGCAGGTGCAGCTTTGACTGCTACAAGTATTGGTATCACTTCCAAAGTTCTGTCAGAACTCGGGCGTCTCAATTCAAAAGAAGGGCAAATTATTCTGGGCGCTGCTGTTATTGACGATGTACTGGGAATTATCGTTTTGGCGGTGGTAGCAAGTCTTGCAAAAGAAGGCTCAGTGGATGTAACTAAAGTCATTTATTTGATCATCAGCGCCAGTAGTTTCCTGTTAGGCGCAATTTTCCTTGGAAATATCTTCAGTAAGACTTTTGTAGCAATTGCTAGCTCGCTAAAAACTCGTGGTGGATTAGTGATACCAGCGTTCATCTTTGCCTTTGTGATGGCATACTTTGCTGCTGCTATTCAATTAGAGGCAATTTTAGGTTCTTTTGCCGCTGGTTTAGTCTTAGACGAAACAGATGAGCGTGTAGAACTGCAAAAGCAAGTTATCCCTATTGCCGATATGCTAGTGCCGATTTTCTTTGTGACTGTTGGCGCAAAAACTGATTTAGGAGTTTTGAACCCAGCAATTCCTAGCAACCGGGAAGGTTTAGTGATGGCGATTTTCCTGCTCGTCGTCGCGATCGCTGGTAAACTCGTCACTGGCTTTAGTGTGTTTGGTCAACCTCAAATCAACCGCTTGGCAATTGGTGTAGGAATGATTCCCAGAGGCGAGGTAGGATTGGTGTTTCTTGGCATCGGCTCATCGATTGGCATTCTCTCAAAACCTTTGGAGGCGGCAATTATTATGATGGTCATCCTGACAACCTTTCTAGCGCCTCCCCTTTTGCGGTTCGTATTCCCAGAACCAGAAACGGCAGCTACAGCAACAGATCAACTGATTTTAGATGATTCTTCCGGAAAATCCTTGGTCATGGAATCACCAGATTCTCAGGACACTAAATAAAAGTTTAGTGGTGTGCCACTAGCTTTGTTTGAGGGGTATGTAGTGAGCGCTTAAGCGCTGTATTAAAGCAGGCAAACGTGCTTACTACGTATCAGGCAAGTTAATTTGGTGGACTACTAGAGTACAGACGCAATATTTACAGCGTCTGTACTGAGGCGTGTACGGGCTTCTCATCAATTGCCAATATGAATAATTTGTAACTTTTCCATGAGCAATGGAAACTTTTATCCCTAAATCTTCGTCCTCTAAAATTAAAATTTTCAGGAGTTTTTTTTAAACACAAGCAACATTGGGAATGTTATTTTTGTTCTATCTTCCTCCTTGCTCATCCATCCAACCTTGGATATTTGTCTAGCAATTAAACAGGTGCACCCATAAGTTAATACCACATCAGGAAACAGTAGCAACATTATCAATTGGTGCATTAACTACCAAAAATCACACAACACAAAAAATCCCTTTGTGAAGAATGAAGTGTGTACACGCCACAGACACTTTCCAAGAGGGATAAACTCCTGCATAGAAGCGTCCTCCGGAGGGCGGCTTCCTGCAAGGGTAATATGAAGTATGAACTGAAGACAAAAAAGTGAAGTATGAAGTTAAGTACAAAGTATTTCTTCGTTCATCCTTCTCTTCTAAACTTTATTCATGCATTGCCTGGGAGCGACTAATGCTTTAAAATTTTAAATTTTAGATTGGGGAATACTCGTGAAAGTCCAAAAAAATAGGCAACACATGAGTTAATCTACAATCTAAAATCTAAGATCCAACTTCTAAAAATCTAAAATGCCATAACGGCATGGAAGACTATTAGCAACGTGCTAGAATTTGACGCCACGAAGTCATTTAAGTTCCTGATAAGGATTAATACAGAACAACATCTACTCTTAATGGTAAAACTTTAATAAGTATTAGGTAAATGGTACGCTTTCCTATCGCCCAAATCGGATTGTATCCAAAAAATAACCACTATAACAGTGTCTTTATTAGAGCAGAAAATGATGCTTGTGGCACCAAAGCTAAAGTGTGGGCGGTGATAGTGTGAGGATTTACCGAAACTTTGACCAACAAAGAACTCAGAACTCAACACAATACCAGCTGCAGTAAACAGTACACAGTGATTTGATAACTGATAACTGATAACTGAATTCTCTCGTTCTGGGTTCTATGTTTTGGGTGCTTCTCAAATCATGACGGCTCTCATAAATACGAATCAGGAGAAAACACTGTGAAAACCCACTGGTTAGTACCTGGTACTTTTGTAACGACCAGTCTCTTGATGGTATCATCGCCCGCTCAAGCAGCGAAACTGCAATCCTGGCGTTTTGATGCCAATCAAAACCGATTGGAAATCAACACTCAAGGTTCGGTTCAACCCCAGGCGCAACTCGTCTTCAACCCCACGCGATTGGTTATTGATCTGCCAGGAACTGATTTTGGACGTCCGCAGTTGACGCAGTCAGTAGGCGGTGCAATTCGCTCTGTTCGTGTTGGTCAGTTTGACCGAGAAACAACTCGTATAGTCGTCGAACTGAGTCCAGGTTATACCCTCGACCCGAAGCAGGTGAAGTTTGAAGGGAAAACTGGCAGTCGCTGGACGGTACAATTACCAACGCCACAAGCAGAGGGAGTCGCCTCCTCGTCTCCATCCCCAGGAACAAAAACCTCAGCAACACAAGCTGAGGAAGTCCCCTCCTCGCCTTCATCTCCAGCGACAAAAAATGAAGTTGTCATCTCGTCCCCAAGAAATGCTTACAGCGTAGTGACAGTAGACTCTGAAACTGAGAAAAAACCTGAGTTTTCTAAGGCTGTTGTCATCGCAGAAAAAACGATTCAAGTTGAGAGCGTACAAGTCACAGGGGACGGTTTTTTTGTCCGCACCAATGGTGGAAGTCCTCAGACTCAGATCATTCGCAGCCGCGATCGCAAGACCATCTTCATTGACATTCCTGGTGCTACTTTGTCACCCAATTTTGGCGATCGCGATCGCTCTGTAAATAAGCATGGTGTCAACCGTGTTGAATTTAATCAACTGCAAAAGACACCACCTGCTGTCCGGATGACATTGCGGGTAGACAAAGATACCCCTGACTGGCGCATCAGCACAAGCAGTTCTGGTAGTTCTAGTGGTTTGGTCGTTCTACCGAATCGTTATGCAAGTAACTTGCCCAAAAACGATTCTTCTGACACCTCATCAGACAATGTTGCCAACGCTGCTGTAGAAGTACCAACAAGCAACGAAATCTCCACAATTGGGTCTGTAGAGCTAGGTGCTGGTGGTACGCAACTGCTCATTAGAGGAGACCAACGTCTATCACCTGCAAAGACTGCTTGGGATAAATCATCTGGTTTATACCGCATCACTATTCCCAATGCTAAGTTGGCTAGTGCCGTCAAAGGTCCAAATTTTGATGCTAGTAGCCCTGTGCTGCGCGTACGTCTACAACAACAAGACTCCCGTACTGTTGTTGTCTACGTCCAACCAGCTGCAAACGTACGAATCGGGCAAATCAATCAACTCAGCGGTCAGCTTTTGTCTTTGGGATTAGAACGTACTCGTTCCATGACACCGCCAATTGCTTTACCAGCTATACCACGACCAAATCCGCAACCTTTGCCATCAAGAACGACTGCAACCAAGCCGCCAGCCCGTAATCCTCGCGCTCCTAAAGGAAAAGTCGTTATCGTCGTTGATCCAGGACATGGTGGTAAAGATCCTGGAGCACTTGGTATTGGCGGAATTCGAGAGAAAGATATTATTTTGCCAATTGGCAAAAGGGTGGCAGAGATTTTGCAGCAAAATGGCGTGCAGGCAGTGCTAACTCGGGATTCTGACTATTTCGTTACCCTGCAAGGACGGGTTGACATAGCAGAGCGAAGCAATGCTGATGTCTTTGTCAGTGTCCACGCTAACTCAGCAGGTGCGGATCGTCCGGAGGTGAGTGGTTTAGAAACCTATTATTATGACAGTGGTTTAGGTCTCGCTCGTATCGTTCATAACAGCATTCTCCGAAGTGTGAATGTCAGAGACCGTGGCGTGCGTAAAGCCAGATTCTACGTCCTGAGAAAAAATTCTATGCCCGCAATTTTGGTCGAGGCAGGCTATTTAACTGGTCGAGAGGACGCCAGTAAACTGCCAAACAAACTGTACCAAAATCAAATGGCAGAGGCGATCGCTCGTGGTGTCATCCAGTACTTAAAGCAAAAATAAAATAATTCAGATGCCATCATAAGCAGACACCCGTCAACAATTGCCCTGTTTTGAAAAATAGCTTGCGATCGAAACCTCGCAACGCTTTTTTGATCAAAGTTCTCAACAATCCAGGAGTTCAGAGTTATAGCGAATTGCATCTGCATACAATACACCCCTCCCTAACCCTCCCCGATGCCTTGGGGAGGGCAAGCGATAGCGCGGGTGGGGTATGCTGTATTCCACTGAGTTGAAAAGCGTTATAAAAGTTACTTTTGACTCTTGACGACCTTTAGCTTGTAGTATGCAAGCTTATAAAGTACAGCTTATATGGTGCTGGTTTGGTGAAGCTCTTTTACCGGAACTTAGATTCCGGTGTTTATTTTTGTCATCGTTAGTAGAGGGTGTAGGAGAACAGTTTTTTAGTTCTCTTACACCCTTACCCGTGTATAGGCGCAAGGCATTGTGTTCGTAAGCTCCTAGACGCTTACACCCAAACTCTGGCTACCTGGGAACTACACTTTTTATTAAAAAAAGTATAATTCTTGACATAATTAGTTAATTGATTGCTGCAATTGACCAAAAGTCACTGCGCACATAGACAATCGGCCTTTGGGTGGCTCCTGCGGAGCATCAGGCTGCGGCCAAGATTATACTCCAGACAATATGCTCTCTTTACCACATCAGTTAATACCCTCTAAGATATCTAGGAATCACACAACTTAATATAGAATTCTGACGGAGTTAAGTAGAAATGACCAAGATTGACTGCTCTATTATTTTTATATTGGTGTAATCTAATGCGCATGCAAACTGCATCTTCTATGCCATAAAAGCATACAAAAATCAGAGCATCATGCCACGCTTGAGGGCTATTAACATCTATATACGAGCTAACAACTTTTTTGCAGCTTAGCTTTGAGCGGTGACAGTGTGAGGATTTACCGAAACGTTGACCAACTAAGAACTCAGAATCATCCGTTGTTTCCAGGGCGGGGGAAATCCCTTTGGGTCTACCTGCGGCACGTCTTCGATAGAAGAAGGAAGCGTTTGTTTGCTTAAGCTATCGTTACAGAATCCTCCGGTATCTACCTTGGAGGAATTCTCTCGTTCTGAGTTCTGGGTGCTTCTCAAATCATAACGGCTCTCATCAATACGAATCAGGAGAAAACACTGTGAAAATAAACTGGTTATTACCTGGTACTGTTGCAACTACTGCTATCTTCATGTTATTGTCGCCGGCTCAAGCAGCGAAACTGGAATCTTGGCGTTTTGATCCCAATCTCAATCGATTGGAAATCAACACAGAAGGTTCGGTTCAGCCCCAGGCGCAACTCATGTTCAACCCGACGCGATTGGTTATTGATTTGCCAGGAACTGACTATGGACGTCCGCCGTTTGTTCAACCAGTGGCTGGTGGTGCAATTCGCACTGTCCGTGTCGGTCAATTTGACGGACAAACAACTCGTATAGTCATCGAACTCACTCCGGGTTATACTCTCGACCCGAAGGAAGTGAAATTTGAAGGGAGAACTGCCAGCCGCTGGATGGTACAATTACCAACGCCACAAGTTGAACAAGTCGCTCCATCTTCTTCCAATACTTCTTCCAATACTTCTTCCAATAATTCTTTCAATGTTTACAGTGTGGTGAGACCTGGCTCTAACTCCACAGCAAATAAAGACACAGCTGTCAATACTGACTCTCTAGCAAATAAGAACACAGTTGTCAATACTATTGAAGGACAAACTCAAAAAGAAACAATTATTAGCAATGCTCAAGGATTGGCTCAAATTGAGAACCTACGGGTTACAGGTGACGGTTTGTTTGTCCGTATAAATGGAGGGAATCCTCAAGTTGAGACATTTCGCAGCAGTGACAACACTGCGATTAACATCGATATCATTGGTGCAGCTCTGTCACCCCGTCTATCGCAGCAGAATCTGCGAGTTAATAAGTATGGTATAAAACGAGTTGAATTCACTCAACTCAGAACAAGACCTGGTGTTCGCATGACGTTGTGGGTAGACAAAAATAGCCCCGACTGGCAAGCCAGCATGAGCAGTTTTGGCGGTTTGGTAGTTTTGCCCAATGGTGATACGAGGAATTTGTCTAGAAATACTAGTAATTCTCTTCCTAATTCAGACATACCTAGGAGTATAAACCCCCAGAACTCCAACGTAAATTTACCAGCCAGCGGCTCACTATCTACAATTGAGTCTGTGGACTTGACTGCTTCTGGGACGCAACTGCTGATTAAAGGCGACCAACCTCTGTCTGCATTTAATGGTGGTTGGGATAGAACTTCTGGTATGTTCCGCATCACCATTCCTAATGCTAAGTTGGCTGGTGCTGTTAGAGGTCCAAATTTTGATGCTAGTAGCCCTGTGCTGCGCGTACGCTTGCAACAACAAGACCCCCGTACTGTTGTCGTCTACATCCAACCAGCAGGAGGCGTGCAAATTGGGCAACTCAACCAACTGACTGGTCAGCTTTTGTCTTTGGAATTACGACGCTCGTTTTCTCCATTAACTCCTCGCATTGGTTTACCTCCCTTACCAAGAGCTAACCCACGACCATTACCGCCAATGACAAATAATCCTCTGCCCATACCGCAGCCACTGCTACGCCCCCCGGTGCCTAATGGACGAGTTGTCGTTATGATTGACCCGGGACACGGTGGTAAAGACTCTGGTGCTCCTGGTTTGGGTGGACTGCTGGAAAAAGATGTGGTTTTGCCTATTGGCATAAGAATAGCAAATATTTTACAGCAAAATGGCGTACAAGTGATGCTCACCCGCAATTCTGACTATTTTGTGGAACTTCAGGGACGGGTAGATATGGCAGACCAAGCAAATGCTAGTTTGTTCGTCAGCGTTCACGCTAATTCTGTTGGTGGTCGCCCTGATGTGAATGGGTTGGAAACCTATTATTATGACAGCGGTTTAGGTCTGGCTCGTGTCGTCCACAGTACCATTCTTCAAAGTATCCCTACCCTGAGAGACCGAGGAGTGCGCAGAGCAAGATTCTACGTTCTCAGAAAAAGTTCTATGCCCTCGATTTTAGTAGAAACAGGTTATATGTCTGGTCAGGAGGATAATCCTAGGCTGGGAAGCCCAGAATACCAGAATCGCATGGCAGAGGCAATTGCTAATGGTATACTCTTATACTTAAGACAAAGATAACGATGTAGTACAAGTTCCTACATAACTGCTCTGGTTTGTAGTGAATGGTGAACCACTGCGTTGTTGGGACTTCCCCCTGTTATAGCAAGTAGCGTTCACCGTACGTGCTGCAAATAGGCTATGCCAACGCGCTTAGCGTCTTTGTTAACACTGTGGCGGAAGCCATAGGGACACCTCAAGCCTTAGTAGTGAACAACTCACAACTAACAATCGCGACCATCCTGTATCTTCAAATCCAAAAACTTAAATCAGTATCTGCCTGTGTTTCCATCTTCTATCTTTGAAGGCGATCTTTACGATTTTTCTCAAGCACCTCAACGTGCCCCAATTGGCATTTTTGACAGTGGTGTAGGTGGTTTAACAGTACTGCGCCAACTCTATCGTCAACTCCCAAATGAATCAATTATTTACTTTGGGGATACAGCTCGACTTCCTTATGGAATTCGCTCGCAAGCAGAGATTGTACAATTTATGCGGGAAATCCTTGCTTGGCTGCAACAACAACGTGTAAAAATGGTTGTTATGGCTTGTAACACGAGTTCGGCACTGGCGCTAGAGGCGGTGCGTGAGGAATTTTCTTTACCAATCCTCGATATTATCCTACCAGGGGCAAGGGCAGCAGTTGAGAGTGGAAAGCGCATTGGTGTGATAGCGACTCCCGCAACTGCTAAAAGTAATGCCTATCGCCGTGCTATCCTAGAAATAAATCCCGAAGTCCAAGTTTGGCAAGTGAGTTGCCCAGAGTTTGTGCCGCTCATTGAGCAAAACCGCATTCATGACCCCTACACTCTACAAGTGGCACGCTCATATTTGGAGCCATTGTTACAGCAGGAAATAGATACTTTAGTGTATGGCTGTACTCACTATCCTTACCTTGCACCCGTAGTGCGATCGCTTCTCCCCTCACACGTGAAGCTCGTTGATCCAGCAGAATATGTTGCTGCTGCTTGTGCCCAAGATTTAGACATCTTGAGCCTGAGAA
This sequence comes from Kalymmatonema hyalinum WJT4-NPBG1, assembly GCA_019359075.1. Lineage (GTDB taxonomy): Bacteria > Cyanobacteriota > Cyanobacteriia > Cyanobacteriales > Nostocaceae > Kalymmatonema > Kalymmatonema hyalinum. Next base: position 21,248 of record JAHHIB010000129.1, read on the forward strand.
ATACCCACCCAGCTATGCCAACTCGCTTCGCCGTTAGTGGTTGTCCGCAACAATTTGCTCAGTCCTCTGTACTCTGGCTCGGTTATAACCCAACCGTTGAGGCAGTGCAGTTGACAAATACGGCAGTTTATAGTACATACTCATAAGTTATGAGTCATTAGTAAAAGTCTTTCTACTAATGACTCATAACTTATGAGTATAGACTAATGAAGGCTTGTTGCTTCACTCACCTTCGGCGTTACTGTAACCTCCTGCTTGCGCTTTCCTTGTGAAGCCAAAGAAGCACCCCTAGGAGTAGTTTTTTTCCCGGTTCGCTTTGCTAGTGCTAATAGTAAATAAACTGCTAACAAATAACCAGAAGCTAAGATAAAAATCATCATAGGTATCTTTCCGTAAATCATTTTTTCTACCAGCACTTCTGTCTAAGGAATATAAAATCGAATAACATAGCAGAACCACAGCTACACAAACTTATTGTTGGTACCTGTTTTTTGCATTGGAAAATATTTGGTAGAGTTCTATCTCTCCCAGCTAAACTCGCTTGTATTCACTTTTTCTTGCAAACTATGCCTACAACAGCAGTCAAATTACTAAACAGCAATTTTGAACTCCTGCTAAAGCTGTCTACCTAGTCTGCATTTTTCCGCAAACACTTTACCTTGTAGTACAAGGTATGCGCTCTCGCTACGCTAAACAAGTGCAGCTTTTTCCCTTACGGGTAGCGCATAGTTTTAACCTTAGAGGTTCGCATACCGCAAGTGTGACCAAGAAGATAACTCTTTTGGTCGCAGCCTACGATAGTCTATTCAGAGCCACAACACCAGATAAGTAAAAATACCGAATGGTGATTTTTTTCTGGGGTGAATATCTCAAAAATTTTAAATCCCTTGATCTTAGCGTAACACAACGGCCCTGACTTTTCAGCCAATTTTTCTGCTAAATTTGAAATTTTCTACAGTACGTTATACAAAATGTGCCTAAATTATTCTCCAAAGGAAAATAAGTAATGTGTCATAGGTGATGAGTAAGAGGAAAGGGGCTTTTCAAGGTTTGTTCTCACCTTTACTTAAAAATTTGACAGCGCAAAATAAAGTTTTTGTTAAGATATCTAGCTTTTGTCTCCTGCATTCGGTTAATTCCTTTCTTAAGGATAAGTATTAAAAAGATGCTTTGTATCCGTCAATATACATACAAAAGCAGCAGTATCTTTTTCTCTAACTTGAGATAAAAAGAACTTGTGTCAAAGTTTTGTTAAGACTACTGCAAGTGGAGGAAGTAGAAGACTAGGACTTACGCATTGACAAATATTTAATATTGTGTCTTCAAAAGAAGGTGGGAGCAATCCACATTTCATTTCTTAAAAAGAGAAAGGATAAAAATTTCCGAAAAGTCGCTACAGTAAGGTTTT
>JAHHIB010000127.1 GCA_019359075.1 Kalymmatonema hyalinum WJT4-NPBG1
AGCGAGTGGGACTTTCACCCACATCAGACCGGGAGTTCAAGGTTACTTTAGGGGTTCACCTTGGGTAGCTTATGTACGGACTGGATACCGCGATTCAGCTACCAACGAATCGCACGAAGCCCCACACTGAAACGGTACTCCGTTCAGTGTTGGGATGAATGGCGGGACAATGACGAATTGACGCTCCTAGCGACAGTAAACGAAGTTTACTGAGCAATGTTGGTCGATGAGGAATTGTCTCTGTCCGGGATTTTTAAAGAGTCAATGAGGTCTTCGATAACGTGGGTCATTGTCGTATCCTTCATCGCAGCATATAACCGCAACTTGTTTAACCTACGTTCACTCATTCGCATTTTAAACCATTCTGTTTTCATATTTGTACCCACTTATTACCCACTTTTGTTATACTAACAGATAACAAGGAAGTGATTAAAGTGTTGAAAGCGGTTAAGGTAAGACTATACCCAACAACTGAACAAAAAATATCTCTAGCCAAATCATTTGGTTGTGCAAGATGGTATTGGAACTATGCCTTAAATGCTTGCATTCAACACTACGAACAAACTGAAAAATCGTTAAAATTAAGCGTTTACAAGGCTTACCTCCCACAATTAAAAGTAGAACATCCTTGGTTGAAAGAAGATTGCTATTCGGCTGTTTTGCAGTGCGTAGCAATCAATTTGAACAAGGCTTACACTAACTTTTTTGAGGGACGTGCTAAGTTTCCTAGGTTCAAATCAAAGCATCACAAGCAATCAATTCAATATCCTCAAAACGTTAAGGTTGCGGATGATTATTTGGACGTTCCCAAGATAGGTGTTATCAAAACAGTCTTTCATAGACCTATTGAAGGGAAGCTTAAGACTGTCACCATCAGTAAAACTCCTACAGACAAATACTTTGCTTCAATTTTGTGTGAAGTAGAAGACAATAGTAGTGAACCATCTGGTAACAAAATACTAGGTATTGATTTGGGATTGAAAGATTTCGCCATTGTTCATGATGGCAATGAAGTTACCAAACACTCAAATCCAAAACACCTCAAACGTCACGAGAAGAATCTAGCTCGGAAGCAGAAGAAATTTGCTCGTAAGGTAAAAGGAAGTAATTCAAGAAACAAATACAGAAAACTTGTAGCCAAGGTTCATGAGCGAGTATCAAATTCCCGTCATGACTTCCTACATAAACTGAGTAGGAAACTGGTAGATGAAAACCAAATCATTGTTGTGGAGAATCTCCACGTCAAGGGAATGGTACGGAACCGCAAGCTAGCAAAGGCAATATCCGACGTGGGTTGGGGAATGTTTGTTAATTTCCTCGATTACAAGTTGAAGCGTAAAGAAGGACAACTTGTAGAAGTAGGAAGATTTTTCCCTAGCTCCAAAACGTGTTCATGCTGCGGTCATGTTGTTCCGGAGTTAACGCTCGATATCCGTGAATGGGATTGTCCATCGTGTGGCACTCATCATGACCGTGATGGTAATGCAGCATTGAACATCAGAAATGAAGGTATTCGGATATTATCTATGGACGGAGGGAACCCCGTTCTTGCCGTGTCGAGGCAAGGTAAGACCAATAAACCGCAAGGTGGAAAGGCTGTTGTCGTTGAAACCGGAAGCCTACACCGCCCTGACGGGTCGGTGTAGGTAGTTCACTTACAAAATCGTGCCGATTTCTTTCAAATAAACCCGTGTCAATGGTTCATTGACTCCCAAGGAGTACTCTTCAATCAAACCCTCACGTCTGATAGAGATATTGTCTCCCTTTCTAATTACAACAGTAGAATCGTTAAAGATGTCCCGCGCCAGCACCATCTCGGTTTCGGTGGGATTATCTAGAACGACTATGTTACTGCCGTAGTAAAACATTCCTTCCTTTTCCAAGACGTCTTCTTCGTACTCTACAATCAGCAAATCAACTTTGGGATTACGCAACAAAGTTAGGACATTGGTGTTGTAATCCTTACTGAGGATTTTTTCTGAACGATTGACAAAAATTGCGTCACGACAAACAGCGCCAACTGTCCAGTCGGGGTGTTGCAAAAGAATATGGTCAATCGTCTCTTGCAGGTCCTGAACTGAGATGTGGTTGAAGGTGATTGTTGGTATCCTGGCAGATGTACCCGACTCAAAGAAGGTTTCTAGGATACGTGAAGGCACATCAACGCTTTCACCTACCGCAGGGTTAAGATGCATCAAAATGCCCGGCGCGGCGTTGATTTCCAGGATGGCAAAGTCGCCAGACTTCCAAGATTCGGAAAGACTGGGGGCAATGACATCAATACCGAGGCAAGTCAGGCGGAAGTGCAGGGCAATGTCTTGCGCCAAGATAATATTGTCAGGATGAACGGTGCGGGTTGCATCAATGCTTACACCTCCAGATGAGAGATTGGCGACTTTGCGAAGATAAACAGTCCGGTCTTTCTCAATGACGCTGTCTAATGACAAGCGCTGTTGTTCGAGGTACTGTTCCATCGCCTCGTCGGACTGAATCTTGCTCATTGCTGAGGTCGGTGTATCCCAACGTCCTGGTTTTCGGTTTTCCTCTCGGATTAACTCTTCAATGGTTGAGTACCCGTCACCGACAACCCATGCAGGACGGCGTTCAGTGGCGGCTACAAATTTGCCGTTGACACACAGCAAGCGAAAGTCTGCCCCAACGATGCTTTTCTCGACGATGACTCGGGTTGGCTCATTTTCTGGAATGGCATCAACTGCCCGACTATAAGCAGATTCTAATTCCTCCTCGTCTCGCACTTCCGCCGTCACGCCAATTCCTTTGTGACCTACCACAGGCTTGACCGCCACTGGGTAGCCAATTTCTCTTGCTACACCAAGGGCTTCCCTTTCTGTGACGACAATATCACCCTTAGGTACTGGAAAGCCTAAGGTTCTTAAAAATGCCTTGCAGTCATCCTTACGGGTGGTAAAGTCGGAATCCAGATGGCTATCACAGTCAAATGTTGTCGCAACGCCACGAATTTGTTTTTTTCCGTAGCCGTATTGCATCAGTCCTTCTTCCCACAGATAGAAGGCAGGAATACCTTTTTTGTCAGCTGTTCGCAATAAGGCGTAAACCGTAGGACCACCGTAAACAGATAGGCGGAATCTATTTTGAAGTGTCGAAAGCTGCTCAAAGTCAATATCTTCGTCTTGAGTTATGGCTTCAAACCAATCCCAAACGAAATAAAGTACACCTCGAGCCGTACGTTCGTGAAGCGATTGCACAGCACACGTCGCATAATTTTCATAAGGCTTGACACTCCAACGGTCGAGGTGCAAACCCATATCTAGTTTTCCCACTTCTGCCACGGTGCGGGCAAACAGATGCGCATAGGAATCGTATGTTTCGTCGCGCAGGTGTGGGTAGCGATCGCTAATTTCTTTGACGTAATCTTCAATAGGCAGAGCTCTGCCACTTGTCGTCAGAGCAAAATCAAATACTAGCGCCCCTGTATCCAAATAAGGATTTGGTCCGATGTAATGCTTGAATTTGAAAACATCGAATGCATCAGTTTTTCTGGCGTTAATGCGAACTGCATCGGTGATTCTGTCTTGAACCATATGATTATAGACCTTCGGCTAAACACCCTGGAATCTTGAGGCTATGTGCCCTTGGGGAGCCAGTGCTAGCTTGTGGTTACCACCAGTTGAAGCATCTGGCTTGGTTTCCCCTGTTGTCGGCGCCCAAAGGGCGACTTCTTGAAGGGTAGCAACTGCCGTGACGTGTACTTGTGTTTCCCCAGACGTATTTACTGCCTATTTACTTAAGTATCGTTTGGCAAGCGATCGCTCAACCCTAAGCTATACCTATGTTTTGCGGTTTACTTAAGCATCAATTGCAACGCTTACGCTTGCTAATTTTACCCATATTGCCAAGGATTGCCAGCTATCTAAAGGTATAGTCACGTGTGCATACTCAGTTATTTTGCCAATAATTTAAATTGCAGGTGAATTCACGAACTAAATAGAACTGCTATAGCTAAAATATATAACCTTTGAAAGGTGCAATTAGACACTTGTAAATTTTATAAATAGTAAACGGTCAGAAAGAATTAAGGAGACGGCAAGTATGAGTAGCGTAAAAGCTGATCTCAAGAAAGAAGTTCAACATCTTGCTGAGGAAGCTTTTCACCGCAAGCTGATTTCTGGATATGGCGATGGCCCAGACAACAACGAGTACCAAATTGTATTTCAGGGTAAGCCCAGACATCTTCCTTTAGAATACGCGCGTTCTTTTTTAAGTGACTTACTGTTCGATAGGCAAGTTGAGAAATATTCAGAATTCAGTGTTTAGCGTCACACATAGAACACCACATTTATAAAACACCACATTCACAATAGTCGGCGGCACTCACTCACATAGTCCTCCCGATATCCTACTAAAATCGGGAGTTTTTTCGTTGTTAAGACAGGTATCATCGTTGAAATTTACTTTGATTTAAAGTTATTCTTCACTATATGAAATCCTTCATTCGTAATAAAGTGATTATCCCTCAGAAGATAGGTAATACCTTTTTGGATTTTAGATTTGAGATTTTGGATTGTGTTCACGCGTAGCGTCTCGTAAGTCCTGCGGAGGTGCACTCTCGGCGCGTAAGTTCCCACCGGGTGAAGGCACGCGCAGCGTCTGCGACAGGAGAAGAGAAAGAGTTATTGTATAAGCTTTTAGGTGCTAAGAGGATGTCTGAGAAGTCTAAAATGTCATGCTGAACGTAGCGGTAGCGTAGTGAAGCATCTCAAAATTTAACGGAAAACTGAGATTCTTCGTTCCGCTTCGCTCCACTCAGAATGACAAAATATACCTTGTTGAAACTTTTCAGACATCCTCTAAGAAAGTCGCAATGATTTTTGAACAACAAGATCCCCGACTTCAGCGAAGTCGGGAACCTAAGCCTTAAGGCGATGGGCTTTGTGCTTCAATTTCTTTGACACTCCTCAGCCTAAAGGCATGAGGACTCTTGCTTCAACCGTCCTCTCTAGATACCCAAATGCAAGCATTCAAATATCCCCGTTTGGATACGTCCACAAGCATACACGGACTGCCCGACCGCGTTTGAAAAGGTTTTTAATTTTTTGTTTTTACTCCCACATTTGTACAAGATTTAGGATTTGTACTACCAGGGTTCCGGATCAGGAGTTGTCCGCTCGACCGTTCGGCTGAGCTCACGGCGAAGCCTACTTCGTCTTTTTTATGTGCGCTTTACCGCTATCTTTTATTGTCGCACGATATGGCGTTTTTGTTCCCAAACTTAGGAAAAGCCGCCCTAAAAGTGCGGGGCTTTAAACCCAATTTTTACGGTAAGCATAAGCTCCCTAGCTGTCGGTTAACAGATTATTTGTCGTTATTAACACATTAGTGTCGTTCTACGCTCAAAGCCTGTCAAGTATGGGCATATCAAAGATTGCTTGAGCGTACAAGTACACCACGCGTGCTCTTGGCACGTATACTATCTCAAGATAACCGAAACGCTGTAACAATGGTGGGATGAGAATTGCATCGATTGAAATTTCCGACGACATTAATTTGATAACACGACAAATAATTTGTTAACCGACAATTGGCAAGCTTTTGAGAGATTGCGCGGATGATAAATTGGTTAAGAACTGCCCAAAGTGTTGTGTCATATGGTGTTCAGCGATTTTTTCACTTCAGTCCAAAAAAACACCCACCCCTCCGCGCAAATGAATCAAGATGATGGTACGACAGGTAACAAAATTTGCGATGAACTCTCACCCCCGCAACTTACCATCAATGTGATAATTTCAGCATCTATACCCAACGCTGAATTATTCCCAGAATTCATTGCATACGCTGGAAAACACGCTGCACTCAAACTTAAACGCAAGGCATGACCTGTGGAAATTTTCGCACAAGTTGCCTGCAATTGAATTGTTCTTTTGACCGGATGAGTTCCGTCTGGGCAACGAAGATAACCTTGGGTTAAATTGTAGACTCGCCCGTCAGGGTAAACCTCTGACAGCACTGCACATAAATCATAACTGGGTTTGTCGGATACACAATAGACTTCAAGTACAACATCACCCGCCAGAAACAGGTCTATCTCTAGAGGTTCAGTCGTATAAGTTAAAACATCTGAACGGCAATCGATATGCGTTCTCTCAAAACAACCGGCAGGAATCGCAGCATGACCACCTAATGATGGAACAGGTCGCCAAGGGTCGTGAACTAATACGTCATGGGTAGAAGTTTCCGGACAAGTTGTGGTAAGAATGCCTTCGCCTTCTCCGATACTGGCAAGTCCAGTGGTTGACAAAAAATACGAGCGCCCTTTTAATTTAAATAAAGTGGGTAATCCTTGCCATAAATTACTTCCCATCTCAAATAGCCAGATAGGCAACTCATTCAGTAATCCTGTATCCACACCTTTAAGGAACTGGTCAAACCAGCATAACTGCATCCTGTCTACAGGGCTCCCTGCGTTGACACCAAAGTCAACCGCACCCACTTTGCGATTCCAAGGCAAATGTGCCCAAGGTCCGACTAATAGTTGTTGTCGGTATGCGCTTCTTGCCGCCATATCCTTATATAAATTTAGAGTGCCGCGCAGGTACGTATCAAACCATCCCCCAATGTGGAACATGGGCAAATCAACATTTTTGAGGTGTGTTTTGGGGGAAAGTTTTTCCCAATATTTATCGGGTTGAGAATGTGCCAACCATTCGTGATAAAACGAGTCTGGGGCAAAATTCTTCAAGATTTCTGGATCAGTGGGAATTGGATCATTTAAAGGCAGATGGCGCGAAGTAGCAAACAGCGCTTGATAAGCGTTTTTATCTTTTTGTAAACGGGCGGTTTCTGTAGCTAATTGAATTGCCCAAGCAAGATTACTTTGTAAGCAGAAAGCGCCTCCTTCATAAGCCCAATCTGTATACAAATCATAGCCAATCATAGCAGGGCAAATTGTTTTTAGGGCGCTTGGTTTGGCGGCTGCAGCATATAGTTGAGTCATTCCTTGATAGGAAAAGCCATACATCCCCACATTGCCATTACTTCCTGGTAGATTTGCTGCCCACTTTACTGTATATTCTCCATCTTCAATTTCGTGGGCAAAGAGTTTGAATTCTCCTTGTGATGTACCGCGTCCCCGGACATCTTGAATAACCACGATGTAGCCCTGGGCGGCATACCAAGTAGGATGGGCGTAGACAACAGTAGAGGCGATCGCCCTGCCATAGGGTTGTCGCATTAATAATACGGGAAATTCCCCATCAGCATCGGGGCGGTAGATGTCTGCATCCAATCGCACACCATCACGTGTCAGCATGGATGCGGTTTGTTTGGGATGAACTTTGAGCATAGATATGATGGAGGAATTAATCAAACCACAGATAAGAAAAACATCTGTGTCCATCTGTGTCCATCTGTGGTTTTTTTATCTTTTCAATACGGCATTAACCTATCCACTCTCCCCAACACCGCCATATCTTCCTCATCCAACTCCACTGGTATACCACTACGAATTAATTCCGAAAAATCTTCATTAGGAACCATAAAAGTCAGCGTATATAACCGACTGGAACCAGTATTTTTAATCAAATGAGTGCCAGTAGGAGGGACTAACAAACTATCTCCGGCTTTAATTGGCACACTTTTGCCGTCACAAATTGCGGTTCCTTCTCCTTTAAGGACAAAAAACATTTCTACCGCCCATTGATGACGATTGGGTGGTGTTTTGCCATCAACATCAAAAATCTCCACGCAACAAGTCAAAGAAGTATTCGCACTTGCAGTATCGAAGATAATCGCCAAGCGATTTGAGTCATCGGGACTGATGCGATATGTTTGGTAATCTTTAGGAGACTTGACAACGGGAATTACACAACTAGTGGTACGCATTATTTATCTCCTTATATGTCTTAATAATAAAAGTTCTGAGTTGCGAGTGCTGAGTTTTGAGGTGTCAATTGTTCGTTGCATGGTTAAATAGTAACTAATAAACAGGACTACTCAGCACTTTGTTGAACTGCTGCTGAAATCGCTTGGGAGTCGGTGACAAAGCCAAAGCACTGCTTGACGTTGTAGAGTGTCGCCAGCCAGCAATAATCAGGAGAAGTTGTGGCGGTACAATCTTTGACTAACAAGCAGTCATATCCTAAGAAGTTAGCATCTTGTAAAGTAGCCATCACACATTGATCCGCATTGACACCTGCAAAAAATAGTGTCGTCCTTCCCAGGTTCCGCAGGATACTATCTAGGGGCGTATCCCAGAAACCACTCATGCGGTACTTATCCACATGAATATCTTGGGGTAATTGTTCGAGTTCATCTACCACCGCCGCAGCCCAACTACCCGCCATAAGTACTTTAGCACCGTTACTGGGCAGTGGATCGCCCAATCCCACGCCTTCACCTGTGGGGTTGTAGACGTGAAGCACACTAGCACTAATATTGAGTAAGTCGGGACGGTTTCCCCAATTGAGCCAGATTACGGGGACACCCTTCTCCCGGAGTAGAGGTAATAAGTTTTGTAAAGGTTCAATCGGTTTTCGCGCTGGGGTGACATCCACGCCAATATGCGCTAACCAGCCATCGGGATGGCAGAAGTCATTTTGCATATCAATGACAAGGATGGCAGCTTTTGCTAAGTCAAAGCGCAGGGTTTTGGTTTCTGTTGATAAGATAACGGGTTGTGGGGTTTGAGGAGGACGAGTGATATCTGCAAACGTATGGTTTACCGCCCATGCGTTTGGCGCAATTCCTAAATTCCGAAGAGGTAGATTCATAAGATTCCAATACCCAACACCATTCTTTATTTTGTAGCTTGAAAATCTCCTGAACGTTTCATTAGTTAATCAAGGTTAAAATCGTGAACTTTACTATCCGAAATGTTTTGATTGCGACTGGTGATGATTATGCAACCGTGGATGTGCAGGTTGTAGACGGGGCGATCGCCGCTATTGCACCCAGTCTAGAGGTTGTCGGTACAGCAATTAACGGTGAAAATAAACTCCTCCTACCAGGATTTTTCAATGCCCACACTCACTCCTCGGAAATGTGGCAACGGGGAGCGATCCCACCTTTTCCATTAGAATTATGGCTAGCTGAACTTTACGACTTTGTCCCCCTCGATATAGAAAAAGTTTACCTGAGTGCTTTGGGAACGGCAGTAGAAACCCTACTAACTGGAGGTACGAGTGTCGTAGATCATCTCGTCCTTATTCCAGGCAAAGAGTTAGAAACAATTGCTACCGCAGTTCGCGCTTATAGAGAAATTGGCATTCGCGCCTTTGTCTCCCCCCTGATTCAAGATGAATCCCTCAGCGCTGGGATACCATCTGGAGAAACCGAGCAAAATCACGAGCCTTATTTTCGCTCAACACAGGCTACACTCGATTTGATAGAAGAAGCAGTCAGACAGTTTCACCGCCCGGATGAGGGTGTGAGTATTTTAGTTGCCCCCACAGGAATACAGTTGTGTTCTGATGCCTTGTTTGAGGGGTGTAGTGAATTAAGCAATAAGTATAATCTTTGCCGTCACTCGCACTTACTGGAAACCAAAGCACAAGAAAAATTAGCGCAAGAAAAATACGGGTGTAGTGCGGTTGAACATCTCAAGCGTATTGGTTATTTGAGCGATCGCACGTCCCTTGCCCATTGCGTCCACTTGAGTGACACCGATATTACCATCCTAGCCGAAACCAAATCCACAGTTGTCCACAACCCCTTAAGTAACTTGCGTTTGGGCAGTGGCATCGCCCCCATTTTGAAATATCGTCAAGCTGGAGTCAACGTAACTTTTGGTTGCGATGGCGCATCAAGCAATGACTCGCAAGACTTACTAGAAGCCATCAAAATAGGTTCACTGCTGCATAACGTCACAGATTTAGATTATCAGGACTGGATTACACCTCGTCAATCGGTGGAGATGGCATCTCTGGGTGGTGCAAAGGGATTAAACATCGCTGACAAACTCGGTTCTCTTACCGTCGGTAAAAAAGCCGATTTAGTCATGTATGACCTCACCAGCTTATCACTCCTACCCCGTACAGACCCGATTGGTTTACTAGTTCTCGGTCGTCCCACCAATGTTGTACACAGTGTGTGGGTGAATGGTAAGCAAATAGTCGCTGATGGTAAAGTGACTACTATTAACGTCGATGAGTTGCGGCAACAACTATTCAATCACAGTCAATGGCATACAAAACGTAAGTCTGAGACTGTTGCTCAAATTGAAGCTCATTATCGTGCAGTGATGAGTTTGCCATAGTGACTTGGGTTACACAAAGATTGACAACGGATGTTGTAGCGGATGAGTTATCTGGTTGTCTTGTAAATCACTTATCCGTTACATTTCATTACATCATCATTTTTCTATCTTTGCATAACCCAGTCTCCAGTTACGTGGCTGCTTTAGCTCATCTTCCTTTCCTTGAGCAATGAGCCAAACAGCAGATCGAGTCAGGAATAATGCTTTCATCAGGTAATGTTCTGGTTTGGCATAAACGCCTTCAGCAACGGTAGTGCCACCAAAAGCAAGTTCTCCGCAGAAACTGCCAACGCCTTTTATTGTGACTGTATATAACTTATCATTAACATAGCCACCAGGAATCATGAAAATTGCGTAAACGTGATGCTCACCCCGCCAAGGCTGAACAACTATTTTTTCGGGATGTGTATAGTGTCTCTCACCTGTTGCTCGAACAACATTTGATTGCTGGCAAGTCAACCTGTTTGGTAGTTTGGCGATGGTTGTCCAGCTAAGGATAATGAGTAAGGTCAGTGTAAATAAAACGTAAGTACTTTTCCTCTTGTACACTTGTGATATCCAGCACTACATATCATAAGGTAACGCATCCTGCACAGTGGGGCGAAATCGCACTTGCCAACAATTGCAACTCAGCGGCAATTCAGCATTTAGGAAACTAAAGTGTAGATTCCCCTGGCTTAACGAAATCAAGTTAACATTAACCTTTATTTTCTTCCTCTATACTCTTACGAAGTTCGATAAATTGCTTACCATAATCTGTTATTTTTACGTAGTCTGAAAGATTATTCGCTTGATAAGGAATATCGCGAACTCTACCTACCTCTATATACCCTGTATCCTTAAGGTGATAAAGCTCTCTTTCTAGAACATCACTCATTTCATAAGGACCAAAATTACCCGCAGAAAATTTCTTGAGATGTTCATACATTGCTTTTGACATTGACAACAAAACTAGCTTGTCAGTTCTTGACTTAGTTGTCGCGACTTTCTTACCGATTGAAGTTATCTTGCTGTCTAGCTTTCCTCTATCAAATGTCAATGAAATAACCTCATCAAGCTGAGGAATGAGAAACAACAGAAATGCGATAGCAATGATTGCTACAAAAAGTAGTGGAGTAGGTTGTCTCGAAATTAACAGACTGAGCAATACTGCTTCGATAAAAGCAATACATATAAATACTGCCCACCATTTTGTTGAGTGTTCTTGAGTCACGATTTTTCTCCTGAAAACTTTCAATAGCAATTATTTTCTGGGAATGAAGTTAATTATAATTGCTCTTTCCTAAAGGTTCTACACTCATCACATTAAAGCCTAATTTTAAAGTATATTCTGCTTAAGTAGAGAATAAAATCGGCTGATTTACTGCAAAAAAAAATGGGCATTACCTGACATAACCTTCTTGAATGACTTAGCCCTAATCTAGAAGATTCATTTCCTGATTTTTGTAATAACAAAGTAGCCCAGTATAAATAAAGTTAACTAGTGAGAGGAAATGTGGTAGTGTATGAGTGATTTCGCCTCCTGCTAAAGTCGATTTTCTGAGAATGGAACCACAGATGTAGGCGTAAGCCGTGCCGTAGGCTACACAGATGCACACCGATTAATTATCTGTGTTAATCTGTGTGCATCTGTGGTTCTAAATACCGATATATGACTTTTGCAAGAGATACCATGAACAAAGTTTGCGACGATTGCTATAGTAAGTAAGCAAAAATAAGTAAGCAAAAATACAATAAACTCGTAGTTAGTCTGCAATACCTGAATTCTTACAAAGGTGTAAAATGCGCGACCCACAGATTAAGATTGATCCAGGAACCCTAGTCTTGATTGTGTCTGTCCTTTTACTCTTACCCCTTTTGCTAGCTGGTTTTTTCTTTCAATAAGCTTAAAAGATTTGGATAATTATTATGACTACAACAGCACCATCTGCCAATCTACCTGTTTTAGAAGAATTCCGGACAGGATTCCCCAATATTTGCGGCTGGGAGGCAGATATTCATTCAGTGGTTCAACACGATAATCCTGTGTTTTTAAATAACACAAATCAATCCTTAGAAAATATCACAGCTGGGTTTGCTTGCGCCCTACATATGCATCAACCCACCATCCCTGCGGGTGCAAATGGTGAACTGATCAGTAATCTCCAGTATATGTTTGAACATCCCAATCAAGGAGATAACCATAACGCAGAACCATTTGCCTGGTGCTACAGCCGCATGGGGGATTTTATTCCCCAACTTGTAAGTGAAGGTTGCAATCCTCGAATTATGCTCGATTATTCGGGTAATTTGTTGTGGGGATTACGACAAATGGGACGAGAAGATATCCTCAACAATCTCAAGCGCATTACCTGTGATCCCCAATATCAACCTTATGTTGAATGGTTGGGAACGATGTGGAGTCATGCGGTTATTCCTTCGACACCAATTCCTGACATTAAACTCCATATTCAAGCTTGGCAACATTATTTTGCAGCAATTTTTGGCTATGATGCTCTCAAGCGAGTGAAAGGCTTTTCTCCTCCAGAAATGCACTTGCCCAATCATCCAGATACGCTGTTTGAATATATCAAAGCTTTGAAAGAATGCGGATATCGTTGGCTGATGGTGCAAGAACATTCGGTAGAACGTCTCGATGGTTCTGGGCTACACCATGACGATAAATATATTCCCAATCGGTTGGTTGCTCGGAATTCTCAAGGTGAAACTATCAGCATCACAGCATTAATTAAAACCCAAGGTTCTGATACAAAATTAGTGGCTCAAATGCAGCCTTATTTTGAGGCAAAAGGAAGAGGGAAACAGCAAATTGGAAATCTGGCCATTCCTTCTTTAGTTACCCAAATTGCCGATGGGGAAAATGGCGGCGTGATGATGAATGAATATCCCCGCGATTTGATTAGGGTATATCATGAAATTCGCGATTCAGGGGGTAATAACTCGGGAGTGGTTGCACTCAATGGTACTGAATATTTGGAATTAATTGAGGCTGCTGGTGCTAATCCTGATGATTATCCAACCTGTCAAGCCGTACAGCAACACAAAATTTGGCAGCGAGTAGACACAGAAAAGGCAACACCAGAAGCAGTAGAAAAGGCAATAGCAGAATTAAAAGAAACAGATCATCAATTTCACATGGATGGTGCTTCTTGGACAAATTCTTTAAGTTGGGTTCAAGGCTACGAAAATGTCTTAGATCCGATGAAGAAACTGAGCGCTTTGTTTCATGAAAAATACGACAAACTCGTGCAGCAAGACCCCTCAGTGACACAGAGTTCTGATTATCAGGAAGCATTGCTGTACAACTTGTTATTGCAAACCAGTTGTTTCCGGTATTGGGGACAAGGAATGTGGACTGATTTTGCTCGTGAACTTTACCGCCGAGGTGAAGCGTTGCTAGGAGTACAAATATAGCAAACCAGTTAAGCTAGTAGTCTATGTGATTAATTACTTTGTAGTAAGCGCTTTAGCGCTAAAGCGCTTACTACGAACTATTTCAACCCATCATAATTAACGCGATGAACCACTAGTTTGAGTGGTTCATTTTACCTCTGTCTTCCCAGAGTCGTAATATACAACACCGCTTCCTCCCCAGGAATGCCGAGAACTTCGTTCACTTGATCATCAAAGAAGCCGCCGATACCGCTGACGCCTAAACCAAGGCGAATCGCAGCTAAATTGAGCCTTTGTCCCAAATGGCCGGCATCCATGTGCAGATAACGATAAACGCGATCGCCGTACTGAGCCACAGATGATTTTAAATCTGCTGTATGAAAAACGACTGCTGCTGCATCCCTTCCTAACTCTTGTCCTAAACAGAGGAAGTGTAACTCTCTTCTAAAGTTTTTAAAACGAATTTGTCGCAATTCTTGGGCTTTAGGCGCGTAATAGTAACACCCTGCCTCAAGACCTGTTACCCCAGAAACAGCAATAAATGTTTCTATTAAATTCAGGTCAAAGTAATCGGTTGCATGATCAAAACCTTGGTCAATATAATTTTGAGGTTGGTAAGTAAAATCGAGTAAACCTGTCAGTTCCTCGAAGGTTAAATCCTCACCACTGTAAGCGCGGGTAGAACGCCGCTTGAGAATCGTAACTTCTAGCCCTTCGAGTTTATTTCCCCAATCAATCGGCTTGGTGGCGGTGGGAATTTTTTCACAGAAAGGAAAGTTATATTTATCTTCCAAAGATTTTTCTTGTTTCACTGCAGGCAAATTCAGCTTACCCGTTGTCCCTGCTTGAATCTGTGTGCGCAAATGAAAATACGTGAGGAGTTCACCATCGGGAATTTGAGGATAGTTCGTTTCCGTAGCAGAGGGTAAGGCTGTTCGCCCTGTGGGTAATTGCTTCATATCCAGCAAGTCTGCTAGGGGAAGAACTGCGATCGCTCCTTCGTGTTGGGAATCGATGTATAGGAGTTCGTTCACCGCCTCATCTACAAAGCCACCTATAAGATGAGGGTGATAGTTACTCACAGCGCCAGCTAACTCAATATTACCCAAGAGGTGTCCCGTATCCAAAAAAATTCGTCGGTAAGCCCTATCTTCATATCGCCACGCTGAACGATAGAAAACCGAAGTAATAACAATTGCCAACTGGCTACTTTGCAAAGTAGGATGCCAAAAACAAGCTTCTTGCAGCTTCTGCCAAACATCGCTTTCCCAGTAGTGCATGAGCGAGTGAGATCGACACTGGTAATTATACAGTCCTGGTGGCAACAACGATGTGCCACGGGAAACGATATACATCTCCGCAGGGTACAAGCCACCCGCACTAGGTGCAGATCTTAAATATACCGCGCTTCCCATTGAAGGCATTTTTGCCGTTAGTCCATAGCTACAAAACAGCAGCCGTGACAACCTCTGCCACCACTGAGCATCTGTATTATCAACAAAGGCTTCCGGTTTTTCTTGGATATAGGGTTTGAGGTCATAAGCAGAGCCTATTTTGTACTCTTTAAACGGCACCGGCTGCTTAGACCAGTCTAACCCCTTATTCTTAGAGGCGATAGTCTGCGGGTCGTACTTAGTGCGTTCGTGGTAGTGCTGAGCAATCGAGTGGCGTAGTTCTGGCATAAGAGTTTAAATATGCTTCTGCTACATATCTTGGCATTTTAGAGGCTGATCATTTAGTCTTAATTAGTACAAATGATCAGCAAACACAGGAGAACACAAGGGAATAATGCGAGCAGGGGCTGTTTAATTTTTGATAAAAAATGCAATATTAATTCATTTTTATTTTCAATTTTTAATTTACAAGTCCCCTTCAGGGAGTGGAATGTAGAACAATTCAACATTCGTAAAATGAGAAATTCTCCTACACCCTTACACCCCTAACTAAATCTATCAGAATTACTCGATTCTGGTGTTGATGCTACAGGTTGTGGATTCCGCCGCCAACGAGTCAAACCATAGATGACAGCAGCTAAAATCAACAAATAGGGACTATACACAATTAACCAAATACTCAACTTCATCAAACCAACAGAGAATTCTGCCAAAGAGCGAGTGGAATTATTCCAGGCTGACTGCATTTGTGAACCGAAAGCACGCTGTGGAACGCTACCAGACACTGCTGCTTCTAGGTTCAATGTGATGGTAGAGTACGTAACTTGATTTTGTAAGTTTTTCAACTGGGCATCAATTTGCTCTATTGACTGTCGCACGTTGCTCACTTCTTTAGCAACACTCAGCACATCCCTCACTGAAGCAGCCCGATCCAGAATCTTCTGTAAATTGCTTTCTGTTCTGCGCAAATTGCTTAATCTCGCCTGAATATCTACAATTTGGTCCCCGACATCAACAGTTGTGATGTTGCGACTTTCCACAGTTCCCAGTTTAGCCAGTTTTTCTAGGGTAGGTTCGAGCAGATTTTGAGGAACCCGCAACTGTATCATTGCTGTATGACGGGCAGATTCATTTTTGGGCTGTTGTTCTTCTAGCCTGATTAAGTCCCCTTGCTGTTGACTGATAATTTGAGAGACAGCATCGATGCTCTTATCCACAGAATCAACAATCAGAGCGATCGCTGCCTTTTTAATAAGTTGCGGACGGGAACGCGTAAGTTGTGCAGCTTGAGCCGTTGCAGATGTACTTTCACTCGCCTCAGTTGGTGCTGCTGGTGCTGTATCACCCACTTGATTGTTGAGTTGAGCTTTAGGTAACGCTTGGTTTGTAGACTCAGAACTAGGAATAGAAGCACAGCTAGTGAAAATAACCCCTCCCGCCAGCAGACTGAGAATCAGAGTTGATTTAGGTATTACTTGACTCAAGCCACTCATAACCTACCCATAGATAGATGAACGTATTGCAAGTATGGCTGAACCAAAAACCTATTTCTGGCATTGTTGCAGTTTGTGTAACAGTTATTTTCTTTTACCTCTTGGGTTAGACGTAAAAATCCAAAGTTTTTCTTAGGATTTTTGCGACTTTGCGCGAAGTTATCATCCAATTAATGACGCTGAAACTTGAGCTAGAAATATGGAAACAAAACAGCTAGGAAAAACAGGTGTCTCCGTAAGTGCGATTGGTTTAGGGGCTATGCCAATGTCCTTAAGCACTCGTCCCCCAGAACCGCAGTCAATTGATGTCATCTATCGTGCCTTGGATTTGGGTATCACGTTTATTGACACCGCCGACTCCTACTGCAAAGATGAATCAGACAAGCACCACAGCGAGCAATTGATTCACAAAGCTTTGCAAACTTATAATGGCGATGTGAGCCATGTTGTTGTCGCGACGAAAGGCGGCTTGATGCGTCCCAATGGGAATTGGACGCGCAACGGTAATCCACAGCATTTACGCGAAACCATCCGCATCAGCTTTGAGGCTTTGGGCGGCAATAAACCGATTGATGTCTGGCAATATCACGCCCCCGATCCAGATTACACCATAGAAGAATCCCTCGCACCAGCTAAAGAAGCGGTGGAGGCGGGTTTGATTCGGTTCGTGGGAGTTTCCAACTTTTCTGTAGAACAAATCAAACGGGCGCGGGATGTGGTAGATATTGTCTCCGTGCAAAATCAGTACAACCCTTGGTATCGTCAGCCGGAGTTTGATGGTGTGCTGGAGTATTGTGAAAATGAGAGTTTGACGTTTCTACCTTGGAGCCCCTTTGGAGGAAGTCGTCGCCATCAAGGCTTGGAAGATTTTGAGGCGATCGCCAAACTAGCAAAGGAAAAAGGCGTATCTGTGTACGGTATTGTCCTAGCGTGGTTGCGTTCCAAGTCCCCTTGTATCTTGCCTATTCCTGGTGCAAGCAAAACGAACAGCATCGAAGACACAGTGCGTGCTGTCGATGTGAAATTATCTGATGACGAAGTACAAAGAATAGATCGCCAAACCTAAAAACATTACCTTGCCTTCCGCACTCAGCGTATGTTGGGTTGAACTATAGCAATCCGGTTTTATTTTTGAAAAAATTTAAGTATTTGTAGGGTGGGCAATGCCCACTATATCTGGGTTATATCTGGGTTTTCGTGAGCATTGCCCACCCTACGTGTATTTCAAAAATCAAATAGGAATCCTATATAAAGCAATCTGATTTAATTTGTGAAATTTTTGTTAATCCGCCTTGGAATATAGACAATAGCCGACAAAACGTCTATCTTCACGAATTCTATCAGTCATGCTATAGTGACCACCCAACAAAAAATCTTTAAATGCTTGGGTTTCGGTGTTCTTGACTCAAGTGATTAAAGGCAGAATGGGATAATAACAAAAATATAAAAATCACTGATGAAATCTGTTTTAATTAACAGATTTTTTTATGGTTGGTTTTTTCTGAAATCTAATATAATCTGCTTGACAAGCTTTTCCTGCATAAATAATAAACAAAAAGACTATAGTATTTCTGAATGATTTGTAAGATTTTGTGTTAGTCTTTAGTCTGCGTTCTCTGTGTCCTTTGTGGTTCGTGAAAAATGCCTATTTCACAAATCCAATAGGATGACTATATGTACTTGGTTTATCAATCTTTATGAAGATATTCCTGATAATCAATTTGACTCCAATCAAGAAAAACAGCTATACCTTTTAAAGTGGCGAGAGAAAATATGAATTTTAGTGAAAACTCTCACAAACTTTTCCTGAGAAGGATATTAAAAGATTGGGGTTGGTTAATTGCTTTTTTAAGCATTAATGTCTTTAACGGTTGGTTAATCAAAGTATCTTCTGCTTCTGTTCCTATTGTCATTTATTTTGCTGTTTTTCCCTTAGCTTCTATTATTTATAGTCGTCTTTCCAAAAAAACTTGGTTATTGGTACTTGTTTTAGTTATTTCACGTTCTATTTTAGCTATTAGTTTATGTATTTTACCTTTGCCTGAGATTTCACGGACCACGATGATTCTGTATTGTATCAATCTTTTATTTTTCGCTTTTTTATTGATTGATGTAGCAAGCACGCGTGGGATTGTGGTTCCAGCTTTAACAGTCATTTTGATAATCTTGCTGTGGATGATAATCGGTTGGCAATCGATGCTCCGTTTAGTTTTGTATTGCAATTTAATAGTGACTTTCAACAAAACCGGGCGAAGGTTAAAGAAATATTTTAATAGTTTCAATGCAGCTATGCTAGTTATGACTGGAACCGCAGCGTTTGGATTAGCACTGGGATGGATGCTGGGTAACTTATAGCAATAGAGTTTTAACAATTGGCAGGTGGGGTCAAGTTTTGCGGTAAAATCATACCCTTGCAATGAATCACGATGCTTGCTGACTGGAGAAGATATTATGGCCCGGATGTACTACGACGAAGATGCTAATTTAGACCTTTTGGCACAGAAAACCATCGCTATCATCGGTTATGGTTCCCAAGGTCACGCCCACGCCCTTAATCTCAAAGATAGTGGTCTGAATGTGATTGTCGGGCTATATCCGGGTAGTAAGTCAGCAGCGAAGGCTGAAGCTTCTGGACTGAGTGTGAAAAATGTTGCAGATGCTGCCAAGGCTGCTGACTTTATTATGATTTTGTTGCCAGATGAGGTGCAAAAAACCGTTTACAAAAACGAGATTGAACCCAATCTGGAAGAAGGAAATGTTTTAGCATTTGCTCACGGCTTCAATATCCACTTTGGTCAAGTCGTGCCACCTGCTAATGTAGATGTGGTGATGGTTGCACCTAAAGGACCAGGACATTTGGTACGCCGGACTTATGAACAAGGACAAGGTGTACCGGCTCTGTTTGCAGTGTACCAGGATGCAAGCGGTCAGGCACGCGATCGCGCGATGGCATACGCTAGAGGTATCGGTGGAACCCGCGCCGGAATTCTCGAAACAACTTTCCGCGAAGAAACCGAAACCGATTTGTTTGGCGAACAAGCAGTATTGTGCGGTGGTTTAAGTGCCTTAATCAAAGCCGGTTTTGAAACTTTGGTGGAAGCAGGTTATCAGCCGGAGTTAGCTTATTTTGAATGTCTTCATGAAGTCA
Organism: Kalymmatonema hyalinum WJT4-NPBG1; assembly: GCA_019359075.1. Classification (GTDB taxonomy): domain Bacteria; phylum Cyanobacteriota; class Cyanobacteriia; order Cyanobacteriales; family Nostocaceae; genus Kalymmatonema; species Kalymmatonema hyalinum. Next base: position 19,660 of record JAHHIB010000127.1, read on the forward strand.
AGTTGATTGTTGACTTGGTTGTGGAAGGCGGCTTAGCCAAAATGCGCGACAGCATTTCCAACACCGCTGAATATGGCGATTATACCCGTGGACCTCGGATTGTTAATGACCAAACCAAAGCAGAAATGCGTAAAATTCTGCAAGAAATTCAAGCTGGTCAATTTGCACGGGAATTTGTTCTAGAAAACCAAGCTGGTAAACCTGGATTTACCGCTATGCGTCGTCAAGAAGCTGAACACCCCATTGAGGAAGTGGGCAAAGATTTACGTGCTATGTTCAGTTGGTTGAAGAAGGATTAATTTGATTTGGGATTGACCAGTAGGTGAGTATATGCCCACCTACATAAACTAATCATACACTCGTTCCCAGGTAGAACCTGGGAATGCCGTTAAAGTGGCTCTGCCAGTTGATATATTGACATACTCCCCGCTTTATAAGGGCGGAGATTCTGGGCTCAAACAACGATTGCGGGCATAGCCCGTCTTACATCGTCTAACCCAACAGTTGATGCCCCAACTGCACAAATATTTTTAGCTGCGTTTTCGTCCCTCCCCTGAACCGACTGACAGGACGGACAACGCCACTCTCTGACTGACAAATCCAGCTTTTCTAAAACGTGTCCACAACTAGAACAAGTTTTAGTAGACGGATACCATTTATCTATAAATACGACTTGTTTGCCTTTTTTCTTGGCAATCCAGTCTAGAATTTGTAGAAATTCCCCAAAAGCCAAGTCTGATATCTTGCGTCCCCAAAGGCGTTGCATCCCTTTAAGATTCAGTGTTTCAAAACACAGCACATCAAACTTATTGGTTAACTCATGCGCGAGCTTCCAAAACCAATCACGTCTTCGGTTGGAGATATCCTCATGCTTGCGTACCAGATTCTTTCTGGCTCGCTCCCGATTGCATGAACCTTTTAACTTTTTCGAGTGTTGCCTACTCGCTTTCTTGATGGCGTTGAGGGACTGTTTAAAAAATTGGGGAGATTCAATTGCTGAGCCATCAGAACAAGTGAGGAACACTTTCAAACCAAAATCAAAGCCCGCTATTCTACCAGTCGTGAATTTGATTTCTGGTACGTCGGCGTCGTCAACCACAACAACCATAAACAATTCGCCCAATGGTGTGCGCTTAATGGTTAATGTTTTGACCGTTCCTTCTATTTCTCTAGACTTCCAAAATTGATAAACCCGATTTCCAATTTTGACCCGATTATCACGCCCGAACTTATATCCTGCTTGCTTTAGGGTGAATGATTTGTATTTCTTAACTTTCTTGAATCCTGGTGGACGAACCCCCTTCTTACTGTGCTTAAAAAACAATTGGTATGCTTTCTCGATACGTTGACAAATATCCTGTACTGCTTGAGAACCTACCAACTGCCAAAATGGGTTGCATTTCCGCAACTTGGCAATATGAGATTGAAGTTTCGTACAACTCAAGTGTTTACCCCGCATCCGGTAGTACCGACGATGGAGGGCAATGCAGTGGTTATAAATTACCCCAGCAGCGTTAATTGACTGCTTGAGGTATTTATTCCGCTTGTGTGAGTACAACTTAAATCTCAATGTTTTCATGGTATGATGATAACATATCTGACGGCATAATGACGACGTGAAAAAATTAACAGTTAGATGTTCAGATGAAGAATACGCAATACTTGTAGAGTATTGCAACAGTGTTGAACGAACACAAAATGATGTATTTAGAGAGATAATCAGAAATCTTGAAAAGAAGAAAAGCCGCTCCTTTAGGACGGGGCTTTAAACCCAATTTTTCGGTAAAAGCGGAGCTTCCAAAAGTATCAATTTATGTAATCAAATATGGTGACACATATAGTCAAGTGGGTAAAAGCTGGATTTGCTCTCCTTCTATTTGCCTCCCCAGTTTGGTTGCACAATCCAGTTTACGCTCAACAGCAAGATACCAAACTTATACCTTTTTTTGATAATCAAGATAACCCGGTTCCTGTTGGTTTTCCACCAGGCGAAAAGCTAGACATTTCACCGCCAGCACCTACACTCAACCCTTTTGATAAAGCTGTACTAAACACCTGTGGTTCTATAGGTACTAAAGTCAGTCGCAGTAAATTTGAACAGCTTTTATCTTATTACCCAGATGTGTTAGAAAAACTTCAGAAAGTGACTAACGGTGAACTTCGTTCCGGTCGTAACACAAAAGCAGAATTTTTGGAAGATTTAACTGATATTTGGTTTAAAAATCGGGGTTTTGAACATATTTTTTGTGGAGAAATATACAACGCCAATGATATTGGCGGGTTGCATTTTTATGGCAGATATTTAGAATTACAAAATAAAGGAATTGGAGGACGACTTCCAAATAATTCCCAACGAGAAGAAGTTGTTCCAGGTCTCATTTATACAATGGGCGTTGTCATTAAACAGGGCGATGGCGCAGAGCGCAGCGCCGCAGGCGATCGCACTGTTAGGGATGTTATCAAAGGCTATGGCTACCAAAGCACAGCCCAAGAAATGCTTTTAGACGCAACTAAAATCTTTAAACTTCAAGGTGATACAGACGGAGCGTGTATTTTCAATGTACAAGACCAAGAAACAGGCAAAACTTTCCCCGCAGTTTTTGTGAGGAAAGAAAAAGCGATAATTACGTTTTATCCTGATGCCACTCCTAAGGGTGAAAAATGTCAAGGTTCTTAAATGAAAAAATAAATGCAAAGGTGTGTGGCAAGTGGGTTGACTATTCTGTTAGCCGAGAGTCAGCTCGTACCAGCACATACAAATTCTGCTGATTGCCACGCATAAGGCGCAAATTTTCATCCAAAAAGGTAATATCCGACCAGCCATTTCCAGAAAGTGTGGATTCGAGAGCGGAGTTTTGCTCTACTCCTAAAGCTTCTCGAAAAGCGGAGTGACTCAAATCCTCGGTGGCTTTGATAACGGAAGTTTCCAAGAAATCAATGACCAGACGCCTGGAGTCCGCTACTGTGTAGCGCGCTGTAACTACAGTAATAACCCAAGTTGCTAGTTATTTGAGAAGGCGATCGCAAAGATAATAAAATCCCCTCCAGTAAGAAAAACGGAGGGGAATTATGTTAAATGAAACAATTGCTGTCTATGCTATCATTGACGACT
>JAHHIB010000128.1 GCA_019359075.1 Kalymmatonema hyalinum WJT4-NPBG1
TTGCTCCCTGAAGTTGCTACTTCTTGCGCTCAAAAAGACTTATTGAAAGCTGCTTAATTTTATTGCTTTATTGTTTGATTCAACATCCGGGTGTTTTGCATTTTCTATGCACCCCCTGAACGTTTACTGCAGGTGTCGCCTGATGTGGTACGTACTTGCATTAGGTTATTGGATTTAGTTTTACAACCAAATGATACGCTTGACGAAACTGTTGAGCAGCAGCTAGTTCAACTCAAAGAGGTCGCTTCTCGTGAGGGTATGTCTCTGGAAAAAGCTGCCCAGCATTTGATTGCAATGCGCGATCGCAAGTCAGAAATAGGCGAACATAAGTTCGACAAGCGCGAGTACATCAAACAGCGATTTGGAGTAGACCCAGAGCAAGCTTCGCCCGACAGCTTTGTAGGAATACTTTACCGGGATGCAGATAGGGGCATTCAGTTAGGGGAATTACGTCATAAGGTGGTGCTTGAGTCTTCCACACTTGCTTTAGAAGAATTTGTTTTTCATGGCAGCAGTTCGCTAGGTGAAAGTAATACTTCCGTTCCGCCTGGTTACGATGAAGCGCAAGAGCGAATTAACTCGCGCATTGATAACGATTTTTTCGGCAAGGTGAATTGGGGGGAACAGACTCATCCACTGTTGGTCGGTACATCGACACCGCAGCCCTTGCAGTTAAAGTCCTCGCAACCGAAAACCGGACAATCTCAGAAGAAATAGTAGCTCAAATGCTACCCATTTGCTATCAAATACGGGATGAAAGTTTACTCAACGCTCGTAAGACATCTACTCTGGCAGTTGGTATAAATTTTCTTTCAGTAGCAACTGGTACTGTGATTGGGACGTGGGTGGCAGTTCCCCCAACTCAAGAAAAACAGAATATTTCGAGTATTCAACCAATTTTGATTGGTGTGGGCATAGGTGAATTAGTTGGTTTGGTTTTGGCACTAATAGTAATTTGGTTTACTAAGGAGCAGGTATGAGTGCAGCATTTGACTTTTTGGTTAATACAGCAGGTGGATTGTTGATGAACCTGGGTGTTTCTGGGATGGTAGGACAACTGATGGGAGTAGGAGCAGCTCTTGCCTTGCATCCTCTGTTGCTACTAACTGGGATAGTTGTGGGTGGTGCGGGAATTGCGATGGCACGGGAGTTAAACAAACGCCCTCGGTTGCACTTGGTTATTGATAATACATAGGAGTGAGTTATGTTTACTCCTACTCCTGTGCGAGATAAAGCCACGCCAGGTCGCAAGAAGAAAAAGGTAAATGTCACCTTATGGACGGTTTGTTCAACTGTTGGGGCGCTATCTGTAATTGGTTCTGTTGCTCTAATGGTAGGGTGGAAGCAGCAAATTCCTCTTAATTCTGTATCTGAGGTACAGCAAGCAAAGGCACAAGTTTCTCAGATTCGGGAGGTTTACCTGGAGAAGCTCTCACGTACTGACTACAATATTGACTATCTTTCCAGTTATTCCTCAGTCGAGGGTACACCTACTCTTACAGGCTGGCGACAGTTAGCGGCGGCATTGTGGGGACAGCAGCTGCGGGGTGAGATATCCAGGATGCAGGCTGACGAAAACTCAGGATTTTACCGTCTGCACTATATGCCAGCGCTGGAGATAGTCAAGTTCAACTCCTTGGATGTTTTGTTGGAAGCTGCTTCTGGAAACAACACATTTTATTGGGGCTACAAGCGAACTGACGGGACAAAGCTTGAAGAAAAACTACCACCAGGGGCTGCTGCTGTTTTGCTGCTGGGTAAACTTGAGGCCATCGATTATGCCCAGAATTTGGAGTCCCAACCGTCGGTGGATTTGAATCAGATGGTTATTCAAATTAGAAATGCTCAAGAACCGTATTCTTTAGCGCAGGCGCAGTTGTTACGGGCGCGGGGGTATCTAGATCCAGTTGAGCAGATGGCGCAAGTGGCAGATATCCGCCTTAGGATAAAGCAGCGGGAGGAGCAAAGGCAGATATATCTTCAGCAGACAAAGAAGAATCAGAATAAGCTAGCTCCTACTAAACAACCTGTTGTTAATAAATCAGGGGGATGATATGTACGCTAAGTTTGCTGCTGCGATAGTTTGTATAGCCTTATGTTCGCTCAATGTTATGGCGGCAGTCAAACGTACCCCTATTCGTACTACTCTTGAGGGTTCATCTCGCACGACTGTCGAGATGATGCCATCCCCTAACTCAGGCGTGCATTGGATGAGTGCAGTTCTATTTCTGGCTGGGTTTGCTTGTTTCTTAGGCTGGGGAATTTCTGACTATAACAATGCTGTGGATACGGTAGAAGCTTCTGATAACTTAGACAATTCCAGCAATCAACCTTCTGAAGTTAAAGCTGCTGATGTTCAGCCTTCGCCTTTGCCGTCACCTCCTGCTGTTGCGATGGGATACCCTAACCAATTTTTGGCTAAGAATGTCGTCCAATTTTCCCCGCGTTCTACTTCTAAGTTAGGGCGTTCTGGTGAAGGCAGCAGCGTTTCACTATCGCTTAGTAATCAAGCCGGTGATGGGATTCAAAACCAATCTAGAATGCTCTCTCAAGAGGAGTTTTACGCCCAACTTCAGGATGAAGATTTTTGGGAAGATACTAATCCCCAAGCAAATGACAATCATTTGACTAGTTAGTTAATTCGAGGTTTTTTATGAGTAGAAATCAGCGCCGTAATTTTGATGTTGATTATTCTGAAGGCGGATCAATTGTGCCTGTAAACCGCTTGCAAAATATGTTGCAGCAAGTACAACAACAAGGAGGAGTCATAAATCAGCAACAAGGGAATGTTCCTCCCATGATGACTTACGATACTCAACCAGTAGAAGTTAGGTATATTACTACACCTACTACTTATAAGCCGAAGATTCCTCAAATTGAGATTCCTTATGTGGAGACGTGGAAGGCGCATCGACTACACCCACAGAATCCTTGGAGGTTTGTTTGGTATCCTGCCTACTTTCTTGGAGATTGTATAAAATCGCCTGTAGGGGTGGGTGCAGTTGGGTTTTGGTTGTTTGTGATGGTCATTAATTTTCTTTTAAATGGAAATTACACAGGTCCAGGGTATGCTTCAGGCAAGAAGATAGAGGTTGTGCCCAAGGAAGTCCCACAGTTTGCACTTCCGGTTGTCAAGCAACTGGAATAGTATGTGGGTGCGAATTATCTTTTGGATGACTTTGTTGGTGTGGATTGCAGATATTTTGCAACCAGGGTATTTGAAATTCTACGATTTGCACAGGGCAGCAGGTTTATTTCATCAAGTCAAAATACCAGTTAATTCTCTTACTTTACCTGCTCCTCATTCCACTTCTATCCCAACTTCAACTCCAACTGCTTGTCCGAAAGCTGGTAATGATTTTGAAGCAGTTTTGAACGCCAAGAATGTTGGTTGTTGGCAAGATAAACTTTCCAATCAAACGAATACTTTTAGGAAGAAAGATACTCGTGAAGGTGGGTAAATGCGGTTTGTTATTGAGTTTTACTCACAGAGGGAGGATGATACTCATCCAGTAAAATTACCTGTTGACGCTGCATCTGATACCTCATCAGTTGATGATAAATCACCCGCTTGGAAATATGCCATCGTAACGAGTGTGTTGGTTGTCTGCATTGTTGTGCAGCCGATATCTACGTTTATCGAATTGCAGCCTATTGTGCAATCTATCCAAACAAAGGTTAATCCACAACCTACTCGTAATTTGGCATCACGGGTATATCAAGCGATGCAGCGTAAAGGCTACCAAATATCCCAAAACCCTGGAGAAGTCAATATTATCTACATTCGTGGTGCTGACCAGTTTGGTAGACCAAATGGGAATCGCATTAACGAGTGGAGCGATCGCCGTATAATATTGCAGTTTCGTTTGGGGAGACCAGTGATTGCTGGTAACTGGGCAGCAACAGTTAAGCCAGGATTACCTGCAATACGCAATCCATTAGGCAAAGCAGGCGCAGCATTTATTGAGCCAGGGCAGTATCAAGCTTGGCAAGTGGGTATGCACCACGGGATATTTGGGCGAGTCGAATCCGGGTTAGTTCAGGTTGCTCCGGTGAAGTTTCGTCGCTCTGTAAATCGAAGTGGTGACGTTAATGGCGAACCTATACAGTCTGGGAGGATTGGGCTTAATCAGCATTCGGGAAGCAATCAGAAGTATGTTGATAAGGCTTCATATGCATGTCTTGCTGGACAGTCGGAGAATGGACATCTTCGAGAGTTTATGCCTCGGGTGAAAGCTGACCCTCGCTATCGCCAGAATCCAAACTATTTGTTTTATACAACAATCTTGGATGTCAGTGATTTGTGATGCGGTTGGTTATAGATTTTCATGGTGGGGGTACTAACGGTGCAAACCGGCTAAATCCTCGTATTAACCAGAATTGGGGTTATGCGATCGCAACTTCGGTTTTAGTTGCAGCTATGGTGATTCCCCAGGTTTCTTTTTGGGTTGAATCGCAGCAGTTGGTTAAATCTCTCCAGAGTGCATTACAACACCAAACTCAATCTTCTGATGATAGCAAGACTTTTTCTTCTGGTCGGTTTGCTTTTCCAACTGCGACTGGTACTCCCGTAACAAGTGAGTTTGGTTGGCGAACACACCCCATTACGGGCGAACGCAAGTTTCATAACGGGATTGATTTTGGTGCATCAATGGGTACGCCCATTTATGCAGCTGATTCCGGTCAGGTGGTGAGCGCAGGTGACAAAGGGGATGGTTATGGAAATGCAGTTATTATCCAACATCAGGGAAATATTTCTACTCTCTACGGTCATGCCAACGAATTGTACGTGCAAGAAGGGCAACAAGTTGTACGTGGCCAGATGATTGCCACGGTAGGTAGTACGGGTTTTTCGACAGGACCACATTTGCACTTTGAAGTTCGCTCTGATGACGTAGCGCAGAACCCCCGTCCTTACTTGCACGAGTATTTACCTAACCGTTAAAGGTTATTCAGCTATTGGCTAGGAAATGCAAATTGTACCGATTTTTATATCAGGTTTGGTTGGTGCAGCCTGCTCTGTTGCATTTTCTTATGGAGTGGCTTCATTACCATGTAGTTTGGCATCAAAGAGTGCAGATACTGTCTGTCAGGTGCCTAGTTTTGGTAAAGCACTCGATAGTTGGAAATTTGGGTTTGTAGTTGGTGGTTTAGTTGGGTTAGTTTGGAGTCCTCGCCGTCAATTGATATCCCGTTTTCAGCCAGTTCATTTGTCAGTAGCTTCTTTAATTACTTTGAGTATTTATTTTTCTAGTTCTCAGGGCGCTGATGTTTCTTCAGGATCGTTAAATAGTTTGGGAACAAGAGTTAGTACAAGTTCTTATTCACCACGGTTGAGTGCTTTTTTGGCAACAATTCGCTGGGCAGAAACGGGAACGAGTGAGTCAGAAAGTTATCGTAAGTTAGTATTTAACGGAACTTTTGATAATTTTTCGACACACCCATTAAAGAAACAGTGCGCTCCAATTAATGGTAAAACTGTTTGTTCAACTGCGGCTGGTGCTTATCAAATGTTGGATAAAAGTTGGTATGATTTGCAGCCAAAGTTAAACTTGAAGGATTTTAGTCCAGCTTCTCAGGACAAAATGGCAATTGAATATATTCGTCGTAATAATGCCTTAAGTGATATTGAAGCGGGCAATTTTGATACTGCGGCATGTAAAGTGGGCAGGGTATGGGCGAGTCTTATTTGCAACTTGTACAATCAAAATCCACGAACCATAGAAGAGTTACGTACTTATTATCAAAAAATGCTGGTAGTTTATGAAGGTCGAAAATAGGGTAAAGGTTTGTGCCATTTACGTTTTAAGTTAGGTAAATTGACTTGTAATAGTATTTTCCATAATTCTATTCCTCTTTTGCCTGCCACATGATATCGAGAAGCTTTTGATTTCATGCTTCGTTTAGGTTCTCATATATTTCATCAATATCTAAACCCTCCATAACTGCATCAACAAAAAGCTTTTCTTCTTCGGTCTTCAACTGAATGAAACTATCCATCTTCAGAAATTTTTGCTAAGGCTTATTAAATTTTAACAGCTTTTGGAGGTAAATAATTACTAATGCTAGTACCTTACAACAAGAATATTGAATCTCAAAAACACCAAGTTTTAACTGCAATTGTGCAAGCCAAACAAGATGGTTTAAGCAATGAAGAAATTATGGTGAATGTATGGGGCGCTTTACCTTCGTCAATGGTTGATTATGCTGAAACTGTTCTACAACAGATTGACTTTAAGACGAAGTTATCACGTCCGGTTGTTGAATTTGATTTAGAGTTTTTATTCCAGGTAATATACGAATCAGTGATTGCTCTTAGAAGTGATGAAGAAATATTATCGATATGTGCAGAATACTGTAATTTAAACCAGTATGAGTTTGTACGTTATGCTCTTGAGTATATCCATGTCAATCGTGTTCCATCGCAATGGGAGCAGAGTAACATACACTATAAGATTGTTCAAATAGCAGATTCATGTCCAATGGAATCCTTATTTGAATATATTGACTCAATCAAAAATATTTATCTTAAGCAGATTGGCTACCAAGTTGTTCAAGAAAATCTTTACGGCTTATTTTTAAGCAATAAACAAGTTAGTTATTTTCTAGAGTTAGTTAATAAAACTAAAGATAATTTTATCAAAAATTATTGTTACCGTACCGCAGTGCTTGTTGCACGTGTTACAGGTAAACCAATAGATTTGCAACTTACAGGAGATGGTTTAACAATTAACGAGCCGAAATCTTTAGATAGTAAGGCTGCTACTAATAAAATCGTTCATTCACAGATTTCTACTATGGAACAGGCAGGAAAATTATTGGTTGATACCTTGGAAGATTTTAGTATCAATGCTAAATATGTTGATGCCAAAACTGGTCCTACCTTTAACCGCATTAAGGTAAAACTGGGACGGGGTGTTACCTACAAGAAGGTAGAAGACATTGGTAACGACTTAGTACAGCAGCTTGGTGAGGAATTGGGCTTGAAAGTTGCGCCAATGGTGAGTGTAGTGGCTGGAGGGGTAGTATTTGACATACCCAGATTAGACAGACAGTTTGCCTATTTCCGCGACTACGTTAAGTTTAACGGCGAACCTGACATTCATTCGGTATCCATCCCTGGTGGTGTTGATGTCGATGGTATCTATGTCGAAATTCCCCTGTATAGCGATAACGTCACCCATATTCTGGGCGGTGGACGAACGCGGGGTGGGAAGTCGCAGTTTGAGAAAGCAGCAATCTTGTATTTGGTGCGGCGGTATCCACCAACAGTAGTGCGGTTGGCGCTTTCGGATGTCAAGCGCGTGACGTTTGGTAAATTTGATGGGCTACCTCATCTTATAGCCCCAGTTGCGCGTGATGCTGAGGCTACCGCCAACTTACTTGATTACTTGGTTGAAGAGATGGAACTGCGCTACCAGGAGTTTGAACAGCACAGCAGCATTGAAACAATATCTCAGTATAACTTTCGGTTTGCATCTGGTACTATCATGCCGCGATTGGTTTGTCTGATTGACGAGTGTTTTGACTTGCTTTCCGATGATAATTACTGCTCGCGCATTGAGAGTGCGCTGATGAAGTTACTTGCAAAAGCTGGTGGTGCAGGAATTCATGTCCTATTGTACACACAGCGTCCTGACAAAAACGTCATTGACCCGTTGATTCGCTCAAACTTTCCAGCTAAGACTGCCTTTGTTACAACTCGTCCTGAAGATAGTTGTATTATCCTTGGGGACGATAAAGACAAGCGTGCAGTCTATTTGCTGGGATATGGGGATTTCTTGTACAAGACGACTGAGGTGGTACGACTCCAGGCGTTATACGTTGCTGACGATGAAGACCCTGAATACTTCAAGCAGTTACTCAATGAAGCAAAAAGCCAAGATGACCCCTATACTGCATGGGAGTCTGGGTTAGATTTCAATGAATTTGTCGCTGGTTTGTCTGGTGAGGGTAGTAGTCATGATAGAGGTAAATCTAAAGCCACTGCTGTTACTAAAACTAAGCAGTCTAAAACTGATTTTGAGGGCAGTTTTAGTTTTCAGGTGCAGCTTGATGAAGAAGCGAGAAACTCAATTTTGAATTTGCATCAAAAGGGCTATCAACTTGATGAAATTGTCAAAGCAGTATTCAGTTTATCCCGCCAAGATGGTAGGTCATATAAGAAATTTAGGAACATTGTTGAAGAATTTTTAAATAGCTTTCAAGGGAGTGGGGAAGATGATATTTGAACTAAGTATGCCTCTACCCCCTAGTATGAACGAAATTATTAACCAGGCACGGTCGGGTTGGCAAGCGAGCGCTGAGCTTAAAAAATACTGGACAAACTTAATTGCTGAATTTGTCCGAGAATGTGGATTTTGTTTAGATGGTGCAGTTTGGATTGAATTTCATTGGTATGTGAAAAATTTTGGGCGAGATAGCGATAACGTAGCTGCTGCTGCTAAATTTATCATGGATGGTTTGGTTACAGGACGAGCAATCCGTAATGATAACTTGACAGTTATCCAATCACCTATTGTCCATTACTATCATCGTAGTAGTGGTGATGATGGCGTGCTGTTGAGACTTTCACAATCACCTGATTTTTTGTTAGATAATTTCATTATCTCTAACCAGTTTTCCAGGAATAGCTTAGAAAAATACATTTCAAAGATTACAGATTTAATGTCAGTTTAGTTGATATAGCAATCCTAAATCACTCATGAGAAATTTGGAAATAATTGGGCGATTAGAAATCGCTACTACACAAACAAAGTCCAGATGGTGCGTGGACTTCATAGAATAACCCGCGCAGGCGGGTTTCGTCTGTGTGCAAGATGAACCGCGATTTCTAATTGCCAAGCCTGAATAAAATTTTACTTTTACATTTGATTTTAAATCTACGTGTTTTCTCACGATTCAATTCGGATTGCTATAGATATAGTTGATTTGAGGAATGACGGTTATGTTACGTTTTAATGACTACAGTCGATTGATTGAGAAGATAAATGCAGGCAAGAATATTCACCTGTGGGGTAAGCAGGGTATTGGTAAGACTTTTACTGTCAGAAACTGCTTGCTCAAAGACATTAACCTAGAGTCTGTTTATCTTAACCTTGAATACCCTTTTAGCGTGGATAATTTATTTGATGTTATTCCTATTAGTCTAGGTTTGTATTACCAGCAGGATTGGCAAAATATTGTCAATCAATTATCGGATAATTTTAATAAGTTGCTGGTGATAGATAATTTTGATAGGTTGCACTGTGTCAGCGAGACTTTTAGTGATGACTTATTCCAATTGCAACAGTTAGCTCAAATCGAAAATTTATCTTTATTATTAATATCTCGGATGCCACTAGGATATTTCCATTTCCCAAGTTTTACTAACTGCTTTGAAGAATTGGAATTAAACGAAACTAATACTTGGACTTTTGGACAGTAAACATACGGGTTTTAGGCAGGTTCGATGCCTGCTACTGTTCCTGGGTAAGACTTTATAAAGGCTGAACTCGAACATCAGATGGGTGGTTTCAATATACTGAGTGCCATTAATGCTGAAAGAAGTAGAGTAGTAAGTCTTTTTAGACAAGTCTATACCCTAATCCCCAAATATTTGCCGGGGTTGCTGTTAGTAACTGGCAATAGAAATTACAAAGAAGGGGAAATTATGCTGAATAAATTCAAAGCACAGGTTGTAAATTCACTTATAGAAGCTAATTCTGCGATAGGAATGACTTCATTACTATTGATGATTGCTTCAGTTAGTATCGCTTTGCCAACGGCAGTAGGGTTGAGTTTTCTGGCAGATGCTGGGTTACAGGTTGGTAACAAATCTTTGTACCAAAAGGCTGCTTCAGCTTCAGCTGCAACTGGCTTACTTGGTTTGGCTGGATTGACTGGCGCGATTCTAACTGGTGGATTATTGTCAACTTGTGTACTGGATGAAGAGGAGGAAGATGAACAAACTTCGACTACTACTTCTACCAGTCAATTGGAAGAAGGAATAGTTGAGATATCTGAATCCGTGTTTGTGCCTGAAACTCGACCAGAGCAAATCTTTACCTATTATGTCACTAGCATGGATGGTCATCCTAATCTATATGGGTTGGACATAGCTAGGACACAACCTAATGTTTTAGAACCTGGGAAATTTGAAATTATTTACCATCGACTAACTGACTATCAATTCCAGCGATTGTCTGTCTTGTTTGAGGTGAAATATCCACAAGATAAAAATTTGGTAGGTAAATATTTTAATTCGCGTTTATCTAATCCAGGTGATGCGATTAAAGAATATTTACGCCTTCATTACAAGTACATTGAAGTGAAATCTAGCGGGCAATTTAGAAACGCCTGTTTGGACTCATGCAAAGGCTGTGCTAACCTTCACGGTGAACATAAAATTGTTTGCGGTATCTATCCCTATGGATGGGAAGGTTTGGACTGCCCTGATAAAAAGTTGCTGGATGGCATAGTTTTGCGGCAGTTTGAAGATACTCGCGTTCTTGATAACCTTAACCAAGGTTTGAATGATGCCGAAGTTATCAAAATTGACGATTCTATTGTCGTTCATGACCGTTATTTTGATATCAGCTACCGCTTTGATTTTGATGGTAATAGGTTCTTTTGGTCAGATAATTTATCTGAATTAGGTAAAGACGCGAATTTGGTTGATTATGTCAATTATTTCAAAAACCGGAAAGTAGTTGACAAGGATTTCTCTACTCCTGAAAAAATTAGAGAACTAAACAAGGGATTGCGGTGTGCCGACGTGCGCGTACAAGGTGATAAGATAGTTGTTTATCACATTACCACTCGTACTTGTTACTATTTCAAGTTCAACGGTCAATCAGACGAACTGTTTAACTCTTTTTGTCCGCGTGAGTTAGAAAACAACTACAACCTTGTTTCGCTTGTTGACTATTTACGGTCTAAGAAGAGTTTTGACGCTTTAGGTCATAGACATCCAAAATCTGAAAACTTTTCAGCTTAATTAATTCCCACTCCTTATATTACTTGGGCTGACGAATTGACACTCAGTACGGGGGAATTTTCCCCCAGTACTGGGTAGTCAATTCGAGACATATCTACCCAATTAAGCTATTAAGGAGTATCACATCATGGCTGAACTAATCGATTTTGCTTACGAGCTTTTGTTTGATGTTTACTTATTTGGTTTAATTTTTCTGTTTATTTGTTTGCTGTTTTATGCACCTAGTAATTCTCAAATCGACAATTCTAAAACTTTCTTGGAAGAGTTGATTACCTCAGAGATTCCACAGCAGTTGATTACAGAAGAAGATAATAATTCCTCTGAGTTGTTGCCTGTGATTGATAACATTGAGGACACTAATGTCGTGAGCCAGTCCGATACCGAGGTAACCTCGGTTGAGGCGACTGGTGTGCAAGTGTCCGGTGCTGAGTGCGAGCCATTTACAGAATTAGAAAATCAGTGCTTTGGTGACGCATTGTCCCCTAAAAATTGGGCAGGCTTATTACCACACGTAAACGTGGGGGCTTCAGGATCAATCAAACCAAGCCTGCCCAATTTTTTACGTGTAAGACCCCGTGAGGAAACTTTGCTTATAGCAACTGTTTCACCACTAGAAATGGCGTCTGAACTACCAGTGATAGTAACTATCAATGAGCAGCAGCAACGGAAGCAAAATTTGATGAACCTAAGCACGAGAAAATTACAGCGTTTTTGCTCCAAAGCTTCAATTCCAGGCTATTCTGCCTATTTGAAGCGAGGCAAGGAAGCGTTGGTTGATTTTCTTTTAGGTTTGTCGATTGATAGCAGTCAGATTGTTGAGTCTTTGCAAATAGGAAGCTAGTTGCTTGACCACCCCGGCGATACCAGGGGATTGAACTAAGAGGGGTTCTTGTAGTCAGCGGACATAAAACAACGCTGAACGTATAATACGGCTTATAAGTTCATTTATCCCCAAACTGGGCGTATAATTCCTGCATTTAGCAAGGATTATCTCCAAAAAAAACTTAGCGTATAACCAAAAACAGCAATTCAGACCCAACTCTAAAGTCCAACAATTAAATCGCTCAAATCAATCTCTGTATCTTAGTTTCAGACAAATTGACTCAATAATTATACGCGTAGCGTTGTTTTATGTCCGCCTGCTACATAAACGCCTAAGAGAAGTTTTTTGAGTTCGGACAATGATTCCTGCAGTAGTGCTCTTTGACACTACTCTCTGGAGCCTGTGCTAAGTTCTTTTATGCGCGTATTCTTTACCAACGGACTGATAAAACTTCTTCGCACCCTTAGATAATTTAATTACCTTTTTTATAGTTGCCATGCTGCTTTTTACGATGACGCTATTGTTTTTTTAAACAAGCGTTTTTTCGCAGATTTTAATGCCTTGAGTGCTGAGTAGACAATACCATCGCTCTTAAGCCATAATGCATGTTAAACTTAATGGTAATTACCAATAGATAATTACCAAAATTAATTGGTAGTTGATAATTTCCCAATTATGAAATATTGTCTCAATTCATTGGCGAAAAAACTTTATTAACTAGATTGACTTATGGTTCAAACTCTTCAGGCAGAAAATATCACTCTTGAGAAGCTCATATCACTTTATGGATTAGAGTTAGTTGATTCTGAGGAATTTTTTCGGGAGTGGCAAGACGAATTACCAGAACTGACAGACCAAGAAAAGCAGCTATTAGACCAAGTAAAAGCAGGTTACATCAATTTACGGAATTATCCGCCGTTACTAGAAAACACGGTTAATACTATCGTTTTATCTCCCCTACTATTCATTGGCAAGTTCTATCTACCTCCTTTTCACATCAAATTAGAGAAATCTGTCGAAATTGAAACTACTGACAAACTTTCCATTATTAAAGGACGAATTGACTTCTTACTTCTCAATCAGAAATTCTGGGTGACAGTCATTGAGTCGAAACAGGTAGCTTATTCTGTAGAGGCAGGACTTGACCAGATTTTAGCGTATATGCTGGCTGCTCCCCAATCACAGGAGGAAGTTTTTGGCATGATTACATCTGGTGGCAGTTTTATGTTCATTAAACTCGTCAAAGGTAATCCACCTCGCTATGCCACTTCAGATATTTTTGATGTACGTAACAGAGGAAACGAGTTATACGACGTTCTACGTATACTTCAGCGCATCAGTCAATTGGCTCGTAACGAGCAATAAATTTGGAATACAGTTGTGTACAACTGTGTACAACGTGAAGCAGTCACCCTTGCTTCTGGCTTCTTCGCGTGCATAGCATCAACCTGCAGTGCCGAACAGCATATCTGCGAACATAATTAATAATTTAGACGATCGCCTAAAGAGCAGTGCGCGGAACGCGATCGCCCTGTTCGTTCGGACTCCAAACTAAATAACACTAACCGTTCAGAGGCGAGGTCAGGACAAACGTAATTGTCAATAAAACGTTTTAATCGCAATAATACCTTAACTTGAGACTGCCGTTTCTTTTTCGTACTCTTCGAGTAAACGTCCTATGCTTCGAGGGGATATATCCGAAACGATTCCTCTACGTACTGCTTCGGAGGCGATTATTTCGTTTTGAGCGTGTCGCGAACGATAATCTCTATTGTTCCAAGTAACGATTTCGATGATCTTGCTCACTTGGGCTTGTTTACACTTTTTAGGTCTTCCTGCAGCTGTTCCCAAAATTTTTTCAACTTTGTCAATTGCCTCTTCCCAAGTTTTTGCCTTTATGGTACTTGAGTTCCACTTCTTTTTCCATCCTACTACTGAGCCAAGACTTACTTGTAGCTCTCTGCTTATTGCTGCGGTAGTCTCTCCTGCTTCCGCTTTTAACAAGGCTTTAGCTTTAGTACTGGTATGTTCGTTTCCTGTGGCTACTATATGTATAAGCGCCTTTCTTTCTATGTCTGTTATTGCCACTGAGTCAGCTTTAGGACCAGGCATTATTTTACCTACTCCATAATCTTTCAAAATTTTGCCAAAAAATTAGATATCTGATATACTCTTTTCATACAATTAATTTCTCATTTACTCAAGGGCTTGGGGCAATAAGATATTAAAGGAAAAAGCAAGCCAACCTGTTAACGCCAGGCTGGACAAATGCTTTTGTATTTACAATAAACTAACTCAATCATACCATGAATTACCCTGTTTGTGTACGACTTCCCTTCAATAGCTGTTTTCTATCTCCCTGTTGGTACTTGGCAAATTGTTTAAGTAGATTTAGCCATCTCGGGGTTGATATATATACATTTTTGCAAAAATTTCTTTATTTTTACGGTGCTTACATAACAGGCTTATTGTTATTTAATAAACTTAATACTGTCTTAAGACTTCATAACCTTTGGTTTGGCTTTAATTCTTCAATTGCTTGCAAGGTTTGGGTTTGAGCATTTGAGAGATGAGGTGTTCGCTCAGGATAAGAGTTCAGTTTGTTCAAGATATGTCTTTGAGAATGCTTGTGTATAAATATGCATTGTTTAGACAATCAGCAGATTTTCCATCTTTCCCCAGATGAGTTGATTATTCACCAGAGGCTAATAGAAATTTATGGTGAGGATGAAAACCGCCCGAAATTGGAACAGAGTATTCAGCGAGAGGGAATCATTACGCCTCTTGAGGTTTCAACACGCACCGGGGCAAACGTTGTACTTTCTGGTAAGTGTCGGTTGCAAATAGCCAGGAAGCTTGGTTTGCCTGTAGTTCCAGTCATCATTGGCGATTATGCTTCAGCTGAAGAAGAACTTAACGTTCTGTTTGACTGTAATCTGCACCGAGAGGTGAAGACTTATTTCCAGAAATTTAGGGAAGGTGTCTACTGGGAATCCAAGCTTAAGCGCCAAGCCAAAGAGCGGCAACGTGAAAACGGCCTTCGTCAATCAGCGCTCCTCAACCAGAAGTTGTCAAATTTGACAGATTCAGTTGATGAAAATAATTCTCATAAAGATAGTGGCAGTAAGATTAATGTTCGGGCTGCTGTAGCTGAGAAATTGCGCTTAAGTACAGGTAGTTATCAGAAAGGGAAAAAAGTATTTGATTTAATTTCTCAATTAATAGAACTTAGCAAATTGCGTTCAGCTGATGCGCTGCAACGGGAATTCAACCGCAGTATTGATGCGGCGTACAAGTTTATTTGCGACGAGCGTCGGGATGAAGTATTAAATGTTATTGAAAATGGTGAGGTAAATACGATTCGAGATGGACTAGGTTTAGTACGTCGAGGGTTTCGCAATCCGTTCCGAGGCTTTGAAATTGGGCAGGTTTATCACTTTAAAAAGCGTGTTCGTCCGCATTTACAAATATGCGGTCGAGTCATTAAAATCACTAACGAATTTATTGAGTTTGGTTTTCGGAATTTTAAAACTAACGATTTGGAGACTATAAATCTTAGACCTCAACAGGTTGATGCTTATTTAGAGGAGGAGCCTTCGATGCAAGAGAGAGCGCGAATATTTCGGTTATTACAAAAATTTGGTTCGATTTACCCACTACGAGTGGGATTGACTGAAATGTTGAATTTTCCGAATTTGACAATGGAGGAGGAGCGATTTCTGACATTTATAGAAACTGGCAACCTTGAAGAGATGATTGACCAGCGTCCGATTGAATTTGAAATTTTATCTAAAAATGAAAAAACTGAGATTCTCGTGCTGCATAAGTAGCCGTTTGCTAACCAGGAGATCTGGACAAAACCCCAGAATGACAATTTCGTAATATCTAAAGTTAGCAAATTTTGGTGGGACTTGCAGTACGAGTTTGCATTATTTTAGCGTCAACTACCGCACACTTCCCGTTCCGGGTAAGTGTGGGCTTGAATAAAGCCTGTTGACCAGACGGCTAGGAAACCCTAGCAGCCGTTAAGACCAAGCGTTCAAGTTCGTACCTTGAAATGCGTGCCAGTTTCAAGCTCTACAACTGAGTAATTAAACAGGACATTCGGAAAAGCCAGTGTTACTCAGAAAGTACCGAGTCTTAACACCGTCGAGGCAAACCCTACCAAGAAATTGAGAGATGCAGTAATGCGTACTTTTGTTCTAGATAAAAACTTAAAACCTCTTGACCCCTGCCATCCAGCTAGGGCAAGGGAACTACTCAAAAAAGGGAGGGCTAAAGTATTCAAGTGCTATCCGTTCACTATTGTTTTGCAGGATAGAACCGTTCAAGAATCCGTAACCCATCCTCATAGAATCAAGATTGACCCTGGCTCCAAAACAACCGGAGTTGCTGTTATCCAAGAAGAAACAGGACGTGTCACAAGCGCCCTAGAGATTTCTCACCGAGGACAACAAATCAAAGACTCACTCTTAGCTCGGAGAGCATTAAGAAGGGGACGGCGTAACCGTAAAACCCGTTACCGTAAGCCTCGCTTCTTGAATAGAACACGTAAAGACGGATGGCTACCACCTTCCTTAGAAAGTCGAATTGCCAACATTGAAACTTGCGTGAGACGAATTAGAAGAGTCTGTCCAGTTACGGCAATTTCTCAGGAGTTGGTCAGATTTGACCTTATTCAGCTACAGAATCCTGAAATTAGTGGGGTAGAGTACCAAAGAGGAGAATTGTTTGGCTTTGAAGTAAAAGAATATTTGCTTCAAAAATGGGGTAGGAAATGCGCTTATTGTGGTGTAGAAAATGTCCCATTCGAGATTGAACACATCCTTGCTCGTAGTAAAGGAGGTTCTAACCGAGTCAGTAATCTCTGCCTCAGTTGCCATTCCTGCAATCAAGCCAAAGGGAATAAACCAGTTGAAGAGTTTCTGAAAAAGAAACCTGAAGTTCTCAAACGGGTTTTAGCCCAGGCTAAAGCACCTCTTAAAGATGCTGCTGCTGTTAATGCTACTCGATGGGAATTGTACAGAAGACTTCAGCTAACTGGCTTACCTGTAGAAGTAGGTTCTGGGGGTAGGACAAAGTTTAACCGTAAAACCAGAGGGGTTGAGAAACAACATTGGACTGATGCCGCTTGTGTTGGGGGATTGACACCAGAGCGGCTTCTTCTCAACGGAATTAAGCCCTTAATTGTTAAAGCTAAGGGACATGGGAAAAGGCAACGTTGCGGTACTGACCGTTATGGTTTTGCGATTCGTCATGCCCCAGCACAAAAGTTCTTCATGGGATTCCAAACCGGAGACTTAGTGAAAGCTAATATCCTAACTGGGAAGTATGCAGGAACCTATACAGGGCGAATAGCAATTCGTTTTAAACCAAGCTTTAAGTTAACTACAGGAGGTAAGAGTTTTGACGTGCATCCGAAATATTTGAAAACCATTCACAAAGCTGACGGGTATGAATATACATCCTGAAAACAAGGATTCGCTATCGCTCAATTTTAATGTTGGCGGCAATTAAGAGGACGCTGACCCTACGGGTTCAGGCGTCCCCCCTTGCCGCATTCAAGGTGGACTCATATGACGACAAGTATTAGATTTTCGCAAATACAAATACTACTGCTGGGATGGAATGAGTGACGAGAAAGTACATTCCCTCCTCCCGTACCAATCCTTGTCCTGTTTGTGGTGATACGCGCAGGCGCTGCCGTCACTTACCGGATAGTTCTGATATGGTATTGTGCATGAGCGCAACGGATGCTTTTTGCGCACCTCGCGGTTGGCAGTTCCTCAAACTTACCCATGATGGGTTATGGGGGATACTACAACGTGATAACGGGAGCAACGTTGATGAAGCTTCCCGCCGCGAGTGGACAGAGCGTTGGCGAAACTTGCGTATTGAACGCCTGCGACAAGAAAAAGCTCGCCATGCTGCAAGCCTTACAGAAAGCGATCGCGATACGCAAATTCGAGATATTCTAGGACAACTACGGTTATCTTGCCAGCATCAAGAAGATTTAAAGCGCCGGGGGCTAAATGATGAGTTAATAGCCGCAGGTTCGTTTAAATCGGTTAAGCAATGGCAAAAACTTGACAGGGAAGTTTCCTACCAACTGGCGGGTGTTTCCCTTGGTGGGCGTTCGTTAATTACCCCCCAAGCGGGATACCTTTGTCCAGTGTGGAATCCGCAAGGACAAATTATTGGTTGGCAGTTGCGAGTTGATAACCCAGCAGACGATGCTCCCAAATACCTATGGGCAACTTCCCGTACAAAAAAGCGTCCTCATGGTGCGACTGTTCATCTGCAAAACGGTGAATTACCTCTTACTTTTTGTATTCCAGTTAACGAAGTTAGTCCTTTACCACAATATATTGGACTTGCTGAGGGTATTCTCAAACCCTGGATTATCGCCCAACTGAGAAACCAAATAACTATTGGTGCAGCGGGTGGTAACTTTGCGGGGAGTCCTGAAACTTTGAGGCGCTATCTTACTGCTGCTTCTTTACGGTTAGGTGGGACGAAAGATTTACTTTTGTGGGCTGATGCGGCTGCAATCACAAATAAAAACGTGATGCGTCAGTACCGCCGTACTTATGAGTTGGTGAGGAGTTGGGGTTATACCTTAAGGGTGGCTTGGTGGGGACAACTTGATAAATCCTGTGCTGATCCAGATGAGTATGCTGGTAAATACGAGTTGCTCACCTGGGCGCAATTTGAGGGTTTATCGAGAAATCCTTCTCGCTTTTGGGATGACGTAAAATACCAGATGTTGAAAATCAAACGGTTGGTTCGCCCCCACCAGGGATTCCAACAACAAAAGCGTCAGTACCGACAAAAGCAAACTGCAACAACTATTATATATATCCCTGGCTCCTTACCCACTCCCGACGAATATATCCAACTTGGTTGTCCCAAGATAATTTACCAGGGAAACGAGCGCGTTAGTATCTGGAAGGAAGCCGTCGCCAAGGGTTGGCAGCATATATTAGATAAGTCTGCTCCTGGGTTGGGTAAGTCTCACACCGCTGGCAGTATGAAGGCATCTGAATTTAACTTACGCCAACTGTGGTATTTAGCTTGCGACCATCGCAATCCAACAACATTCACAGTCGAGCAGAACTTTGTAGATTTGCCTCCCCGCCATAACGGGTTAGCTTATGACCATGCCAGACTTACACCTATGGGGCAACCTTTTTTAGTGCATCCAACGGGAACTTACGTTGGTAAGTTATTTCCTTCAAACTGTCATCGTACTCCGATTTTTCGTGCTTTGGGGTCGAAAAATATAGCTAATATTGAAAACTCCTCTAATCCGATTTGTCTTAGCTGTCACCTTTACAATGCCTGTCGCAGTAACAGGGGTATGGGATTTGGTTATAGGTATGAACGCTACTCTGTATTTAACTATTCTCAAGTACGTGCCCATCCCGATAGTTTGCCTAACTGTGATGATTATGAATATTCTGAGTGTGGTGCATTCTGGGATGAAGCTTCACTCGTTATGCGATCGCGCAAAAAAGTCGAAGTTAATATAAGTGATTTTAATCAAACTGTTGGGGAGTTAGCTGTAGCCGCACCATTCCTATTTACAAAACTCAAACCTATATTTGAGAGATTAAGGTTTCTGTTTTGGCCAGAAGAGTATGGGTTCGGGATGTTGTGGGCAAGTGATACTACTCTACCAACTCCTAACGTCTCTTCGCCCAAGCCGGCAAGCGTGTCCACACGAGTGGCTCCTCGTTATGGCTATAACGATACAGCTATTCGTCAGATGTTGGGGGAGATACCACAAGATATTACTGATATAATTTCCGAGGTGGAACTTGCCCTACGTCCAAATTTATCTTTCCTACGGTCAGCTCCAGATAGTATAGATGCCAGTACCGGGACTAAGGCTCTGAAAATAGCATCGCGGCGTATAAATAAACTTCTTAGAGGTCAGACTTATACTGAAACCAAAGAACAACTCAACCAGGTATTGCTCAACTGGTTAGTTCCTCTACTTGAAGTGTGGGCAAACTATATTAAAGGGTCATTTCATTTTGATAAAGGTATACTCTGTGTACATTTAGAAGATAATCGCCACCGCGAAGTGACAACTGCGACTAAGTTTAATATTTACCTCGATGGCACTTTGGATGTGCGTTATTTAGCGCTGAAGTTGGGAGTGGGAGTAGAAAATATCCTCGTTATCTCCCAGCTTGTCCCAAGCTATGAGAATTTGACAGTTGTCCACGTTACTGGTATGGGCTTGTTGGGTCGCGATAGACGCGATTCGATTTTACAGAGAGTAGCAGCGCTGAGAGAAACTATTACCAACAAGTATTTGGGTTTGTCGGTTGCTATTATTGAACGTAAAGCTTTTGCACAAACAGGCGATGGGTATCACTTTCGCGACGGGCGGGGAATTAACCGTTTTGCAGATGTCAACGTACTGGTGAGTTTGGGTATTCCCTATCCAAATATTGGAGAATTAGCAGCCGAGTATCAAGTATTGACTAGTGTGGTGGCGGATATATTAGTTGAGGAATCCCCGTTGCGAGAAGAAAACCTGGCGGCGGCAAAGTTCCTTGACCTCAACTTCCAAGAATTTGTTGATAGTTTGGTTCGTGCTGAAATTCTCCAAGAGTCAGGTCGTTTGCGAGCGCACCTGCGTCCCGAAGAGGAATTAATCTATTACTTTGTGGGCGATTTCGATGTCGGATTCCTACAAGAGGAATTACCTGGGTGCAAATTCCAAAGAGTGCGGGCGATTGAGATAGATTGGCGGGCTGCTGAGTGTGGCGAACAAACCAAGTTTGTTTTAACCAAGGCGATCGCCAGACAAATTTTATCAGGAAATGAAAAACCGACGCAGCAGGATGTCGTTGATGAAATTGCTCAAGCGTTACCGAAAGAGAAGACAATCAAGCAACCAAGGGTATCTCAAATTGTGAAAGAACATATGTCCCACATTGGGGGGTGGAAGCAATTGCGGGTATTGATTGCGAAGATACTCAAAAGTATTGCACAAGAGCAAGGCGAACAGCTTCTCTCTAATGATGAAAGTTGGTTGGCAAAAATTTACTTCCCTCTGCTGGGTGAAGAGTCTCCCGTGGAGGCGATAGTAAACCTCATCCAAGTTGCCCAGGTGGTGGGTACTCGCTTTGGGGCAATCCTTCAATATGTATCTCTTGATGTGCGAGCGCAATTGTTGGGTCATGCCTTCGCTGTTATGGTAGATATTGGAGTGGGGATAGATTGGCTGGTTGAGGAGTTAATGCCCCTATGGGATAGTTCTTAATTAATTTTAAATTAATCATTTTAAATTTACCACTTCTGATTAGTGAGTAGCTTTGCCCTAAACCTTGGCGTGTTGGTATTTTAATTGCCTTAGGTGGAATTGTTACTTACTGACTGGATATCGCTCTGCGTGAACTACCCACCACGCTCACGGAGTACTGTTATAGTGAGGGATGTACACTTGAGCTTCATATCGTTTGGGACTTTAATCGGCAAGTCTAACCGCATACGTCAACTGGGTAGAGCAACGGATGAGGCAATTAACCGAGGTATTGCCTTTGCTCTTGAGTCAATGACTGAGTGCGATTGGTCTACTATTCGGGTGATTTGTATCGACAACAAGTGCATCAAGACTATCGCAATTGCAGATATCGTGCCTGCTATCAAGGAAGCTTTAGGAATTACCCATTAAATTTAACTTTTTATAGGGTTGTAATTCGCTAAGGAACGTGAATTGACAGCTTACTTTACCTTATAAAAAATATTAGTTTTGTATAAAAGTTCTTTGATTTTTACCTTAACCTGGGGTAAAGTTATTAACTTTGTATAAAAATACTAGATAAAAAACTAATAATTTTATCTCTCATAAATCAGGAGTATGTGTTAATTAGATATTTATCTAACTGATGCTAAATTTTGAACTAAAAATTATTATTTCTGTATAAAAATGCTTTATACAGAAATAATATTATTATTTAGCTTTATAGTTTTTGTTTGAAATATGATTGATGTTTGATATTGAAAAAATAGTTTTATATATCTATAAACGGGGAATTGAATTTACATTTAATACTAAAATTGCAAAGAAAATTAAATATTAGTTTGTTTTTCTTTCTAGTTTGGATTGGGATACTGAGGGTAGTTTCTGAGCAAACTATCCTAACTTATGGCTAATGACTAGTATTTATATTCAGAATTGATAAATTTTTTCCATTCCCCTTAATTGGAGTGTTGTCAGGAAATATTTTCTTGCAGGTTGTGTACGAACACGACTCTTGTGAAATTATAGTACCCCCAACCTTTGGGACTGAAATTTGCTTATCTTAATTTGTTGTCAACTTTAATAGACAATTTTTTTCAAGGCTTCTTAAATATGGCTCGTACTAATATTAAAAGGAATCATTCTATGTCTCTTCATAATGAACAACAGCAGCAGGACAATCAACAACATCAGGTTGAAGAAAAAACAAAGAGACTTGTCATTGTTACTGGTGATAAAGGTGGTGTTGGGAAGAGTACCTTTTCACGAGGCTTGCTTCAGCTTTATATTGATAAAAATCTTTTTTGTATTGCTTATGATGCTGACCAGCGTAATAATCAATTACGCCGACATCATGAAAAATTCAACCCTGGTTTAGTTCGTTGTATTAATGTATTTGATAGAGGAAAAGCAGACCAATTATTAATAGATTTGGAAGCAGAAACTTTTCCATTAGTTTTACTTGATTTACCAGCTCAATCAGGCGGAGTTTTTGAATTATTTGTGAAAGAGCTATCTTTCTTTGATACGCTGGCAAATGAACTTGGCTACAGAGTTACTAAGTAGGTGGGCGGGAAAATTTCTAACTATGTAACGAAAACTTAACTTAAGCAGTTGGAGTTAAATTTGACACGTCGTGTACTGTAGTTCCCTTTTTCTCCCCTAGCCTTGACACCATCAATTA
>JAHHIB010000130.1 GCA_019359075.1 Kalymmatonema hyalinum WJT4-NPBG1
TCGCATCTGTAGGTAGGAACTTGAACACTTGCCAATAACGTAGTACACGAGGTACTTAGTCGGGTCAACTACTGTCCTTGGACTTAGGCTAGAAGCCCAGCGTCTTTAGACCTGGGTTGTTGACAAATTTGTAGAGATTTACATTTCGGAGACAAGCCTGTCAAGACTAAAACGAAAAAGCCTGTCAACACTATCACCGAATTCTATTCTCATTTTCCATCATAACATACCACCTCATAACATACCACCCCCCGCGCAAGACGGCGAGCTTGAAAAACTGTGATAAAAAGTCATATTTGGTAGCTAGGTGTTGTGATGCTAAATTTATTTTTTTGGCTGATGCCCAACAGAAATATTTTTCATTGGTAGATAAAGGGTTCTAGCTCTACATAGCTCAACTTATTGAGGAGATGACGCTTATAGACTCACTCGGCTTCACCATTTCATTCTTCTGGTGTCGCACTCTTCTTCTTATCTTCTTATTAAGAAAAAGCTCAGTTTAAACCTTAGCTTTATTCCTCAAGTAGAGGCTATATCTCATTAAAAATGCATATACTGCAATTACCAAGCAATAATGAATTGATAAGCCCCTAGTATGAGACTTAACTAGGAGCTTTTTCTTAATTTATTATCTATCTGGATTAAGGCATATACCCTAGGACAAGTAGGTATTCCAGTATTCCTCTAGGTCATTCATAAATAGTTCTGTTGGCAGATTGGATACCAAGATTTGAATTGTTAACCTGTAAGTATCAAAGAAAAAGATTCATTCAATGTAACAACAATGAACATTCTTGCTTGGGTTGTATTAGGTCTTTTGGCTGGTGCTATTGCTAAAGCTATCTACCCCGGTCATCAAGGCGGTGGAATTTTAGGAACAATCTTGTTAGGAATTATTGGGGCGTTTGTCGGCGGCAGCTTGGGCGTCTTCTTTACTACAGGTACCTTTGCCTTGGCGGCTCCTACTCTCAGCATTCCCGGTATTGCTGTAGCCGTTATTGGTGCAATTGTTGCTGTTTTCTTGTGGAACCTCTTTACCCGTAGGGGTGCTGTCTGAGAAATGAAATCATAATCAATTTATAAGAAACCTCAGGGAGCTATTTAGGTATTATTTATCCCTGAATTTAACGATAATTATAGCGCTTTCCTGTAATCAGGGAAGCGCTATAAATTTTGATAATTTGACACAAACTGATTTAGGATCGCTATAGCGGTTCTCATATGGTGTTTGTTTAAGATATCGACTTGCAAGTCACGCTTGACATCCTCCCCAGCCTAAAAGGCTGAGGATTCCTAAGACTCACGACTTAGGTTTCTGTTTCCTTCCCTTGCGGGTTTTTTGCAACTGCCCTTCAGACGGTTGACTATCAGGTCTTACGTTCGCTCCACAGACTGACACGGCAAGCCCTGCCGCCAAAATATTTTTAGCTGCATTTAAGTCACGGTCATGGTTAGTTCCACAGTTGGGACAAGTCCATTCCCTGATATTTAAAGGTAGCTTTTCGACTATGTAGCCGCAGTTCCCGCAACGCTTAGAACTTGGGAACCAGCGATCTATTTTTACCAGTTCTCGACCATACCACTGGCATTTGTAACTAAGTTGTCTGATTAATTCACCCCAGCTAGCATCTGAAATATGCAATGCTAGCTTGGGGTTTTTAATCATATTTTTAATTGCTAAGTCTTCAACCACTATCGTTTGGTTTTCACGTACCAGTTGAGTTGTTAGCTTATGTAAGAAGTCTTTTCGAGCATCAGTTATCTCCGCGTGGATCTTGGCAACCTTAATTCTTGCCTTGTATCTGTTATTAGATCCTTTTTGTTTACGCGTTAAGGCTTTTTGAGAGCGTCTTAGCTTTTTATGTAACCGCTTAAAATGCCTAGGATTAGAAATTTTCTCTCCATTACTTGTGGCAATTAGGCTGTTGACCCCAACATCTAATCCGATAGTTTTATCTGTCTTTTCAAGCGGCTTTACAGTATGATCATCCACTAGGAAAGAGAGAAACCATCGTCCACTAGCATCCAGCTTCACAGTTACGGTTGACGGATTACATCCTTGAGGGATTTTCCGACTCCATCTTATTGGTAAAGCGAGAGTGCATTTGGCTAAAAACAGTTGTCCATTTTTCCATCTGAAAGCTGCTTTTGTAAACTCTGCACTGCCGCCGTTGCGTTTCTTTTTGAAATTTGGATATTTAGCACGTCCTGCCCAGAAATTAACAAATGCCTTTTGCAAGTTTCTTAACCCTTGCTGCATCGGCACAGAACTAACTTCGTTTAGAAAGCTGAGATTTTCCTCGCGTTTCCAACTCGTTAGCATTGCAGACGTTTGCAAGTAGTCCACACGTTCTTGGCGTTCATACCAAGCTTCTGTCCTAGCAGCCAAAGCTTTGTTGTAAACCAATCTTACGCAGCCTATTGTCTGACGCAGAAGGTTTTCTTGCTCCGTTGTTGGATAGAATCTGTACTTAAACGCTTTTTCCATGTAAACTAAAAACACGCTAAGTGTTTTACAGTTTAGCACGTTTTCTGTAAAGCCGTCCTAGAAGGACGGGGTTTTAGACCCAAAATTTTGATAAACACGCTTTAGATCCTGAGTGGGGTCAGTTGATCAACATTATGATATACGTATGTTAGAAACGCCAAGTTTAGAGAAATTAAAGCATTCATCGCACGCTTTCCAAGCGTCAGATGAATGCTTAGGAGACCGAAGTCCCCGTCCAAAATTTTCATGACTTTGTTGTGAGCGATCGCCTCCTCCAGGTGCGCTTTGGGCGATACGCATAGCGTCAAGCCTCCCGCTTATCGCCCAAAGAGAGTCTGCTCTTTGGGTATTGGCATATGCCCAAAGGGGAGCATCGCGCTCATGAGCATCTACGCGTGAAAATCGGGAGTAGGGAGTGAGGTAAATTGACAGAGTCGCCGAGTGTTTGATAGCGGCGCACAGACGAGCGAAAACACAGTATAACCTGCTTACCAATCGATCGCCTCAATCTTAAGGAGAAATTTAAGCGCAATAGAGGGGATCGTTCAGTGCTACTCTTGAAGATGACATGGCGTTCATCTTATGTCTCTCTTGACCTTATTTGAAATATAGCTTCAATCATTAAGGCTCAGCATGGTCACCACTGCAGAAAAAACAAACGTTGGTTACATTACTCAAGTTATTGGTCCGGTTGTAGATGTGAAATTCCCGAACGGGAAAATGCCACAAATCTACAACGCTTTGACCATCACAGGCACTAACGAAGCCGGACAACACATCTCAGTTACTACCGAAGTACAGCAGCTGCTAGGTGACAACCAAGTACGAACTGTTGCCATGAGTTCCACTGATGGCTTAGTGCGTGGTCTGGAAGTCGTTGATACTGGCGCTGCCATCAGTGTGCCTGTTGGTAAAGCCACGCTGGGTCGGATTTTCAACGTCCTCGGCGAACCGGTAGACAATAGAGGACCTGTCAATTCAGAAGAAAGATTGCCCATCCACCGCGATCCTCCCAAATTTACGGAATTGGAAACCAAACCCTCCGTGTTTGAAACCGGGATTAAAGTTGTTGACCTGCTAACTCCCTATCGGCGCGGTGGTAAGATTGGTCTATTTGGCGGTGCTGGTGTAGGCAAGACCGTCATTATGATGGAGTTGATTAACAACATCGCCACACAACATGGTGGAGTGTCGGTGTTCGCTGGAGTGGGTGAACGCACCCGTGAAGGCAATGACCTCTATAACGAAATGATTGAATCTGGGGTTATCAATAAAGACAACCTCAACGAGTCAAAGATTGCCCTAGTCTACGGTCAAATGAACGAACCACCCGGAGCGAGAATGCGGGTTGGTTTGTCGGGATTGACAATAGCAGAGTACTTCCGCGATGTGAACAAGCAGGACGTGCTCCTGTTTGTTGACAACATCTTCCGGTTTGTGCAAGCAGGTTCAGAAGTGTCAGCTCTATTGGGACGGATGCCTTCTGCGGTAGGATATCAGCCGACATTGGGAACCGACGTAGGTGCATTGCAAGAGCGCATCACCTCCACCAACGAAGGATCAATTACCTCGATTCAAGCGGTGTACGTACCTGCTGATGACTTGACCGACCCCGCACCCGCTACCACCTTCGCTCACTTGGATGGAACAACGGTGCTGTCTCGCGGTTTGGCAGCTAAGGGAATTTATCCGGCTGTGGATCCCCTCGGTTCGACTTCTACCATGTTGCAACCCAACATTGTTGGCGACGAACACTACAATACCGCTCGTGCTGTACAATCCACTCTCCAGCGGTACAAGGAACTTCAGGACATCATCGCCATTCTCGGTTTGGATGAACTGTCTGAAGAAGACCGTCTGATTGTGGCACGTGCGCGCAAAGTTGAGCGTTTCCTGTCCCAGCCATTCTTTGTGGCAGAAGTATTTACCGGCTCTCCTGGGAAGTATGTGAAGCTGGAAGATACTATCAAAGGCTTCCAGAAGATTTTGGCTGGTGAGTTGGATGATCTGCCAGAGCAGGCTTTCTACTTGGTTGGCGATATTAACGAAGCGATCGCCAAAGCTGAAAAACTCAAAGGTTAATCATTAGTCCTTACTCCTTAGTCCTTAGTTTTTATGCAAAGGACTAAGGATAGATGACAAATGACAATTGACCCTCACCGGTTCACCAGTTCCCTAGGTTGGGAAACCCGCCTATGCCCTACGGGTAGGCTTCCGCCAACAAGACTGGTCTCACAAAGGACAAATGACAAAAGACAAATGACATTAACTGTTCGTGTAATTTCCCCAGATAAAACAGTGTGGGATGCTGCGGCTGAAGAAGTCGTTTTGCCCAGCACGACTGGTCAGCTTGGTATTCTCAGCGGACACGCGCCACTCTTAACTGCGCTAGACACCGGTGTGATGCGAGTCCGTTCTAGTAAAAATCAGGATTGGGTGGCGATCGCTTTGTCAGGTGGCTTTGCCGAAGTCGAACAAGATGAAGTCACTATTTTGGTAAACGGTGCTGAACGTGGTGACAAAATTAACCTAGACGAAGCCCGTGCTGCTTATAACGAAGCAGAAACCCGTTTCAATCAGGTAAAACCAGACGACAGACAAGCACAAATCCAGGCAACTCAAGCTTACAAACGCGCTCGCGCCCGTTTTCAAGCCGCTGGTGGTATGGTATAAATGTGTTTAGGTAGGGTATACGCCCTACCTAACAAGTTATTGATGTGACTTTATCTTACTAAGGTAATGTCATGAGGACCACGAGTTACATCAATTTTGAAACCTGTTCGCTCTAACCTTGCTTCCTCTCCTTTGATGACATTCCAGAATTCGACTGTACCCTTGCGGGGGCTTTGTTGGCGGTCATGAAAAATCACCACTGCCAGAGCATCTCCTTCTGCATCAAATGCCGCATTCTCTGGCAGTAACCCTTCAAATCCATACTCCTTACCTAAAGTAGTCAACTCGCCAGTCTGTCGGTTCACCTTCACAAGTGATAAAGAACTATGCCGCTTGCCACGCCATGAAAGCCAATTGGTAGGGATGTAAGTACGTCGCATATTCACGGTTGCAGCCAATGACCCATCCGGGCTGAGAGCAAAACCTTCAGGACTGAGACCAACTGCTGCTCTAGAGACCACTTCAGGCTGTATAACTTGTCCAGAACCGCCATCAAAACGAATTGACACTAATTCACCCTTCGGGTTGGCAAAGTAGTTGAGGAATCCGAACTGCTGTGTGAACGCTCCTCTGGGTAAGTTCCAAGTTCCCCAGTTCACCTCAGTGATTAAAAAATGACGACCGTCTGGAGCGAATCGTCCGATACTGAGTGTGTTGCCAACAGCTACAGGTTGACCGTAGGGTGTGAGATTCACACTGCCTGAGACATCTGACAGCACTTCATAGAATGCAACCTCTTGATTGTCAAAATTAAGTGCTAGGAAGCGTCCAGAGGGATGCCAATTGACGGAATTAACTCTACTAACAGCCTGACCCGTAGAATTTTTGAATGTAAAGTTGTGCCGTTTGCCAAGTTTACCGTTTTCAATGGACACAACAAGCAGTTCTTTGCCCTTCTCTCCGTCCAAAGTGATTGCTAAGAACTTTCCATCGGGACTTGCACTTATATGGGCTGGAACCCGACCAATAGGTACAGACTCAACTACAAAGGGCTTACGAGGATTGGTGAGATCCACTACAGTCAGCAGTGAGCCATCAGGTAGTCCAATTCCTGGTACAGTTGGGTTTAACTTTTGAACGTTCTCTGGAAGCTTACCGCGAAGCTCTACCACATATGCTGTTGTTCCATCAGGAGAAGTTGCAATAATCTGGGGCCAAGCTGTCACGGAGTTGGGAACTGGAACAGTAGCAATTGGATTTGCAGGATTTAGAGGTAGGCTGATGACAGACAGGGTGTCTTCAATACCGGGTACTTTGTCTGGAATACCATCAATATAAGCTGTTGCCACCATATCCGCATCCGATGCTACAAGCAGTGCTCGTCCTGCAAACCGAGGCTGAGAAGCTTGTGCAACTGGTGTAATTGGTACTGGGTCGATAAGTTGTAATAAGCCGTAGATAATTAGTGCCAACAAAAACCCCACGACACTTAGAGTCAACCGCTTTATCCACTTTGACTTGTGTAGTTTCATTGTCATTTTCTATTAACGACAGAGTAGCCAAAATTTGGAGATAGAATATGCGCTAATCCAGTAGCCACCATTGCAGACAGGCAGAACAAAGTTAACGAATGCCATCAGTTTCGCCAACTCATATGTCATCTTTTGTGGTATTTTTTTAATTTTTTCCATCCTAGTCCGGCTTTTGGGAAATATTCATACGTGTTGTAGGTGGATTGATACACTAGAGGAATAAATCGCCGAAGTCGTTGACGGCTCGCAGTTCAGCGTTAACTGTTAACCTAATGTCAACAATCCTCTTTACTGCCTATGGAAATTCAGCATTTCCGCTGTTTCGTTGTTTTGGCTCAAGAGTTACACTTCACCCGCGCGGCTGAACGCCTGCATTTATCACAACCACATCTGACTCGTATCATTCATCAAATTGAAAAAGAATTAGGTGTGACCCTCCTGCAGCGCACAACTCGTCAAATCACTCTCACGGATGCTGGAGAAAAGTTTCTTGGAGAAGCGCAAGCAGTTCTTGCAAGGGTAGAACAGGCAATGCAGACGATGCGACAATTCGCTACTTCCAAAACAGAACGATTGAGGATAGGATTTACAGAAATGGCACGGCATTGTGTGCTACCAAAAATTTTATCCGTGTTCCGCGATTCTTATCCGCAACTACAGCTTGATATCCTTGAAGACTGCACAGAAGAATTAGTCGAAGCCCTTCGCAATGCAAAAGTAGATATTGCTTTTCTCCATCCACCACTGCGAGCTGATTTTCTCGACTTGATATCGATATCTCGTGAACGCTTCATGATTGCCTTACCACTCAACCATCCGCTCGCTTTGCAAACTGAAATTGCGTTTACAGACTTGGCAAATGACACATTCATCCTACATCACCGTGAACACGGACCTGTGCTATATGACCATATCCTCCACCTGTGTCAGCAAGCAGGATTTTCACCGACAGTCATTCATCAAGATACGGAGAAGTCTTTTCTGGGATTGGTAACTGCGAAAATAGGTGTTTGCTTTATTACACCAAGTATGCAAAACGCCAAAAATCCGGGAATTGTCTGTCTTCCTATTGCAGGCGATGCACCAACATTGGAACACGCAGTTGCATGGCGGCTGGATGATTCCTCTACTTTTGTTAAGCTGTTTTTGCACGTCGTGCAGGAAATCCTTTCTCCCTAAGTAAGAACAGCTAACCGCTTTCTGAGACTAGGTGAAATGTGAGTTGATAAACTGAGTAAAAAATATATTAACTTTTGTAAAGTATCACGGTAAGTTTAAGAAATTAATCAAAGCCCAAGGGAAGTCTTACCTTAGATCATTAGTTGCCCAGAGGGGCACAAAAAATGAAAGGCTTTCAATACTTCCTTGGTGCACGCAAACAAAATAGAATAATTCGTTTCGCGGCATCTGCCGTAGCAACTTTAGCGTTGGCTGGTAGTGTTCATTCTACCAACGCGACTCCCGTAAAAACAAACACTGCAAAACAAAATATATCAGTATCAAGTCAGCTAGGGAAGACAAAGCAAGCGATGGGCGAAGCCCTGCCGGGTACGGCGATCGCCCAAATCCCAACTAGCACTACTAACAGTCAATTTATACCAATGTCACCCTGGGGAATTATCCCCATTGTTGTTGTCGGCGGTTTCGTGATATTTGTCCCCCTAGTCTTTGGGGGACTCGTCGTTATTGGCGAACGTGAAGTTGGGATTGTCGTCAAAAAATTTGCGATTTCTGGACGCGGACTGCCAGCCGGAGGACTAATTGCCCTGAACGGTGAAGCAGGCTTGCAAGCTGATACTCTTGCTCCTGGCTGGCACTGGGGCTATTCGCCTTGGCAGTACTCTGTTCGCAAAGAACCAGTCGTTGTTGTCCCTCAAGGTGAAATCGCCCTGCTTGTAGCAGCAGATGGCGCATCCAATCCTCCAGAGCGTATCCTGGGTAAAATCGTAGATTGCGATAATTTCCAAGATGCCCGCAAATTCCTGACTCAAGGTGGGGAAAAAGGTCGTCAGATGGGCTTTTTAACAGCAGGTACTTACCGCATCAACACTGCCCTATTTAAGGTGATCATGGCGGGAAATGCCAGCCAACACGGCATGAGCCCCGAACACTTGCGCGTGTACACCGTTGCTTCTGATAAAGTTGGTATCATCACGGCTCTGGACGGTCTGCCAATTCCCCCTGGTGAACTTGCTGGTCCAATAATTAGCGGACACAACAACTTCCAGAATGGGCAAAAATTCATTGATGGCGGTGGGCGACGGGGTTTGCAAGAGCAGATTCTGCTTTCTGGTTCTTGGAACCTGAACCCTTGGTTTGTCCAAGTTGAGCAAGTGCCGATGACGGAAATTCCCATTGGCTATGTGGGTGTGGTGATTTCTTTTGTAGGCAAGGCACACGAAGATGTTAGCGGTGCAGCCTTCACCCACGGTAATTTGGTGAATACTGGACACAAAGGCGTGTGGGTGGAACCACTGTATCCAGGTAAGCACCCGCTCAACACCCGCGTCATGAAGATTGAACTGGTACCGACGACCAACATCGTATTAAACTGGTCAGGTCGCACCGAACGCCACAGTTATGATGTTAAACTAGCTTCCCTAACAGTACGTTCTAGAGACGGGTTTGCCTTTGATTTAGAAGTGGCGCAAATTATTCATGTGGGCGCTTTGGATGCTCCCAAGGTGATTTCGCGTGTGGGTTCGATGCAGAATTTAGTTGATCATGTGTTAGAACCGACCATTGGCAACTATTTCCGCAACTCGGCTCAAGATTATACAGTACTAGACTTCCTCAGCGCCCGAAGCGAGCGGCAAGCTGAGGCTGCTGAGTTTATTAAAACGGCGATACGAGCTTATGACGTGCAAGCGATTGACACCCTCATTGGTGATATTTTGCCGCCTGCGATACTAATGCAGACGCAGACAGACCGGAAAATTGCAGAAGAGCAACGCAAAACGTTTGAAGTTCAACAACTGGCGCAAACGCAACGCCAACAACTTGTTCGGGAGACGGCTTTGGCTGAGATCCAGCAAGAAATGGTGCAGTCAGAGCAAGGTGTGAAAATTGCTGAACTTAAGGCAAAGGCTGACATCCAGCAAGAAACGGTGAAATCAGAGCAAGGTGTGAAAATTGCCGAACTCAAGGCTAATGCCAAAATTAAAGAAATGACGGGTGAGGCTGAGGCGATCCGCTTAAGAGCCACAGCAGAATCTGAGTCTGTGCGGTTAAGAGCCGGTGGTGAAGCTGAGTCTGTGCGTCTGAAAGGGCTTGCAGAAGCAGAAGCCATCCGCGCCACAGGTCACGCAAAAGCAGAAGCCTACGGCGCTGGTGTGGAAGCTTTGGGAGAACAAGGTTATACGGCAATGCAGATGATGCAGATTATTGGTGATGGCAAGGTTCGTCTCATCCCAGATGTCTTGGTTGGCGGTAACAATGGCAGTACCAACGGTTTGGTGGATGGGCTACTGTCGATGATTTTATGGAATCAAACTGCCAAGCCAGGTGAAACAATAATACCTTTGCAGCCAAAACCACAACCAACCCCACCGTCAAACGGTCATCAGCCTGTAGTGGTTGATTTTCCCTTAGATGGGAATGTCGGTAAGTAGGACAAATCATAAGCTCGCGCAAAGACGCTGTAGAGACGCAAAATGTCACGTCTCTACACTAGTAGCCTGTCACTAGTAGCCTGTCAATTTTGATTTGAGGGCTTCGTAGTAAGCGCTTTAGCGCTAAAGCGCCTACTACAAACTACTTCTAACCCTGAATTATTTCTTGACAGACCACTAGTAAAGCCTTTATACCAGGTATCTGAAAGTAGTCGCTGATTTGTAATTCTTGGAAGGTCATCATAACCTAATTATCTTCTCAAAAATTTTGCTGATCAAAGAACGTTACCGTTTACTTAAACAAATTGGTCAAGGGGGATTTGGCAAAACCTTCGTTGCTGTGGATGAGGGACAATCCCCCGCAATTCCTTGTGTCGTTCAACAATTGTGCCTGCAAAACCAAAAACCTGAAAGGTTTTTGCAAAAAGCACAGCTTCTAGAGGAATTAGGCAAGCATGTACAAATTCCCGCTTTACTGGCACACTTTGAGGAAAATCACCACTTATATTTAGTGCAGGAGTTTATTGAAGGCACGAACTTGGCTACCTTCGTGGAGAAGGAGGGAGCCTTCAGTGAAACTCAGATTTGGCAACTTTTAGAGAATTTGTTGCCAGTTCTTAGGTATGTCCACGCTCACAACCTTATCCACTGCGATATAAAACCGGAAAATATTATTCTTAAATCCCCTTCTAATTTCATAGGGAAGGATCTGGTTTTGGTTGGTTTTGGCGCTGCTAGAACTGTGACGTCAATTGACCTAACAAGTCAAAGTCTTATCGGTAGCCCAGAATATGCTGCTCCCGAACAAGCTAAGGGTAAGCTCGTAGTTACTAGTGACCTTTACAGCTTAGGTGTGACTTGTATTTACTTGCTTACCCAAATTCCTCCTTTTGATTTATTTGATATTGCTGATGATTGTTGGGTTTGGCGACAGTATCTTACGACAAAGGTCAGTGAACACTTGGGTAAAATTCTTGACAAGCTTGTGCAAAAGGACTTTACTCAACGCTTTCAATCTGCTGATGAAGTCATGGAAGCGATGGGTATCCACTCCCCATCACCTGATCACCCTATCACTCCACCTCCCCACCTCCTTTGGCAATGCTCACATACCCTGACTGGTTATCCCGGTATGTTAAGTGCTGTAAATTCAATTGCCATTCACCGTGACGGCAATATTTTAGCTAGTGGTCATGACGACAAAACAATTAAATTGTGGGATTTAAACAACAAAAAACAACTATATACCTTTGCCGGGCATTCCCAAGCTGTGAAATCTGTAGCCTTTAGTCCGGATGGAAAAATTCTGGCAACGGCTAGCGATGATAAAACTATCAAATTATGGAACGTCAACACATTCGAGGAAATCCGCACCCTCTTTGGACATACTCATGCAGTAAAATCACTTGCTTTCAGCCCAGATGGTGAGCTACTAGCTAGTGGTAGCTGGGATAAAACTGTCAAACTCTGGGATGTCAAGACTGGAGAAGAGATTTGTATGCTGACTGGACACCAATTACAGGTGAGTGCAGTGGCGTTTAGTCCTGACGGTCAGCTTCTAGCTAGTGCTAGTTTTGACAGAACTATTCGCTTGTGGTCAAAGGGAGAATTTAAAAACCGCCCATACTACACCTTTTTAGGTATCCTTTCAGGTCATGCATGGGCGGTTTTGACAGTCGCCTTCAGTCCCAATGGTAATGTTTTAGCGACTGGCAGCGATGATAACACTATTAAATTGTGGGAGGTAAACACTGGTCAGGTCATTAGCACTCTTTTAGGCCATTCCTGGTCGGTGGTCACACTGGCTTTCAGTGCCGATGGAGAAACACTAATTAGTGGAAGTAGAGACAAGATAGTCAAATTTTGGAGCGTCAGCACAAAACAAGAAGTTGGTACTCTCTCTGGTCATGTAGACTCAGTGTCTACCGTTGCTATTAGCCCTGATGCACAAGTGATTGCTAGTGGCAGCAGGGATAAAACTATCAAACTCTGGGAGCTTGTTCAACAGTAGGGGAGTTCATTATGCAGCTTTAAGCGCTACCTGTAAAGCCAACTTCCGGAAATCTTAACTGAGCTTCAGCCATCGGGCGGTTTCTGCCTTCTTCTTGCCAGTAGTTAATCACTTCTGTTGCTTTATTCAGCAATTCCACCCGATCGAGTTCAGTAATCCAGTGTTTTGACTCTAGCTCCTTTTTTAACTCTTCCCAGGCATCATTCCTTGGCCAGAAAAAGTACTTAGTCAAAGGACTTGTGCCTTTGCCTACGACTTGATCCACTGCCAAAGCGACGTTTTCGTCTAACCACAGTATTTTCAAAATAAACTTGGACAATCACACCTCCCCTGGAGTATCCAGGCAACAGTCACTAACATATGCGATCGCCTATTTTAACGCAATACCTAGCTGCTTACCAAATAGAAATTAGGTTTTGAGTGTTTTTAAATTTTGAATTTTCTTTCCATTTCCCAATCTAAAATCTAAAAATCTCAAATCTAGGCGTTTTATGACCGAACAACCCTCAACAAAAGCGATAGTCGTTTTCGATATTGACGGCGTTGTGCGCGATGTCGGTGGTTCTTATCGACGAGCGATCGCAGATACTGTAGAGCATTTTACAGCGGCAGCGTATCGCCCAACACCACTCGACATAGACCAGCTCAAGTCCGAAGGCATCTGGAATAACGATTGGGAAGCATCCCAAGAATTGATTTACCGCTACTTTGAAACTCTCTGTTACTCGCGCGAGCAATTACAACTCGACTACAACGCCATTGTCACCTTTTTTCAATCGCGTTATCGAGGACCAGACCCCGATGATTGGACGGGATATATCTGCAATGAACCATTGTTGTTACAACCTAGCTACCTAGAGGAACTGACAAAAGCCGAGATCCCTTGGGGATTTTTTAGCGGTGCGACTCGCGCTTCTGCGACGTATGTTTTGGAAAAGCGTCTCGGCTTGAAGCCGCCAGTATTAATCGCAATGGAAGATGCACCAGGTAAACCAGATCCTACTGGACTTTTTGCTACCGTTCGCCTGTTGGATTCCCACAGTAAAAACATTAACAAATTAACAGCAGTAGTCTACGTAGGAGATACAGTAGCTGATATGCACACAGTCAAGAAAGCGCGTTTGGGGGAACCTTCTCGGGCTTGGATCGGTGTAGGTATTTTACCTCCTCATGTACAGGAAACAGCAGCGCGTGGTGATGCATATGCCGAGACATTGCTAGCCGCAGGAGCATCTATAGTTTTGAGCAACGTAGAACAACTAAGTCCGCTTAAAATTCAGGAATTACTCAACGAAACAGCTTTTGAATAGGTGTAGGTGATATTTTGTGGGGGTAGGGGTGCAAAGCCGCCGCGCCTCTATTCCGCGAAACTCAACAGATCAGCGTAATGCGTAAGTCCTATGAAAATTTGGCAAGCTGATTTTTATCGTCGTCCGCAGACAGAACCATCTGGACAAGTTATGTGGGAGTTGTTAATTTGTGACGCAACTCGCAGTTTTGAGTATCAGGCAACTTGTCCTCAGTCGCAAGCAAGTTCAAGTTGGGTTGCTTCTCAACTTGAACAAGCAGGTGGTGAACAACTGCCAAATGTCATTCAGGTGTTTCGTCCTCAGTCTTTGAGTTTAATACAACAAGCTGGACGCAGTTTAGGCATTTCTGTGGAACCAACTCGCCGCACCTTGGCATTAAAACAGTGGTTGCAAGAAAAGCAATATCCAATTTCCTTGGATAAACCACCTCCAATGCCATTACCAGAAAACCTTTGGGGAGAAGAATGGCGTTTTGCTTCACTGACTGCTGGTGATGTGGTAGAGGTGTTTAGCGATCGCCCTATTCCAATTTTGGAAATGCCAGAAGATCTCCTACCCATCAATCTTGGTTTAGCATCAACGATACCTGTTCCTGGTGTCGTCATTTATGGTGGAAAACAATCGATGCGTTTGGCACGGTGGCTGCAACAAGCCCATCCTGTAGCACTCAATTACATTGGGGGTGACAGTAATGGTTTAGTTTTAGAAGCTGGCTTAGTTGACAGATGGATTGTTGCCACTTTTGAAGATAAACAAGTGGGAGTTGCTGGCAAAACTTATGAACAGCGCAAGCAGCAAAGCCGAGGATTACATTTTTTGTTAGTGCAACCCGATGATTCTGGGATGACTTACACCGGCTTTTGGTTGTTACGTGAGGAGATATAGTGACAAAACATTGAACAGGAGCAAAGATTGGCTTTACCAGAAAGTCTCACTTTGTATTAGCCCGCACCTGCTTCACCATTGCAATCAAAGTTTGATGAGCATCTTCCGCATCTGCTAAAACATGGTCAAACTGTATGCGTAGTGGCACAACTTCGCCATTCAACTGTGCGTCTAAATTCATACCTTGAGCATCAATAGACACCATTTGTGCTGCTGTTGCGTTGGCTAAACTGCCAAAAGCTTGAGCGTAAAGAAGCACCGCGTTTGCATGATCCTCGTTCATATGATTGCAAATGCGCGAACTGACTTCAGGGGGAAACTGGAAAGACACGGCAAACTCCAAGTTGCTGATAGAGTATCTGCGTGTATTGTAGGTCAGTCTAGTAAAAACTTTATACGTTACTTTCCTCTTTTATAAAAATGTTTTGTTCAGTCTTAATTTCCTTTGGTTACTTTTTAATTTTTAAATTCTTACAATCAGACAACATCTCCAGTGAAAATACTGATGTAAAACTTTGAGAACAAACTAGAGCTTAAAAATTTGATTTTTGTATCTAAAAATTAAATGACATCTTATTGCTTTACATACTGCAACCAGGGGAGGATTCTTGTTTACACTTACTTCAATTAGTCTTAATTATATGAAATTTATACTTTTGAGCTTTTTTTACCCAGATTTACGAAATCAGTTGATTCCACACTGTAGCACAAGTATTAGGCAAAGTTATTGAACCACACTGATGAGCGCAACTAGCTACCGCCGAATTATTATTGGGGACGTACATGGTCACTATGAAGGTTTAATGACATTGTTGGAGGCAATAGCTCCCACATCAGACGATCAAGTCTATTTTCTTGGAGACTTAATTGATCGTGGCCCTCAAAGTGCATATGTAGTCAATTTTGTCAAGGAAAATTGCTATCACTGTCTGTTGGGGAATCATGAGCAGATGTTATTGAACATTCTTACCAACGGACAAGTTCCCACCTCAATGGTACAAGCATGGTTGTATAGTGGAGGGCAAGCAACGGTAGCCAGTTACCAACAAGGCACAATACCCCATGACCATGTGGAATGGTTTAAGAGTTTGCCTACATATCTCGATTTGGGAGATATTTTGTTGGCTCATGCTGGTGTTGATCCCTCAATTCCGATGATAGAACAAACTGCTGAACAGCTTTGCTGGGTGCGCGACAAATTTCACAGCATGGAAAAACCCTATCTGCCCAATAAGCTGATTATCGTCGGTCACACGATTACCTTTACCCTCCCTGGTGTAACTCCTGGTAAACTGGCACAAGGACAAGGGTGGCTGGACATTGATACTGGTGCTTATCATCCCCGGAGTGGGTGGTTGACGGGGCTTGATGTTACAAATCAACTGGTTTATCAAGTCAATGTCCATAATAATAGTCTCCGCACCTTGGCTTTAGAAGAAGCGGTGACAATTGTCGATCCAGCCAAAGTTGAGGCTGAACGCTGCAACAGGCGACGTGGATAAATGGTTAGTGCTATTGACTACCTGAGCAATGCTTTGATGTTTGCTTGATATTTAGCATTATCCAAACCAGTACTTGCACCACTAGGTTGGGCGTTGATAGCACTTTGCAAAGCTTTAATGCGATCGCCTGTTGCAGGGTGGGTAC
Organism: Kalymmatonema hyalinum WJT4-NPBG1; assembly: GCA_019359075.1. Lineage (GTDB taxonomy): Bacteria > Cyanobacteriota > Cyanobacteriia > Cyanobacteriales > Nostocaceae > Kalymmatonema > Kalymmatonema hyalinum. The sequence goes on from JAHHIB010000130.1 coordinate 16,098, forward strand.
TTAAAAATGAGGGAGTACCAGAACTCTTTTTCAGGAGCTTTTCCATAAAGGAAACCATTCCCGATTGAGCATAACCACTGCGTGTTAGAGTTCTTAATCCTCTTTTATCAGCATCAAATTCATCTTCACGACTGCGAGGACGGTTAAGGGCTAAGTCTACACCAATCCCCACAGCTTGATTACGGTCTAACCCAGCTGCTGATGCCAAACCACTTGCAACTGCTTTTTGCCGCATCTGCCTTACTAAGTGCTTCCCGCCAATATGACCAATTTCATGACCGATGACACTCGCTAATTCCGCTTCATTTTCTGCGGTTTTCAGCAAACCTGTGTTGACATACACAAAGCCCCCTAAAGTGGCAAAAGCATTGATACCGTCATCATCAACAACTTGGAAGGTATAGGGGAGATCGGGGCGATCGCTATTGGCTGCTAGACGCCGACCAAGTTGTGTTACATAATCATTAACTGCGGAATTGCGGTAAAGCCGAACTTGGCTACTCACCAACTGCTGATTAATCTGCTTACCAATATCAACTTCTTGGCGAGGTGATATATTAGACAACTGAATGACTTGGACTCCCTGTAAAATGAGAGGCAATAACCGTTCAGCATCAATAGCCCTAGCTGTTACTGGTGTAAAAAAACACAAAATTAAGGCAACGGCTATGGAAATTAACGGATAAAACCAAGGACGTCGAAAAAAACGGGGATTTATAGAAAAACGTTTCCTATTGATCATAAATCCGGTTTGAAAAGAGGTTTGGGCGAATCTAAAACTATAGGACGGATTCATAGCCCTATAAGTTGCATTCTAGAGTTGTTGCCAAGATAGAGCATATTTTTTCAACGACAACAACTTAAAACAGCAAAAAGTCCGTCCGAAATTAAGAAGTTGTGATACACTGTCGCATAACCTCAACGCCTAGCTGGTTATATTGCCTTAATGAAGTCGGAGAGTGGCTCAATTTTCACTAAACTATACTCCTACAATCAGTAACTTAGCTCTTATCTGGAAAGACTTTTTATGGCTATTTTAGATTCCAAAGGTCGTTTATTCGGTAAAATTAACATCCTTGATTTAGGTGCTGCACTGGTCATTGTGCTGGTAATCTTAGGCATCTTTATCTTCCCTGGCGGTTCCGGCTCCGTTGCCCAAGTCGGTAGTAAAACAGTACCTATCGAGGTAGACTTAATAGTACGGGGATTAAACATACTCGACACTCAACAGCTATACACGCAGGGGTTTGCAAAAGGCGGTAAAACGAACGTTATTATCCGCAATCAACCCCACGGTCAAATTGAAATTAAATCTGTGGAAGAGCTACCCAGAAACGTATTAGTTCCTCAACCTGATGGTTCTATTAAAGAATTGCCAGAACCGAACAGAGCAAATAACTTTAGCAAAGATTTACGTTTAACTTTAGCAGGCAAAGCAAAAATTACTGACCAAGGACCAGTTCTAGGTAACAGTAAAGTAAAAATCGGAATGCCAATTGAGTTAGACGGCTTTAACTACAACTTTAATGCTACTGTCATTGATCTGAGATTGCAAGAAAAGTAGCATCTCATGTCTGTAGAGAAAAGGTGATGAAAGCCTCCTTAAATAGGAGGCTATTTTTTGAGTATAATTGTTCACCATGAATCATTTCGCCCTCAAAGCCTTTACCTTGTGGTTAATGTGTCTTCTTCTTGCCTGCGCCCATGCGAAGGCGGAAAATCAGTGGACACAGCAAATGGAAACAGAGTTTCAGTTGCGCTCAAAGGAAGTCGTTAAAAAACTCGCAGCAAGCAATTACGGAAATACTGCTTTTGAGGGCGAAAAAAAATCCTACCCCAAAGCGATGATTGATTTTCTTACTGGAAATCAACAAAAGGCAATCTCTTTCCTACAATCTGAAGACGCTGACGCGAAAAGTCACGTTCACACCTTGGGAATTGACTTGTACTCTGGCTTTACCCTCAAAGGTCAAGTGCGCAAATACTTTTATTTTGGCAAATATCTTGACCCAGCATATCGTCAGCGGATGAAACAAGCAATGCAAATTTGGACAGAGGTCGATCCGCTGACGCGCCGCTTTCCTAACCGTCAACAGTTTTGGGCAAACTCAACAGATAACTGCGATAGTTGGGTAGACTGTCGCAACACCGATAACCTAAAAGCGATGCGCGAAGTGGCTGTCTATTTATTTGCCGAAGAAACAGGAAACGAAGCAACACGCAAACTTTACAAAGAACGCATCACAAGCAATGTCCGCACTCTCTACAATATTGGACAAGGTGAATGGGATTCAGAAAACTACCTAGGACACGCCCTCACAACCTACGTCAATCTTTATGATTTCGCCAAAGATCCAGAAGTAAAATCTGTTGCTAAATCTGCATTGGATTGGTTCTTGACTTCCGGGGCGCTGAAATATTGGCGGGGAGGATTTGGTGGACCTTCCAAACGCGATTACAGCGAGGGGAACTGTGTTTGGTGTTCCCTGGCTACCCATGAATTAGGACTGTACTTTGGTGATTCACCCCAAAAAGATCCTAAACCTTCCCCCGACTCGGTACACCTCATAACCAGCAGCTATCGTCCACCATCAGCAGTAGTCGCCTTAGCACGGAAGCAATTCCAAAAGCCAGTAGAACTCCTCAATTCCAAACCAACATATGAGAACTGGAAACCTGGTGGCGATGCTACACCAGAGTTTTACGAAACTCTCTATTTTGGTAACACCTTCCAACTCGGAACCTTAGTTCAAGGTTCCGGTGGAGACTGGAACGGCTTTAAAATGATGACATACAATTCTCAACGCGGCGTCGATTATTTTATAGCTGCAACCGGAACAGATCCTACTAAAATTTCCTCATCGTCTGTAGGTGGAGATAATATTGCTCAGTACCGCAATTTGGTTATTTGGCTCAACAATAAACCTAAGGTACCATTCCAATTTTTTTTGCCCAAGTCTGCCAAGCTAGAAACAAAGCAAGGCGTGACTTTCATCCGTTACCAAAAGACATGGTTAGCACTAACACCAATCAATCTAAAAATTGAGGGAGTTAACACCGCAGCCACTGAGAAAATTCGCGAGAAATATCCCGATGATCACATCTTAACTGCCATAGGCAGTGGTGGAACCGAAAGCGGATTTGCTCTAGAAATAGGTGAAAACGAAACACACAGTGATTGGAATGGGTTTCAGCAGTCTGTGCTGAAGAAATCTCGCCTAAACCTAAGTCAGATGAATGATGGAGTCGTTGAGTATCAAGGTGTTTCAGGAAAAGTGAAACTTCAATATCAAAGTCAAGGATTACCAAAGGTTTGGCGGAATGGAAGTTTTCACGACTGGCAAAATCACTACGCCGTCTACCAAAACGCTCAAGGTAGTAAAACGCCAATTTATCAAGGATGGAAACAAGGTCAGCTTGAAGTTACTGCGGGTGGCTATAAGTTTACAGGGGGTAGGCGGTAGGTAGCATATGGGAGGTTTGTCTTATTCCCGTGCCCAACCGCTTGCGAATTTATTTCGTGTCTTATTTTTATTGACTTTATTGTACTAGATTGACGAACAGTATCGGTTGCTACTTGCACGCCAGTCTTCATGCAATTGCAAATGCCTCCGGCACGCACTCGCAAACGCAAGTGCTTCAGTTTTTCGGAACACTAGAACCAAGATGTGAAGCTATACCTTGGTGATACCAACCATGATGCTTCAATGACAACTCTACAACAAAGTTTAAATAGCCTAATTCTTACAGGTTTACTTTTTATCGGTCCTGGCCATACAAATACTTTTGTTCGTGCCCAATCACCCCAAGCGTCCACTTCAGACTCAAGTGAAAGCATTCTCACCAAAGATGAGTTGTACTTTGGCTTATCTAAACCAGGAGGGAAGATGGTATCTGAGGTTGAGTGGCAGCTATTTTTGAACCGTGTGATTACGCCCCGGTTTCAACAAGGACTAACTGTGATGGATGCCTACGGACAGTACCTCAACCGGGATGGCAAGTTGACCAGGGAAAAGACTAAACTAGTCATTCTGATATACGAAAACAGCCTAACTAAGAATTCCCAGATTCAACAGGTGATATCAAGCTATAAGCAAACATTTCAACAAGAATCAGTTCTGCGAGTAACTAGCACTGTTAGATTATCTTTCTGAACTTTAGAAGAGCCCGCTTTTAGCAATGAAATTCTTATGTACGAGCTTGGCACCGAAAGCTTATGATCACTGCTTTGCCCGCTTTTGGGATGGCGCAAGCGCCCTTTGTCAATTTAGGCAAAGTTTAAGAACTGTTGTACAAAAGAATCAGGGTTGGGTTTACTACGGAAAAATGCGGTAACCTAGCCTTCGGTAATGCCTTTGCCGAACGGAAAACCTCTCGCCCCCTTTTTAGGGTAGTATATGGAAAAATTCCATCTAATTAGTACTAGCCGGAACCGAGTATGCATGGATTAGACATGAATCGGCTAATTGAGAGTGTCCACCAAGAGCTACTCCCCGGGTTCCGAATTGAGAGCGTCGATCCCCACGACCCCGTGGAAGTCCACCATGTCCCCAAACCCTGGCGGCTTCTCGGCAGGGGGAACTATGCTGCGGTGGTCTATCACCCTGACTACCCAGACCTGGTGGTAAAGATTTACGCGCCCGGACGCCCTGGCTTCTTTGAGGAGGTGGAAGTCTATCGCCGCCTGGGTTCCCACCCAGCCTTCTCTGAGTGTCTGTATGCAGGAGATGGCTTCTTAGTCCTAAAGCGGCTGCATGGAGTGACCCTCTACGACTGTATGCACCGTGGTCTGCGGATACCAAAGCAGGTTATACGGGATATAGACTCCGCTCTAAACTATGCCCGTAAGCGCGGTCTCCACCCCCATGACGTCCACGGTCGCAATGTGATGATGCTGCAAGGCAGGGGACTCGTCGTAGACGTCTCAGACTTCCTCCATGAGGAGACCTGCTCAAAGTGGAATGACCTGAAGAGAGGCTACTACTGGCTGTATCGCCCCTTCCTCTCCCCGCTTCGGCTACGGGTGCCCTACTTTGTCCTGGATGTTGTCCGCAGGAGCTATCGCCTCTTGCGCCGCTTAGCTTCACGCTACTTACACCGAGGAAAAAGCTGAACAAAACACGCAACCTTCCGCCTGGATACCTGTTTTACGCTGCTGCTTGAAAATCATTAGTTAATGAATTGTGTCAAGAAATCTTTTGCAAAAGCCAAATGTATGAGAATCAAACTACAAATGAACACAGATGCACACAGATAAATTGTTTGTGTTGATCTGTGTTCATCTGTGATTCTAAATATCTATTAAGGGACTTCCAAATTAAAAAATATCCAACTTTTTCTTGTGGGATGGGATTGGGGAGCGTCCTATAAACTGGGCGCTCAGGAATGCCTACCCCACTCTTATGGGATAACTTATTTGTTGGAAATCCCTAATGATATTTTTGCAAAAGTCTAATGTGTAAGTCCTATACCTACCAAATCACGAACTAAAGCATTGGCAAAAATCTTCTGATTAAACCAATAGTCACCGCTGGGAGTTCCAATTGGGGTGTCAATCCCACATCATCTAACAACTGAAAAATACGGATCGCTTGCGGATTCAATTGCGCAAGACGACGACCAATTTCTGGACCTGTAAGTTGGGACTTTTGACCCCATATAATTGCAGTAGGAGTTGTCAGTTGTTGAATATATAGCGACAAATCAAACGATAAATCGCCACGTACAAAAGATAGCGCGGCGTATTCTGCATTGGGCTGCTGTGCTGACTCTAGGTAAGCATTGACAATTTCTTCATACACTCGAGGAGGTTGGGCAAATTGCCTTTGCTCTAAAAAGCTGCGAATACCTTCTTTTGTAGCAATTCCCGTGCTATAGAGCAATCTGTCGAGAACGGGAATGCTGAGAATCTGGGCAAAAAAGTTCTTGGAGTCATCCTCACCAAAATCGCAGAGTCCAGCAGGCGCAGTGAGAATCAGGGATTTAAATAATTCGGGATGGGCGATCGCCACTCTGATTATCAACGCTGCTGTCAGCGAAGAAGCAACGACTGTGACTGGCTGATTGCAAGTCTGTTGCAAAAACTCGCGAATATTCGTCAGATAATCTTCAATCCTGTAATTTCGTGCAGGATGCTCGGATCTACCCCAACCTATCAAGTCCGGTGCGATGATCCGATACTCGGCGGCGAATCCTGGATAAACTTTTGACCACTCATACGCCGAAGATCCACCACCAAAGCCGTGTAGAAATACCAGTGTTTCCTTATCTGTACTTCCACTATTCTGGTCTTGCCAGGGTAAAGCCTCATTAGTATAATACGTTACTTTACCTAAAGAGGTAATGATCAAGCGTTGCTCAAATCCTAGTGGCTGAAACATAGATATTAATCATAAGACCTCGTGGGAAGTATGGAAACTCAGCGTCTTCAGACCTGAGAGGAAATACGACTCGTGCGACTTTAGTCGCTTTGTTCCATTACCGCCTTGGGGTTACTTGAATCGGTGTACTTTT
>JAHHIB010000131.1 GCA_019359075.1 Kalymmatonema hyalinum WJT4-NPBG1
TTCGGTCTTGCTCACGCGTCAGGAATATCCTTAAACGAGCACCCATATCATTCGTTACTTAAGTAGATTTATTTCCCGTATTTACCTATCTTAACATAGTTAGGTTTTTTCCCGCCCACCTACTTATATATAATGCTGTTAAACAATCTGAAGCAGATATGGATGTTAGAAAGACGCAAAAAAGGACGGGAGAAACGAAGAGCTAATCAGGTTAAGTAAATAATGAATAAGGTGGGAAGTATTATCCTCCCGCCTTATTCATTATTAGTTAGCTTTTTTTACCCAAAGTTTGACAGTATTAATATGTATAACAGTTTATACGTATACCGCTTGATAACTTCCTAACCCTTTATAAATTTGACATTTTATTGATTTTATAGTAAATAGCATAAATTAAAAAGTGTGCAGAGACTACTAAGCGAGCTTGCCAAGTCTTCGACATATAGCACGGATTCAACAATGCCGTTGACAGTTTGCTTCTCAGTTATAGGATACACTCTCTTCAAGAATACCTGTTACTGTCAGAGTAGGTTATCCAAACGGACTGTTTCAATAGCCAATTCTGTACTTCTATATAAGTCCACTTCGCGTGAGATATATCTTTCGTTACTGCCCTAACTCTTGCATATTGTTCATCACTTGTTGATATAACTGTTTATTATTCTGTTTCTCAAAGATTTGTGCGGCTTGCTGCAAGTCTTCCATAGCTTTCTGTTTATCTGCTAGCGCAGCATACGCATTTCCTCGGTTATTGTATGCTGCAGCAAAGTTGGGAGCAAGACGAATAGCTTCGTTGTAATCGGCGATCGCCCCCTCTCTATCTCCTTGGGCGGCGCGGGCGTTTCCCCGGTTATTGTAAGCAACGGCAAAGTTAGAATTAACATTAATAGCTTGGCTGTAATCGTCTATCGCCGCGTTTCTGTCTCCATTTGCTGCAAAAGCATTCCCGCGATTATTGTACGCCTCAGCATAGTTGGGATTGAGGCGAATTGCTTGGCTGTAATCTTCTATCGCCCCGTTTGTGTCTCCCTGTGCGGCGCGAGCATTGCCTCGGTTATTATACGCTTGAGCATCATTGGAATTGATATTAAGCGCTTGGTTGTAATCTTCTATCGCCCCCTGCTGATCCCCAGAATCAAATTTAGCCAGTCCCCGGCTATTGTAAGCAGTTCCATAGTTGGGATTGAGGTTAATTGCTCTGGAATAAGAAGCGATCGCCCCTTGTGAGTCTCCTTTAATTTGCTTATACTGACCCTGAATATAAAAGTCTCTCGCTTGTGATGGTCGTGCTGCTGGACGTCCAGCAGGACGGACTCCGATTTCTGTGACCAATACATCGTTAGCGTTACTACAGGAAACGGTTCCAAGGGCAATAAATGCAGTAAGCGCAGCTATGCGGACAGCATTCATTATTTACCATTCATCCTCATACTTAGGATTCATCAATCATCACTGTTTTCGTCACTTTCTTGATTTTTAGGAGTCAGTCGCCATGCAGTTGTTTGCTCAATATCTACAGACAGTTGTTCTAGGTTTTCTCCTAAATCTTTTTGTAGTTTCTGAGTCAATGTAATTGGAAAATCTAAATCAATATCTTCAGTTTGTACTAGTTTTGCAAGTTGTGTAAACGGTACTTTCACCGTTTTTCGCTCGTAAGAAGTTAGCTTGAAATAAGAGCTTTCTGTTACATTTTGAGCAAGCATAGCTTTTTTTATTCGCTCTTGGAGATTTGCGAATTCTGAATCTAAGAGTTTCCACTGTTGCTCAAGTTGTGCGTATCTTGCATTCAGTGATGTTAAGTTTTCCGTTGCGGGTTCTGGGTGAATTTCTTGGTTTAATTCTATCAAACGTTGATGGACTTGAGCAAGATAAATGCAGTCTAGGTAAGCATACTCGATTTGTTCTTCGCTTAGGGGTCGCCTTCCCCAGTCGCTACCTTGTTCTTGTTTATCTATATTCTTAAAATGACAAAGTTCTGCGGCTAGAGTTTTGAGTTGGTAGTTAGGTAATGGCAAGGCATAGTAGGGAATTTTTTTTGCCATTTCTAAAGTGCAAGTGATCTTTTTTGCTTTCTTGTTACCCAGATATTTCACATCAAAGCTAGCATTATGAAAGACTTTTTCAATATTGGCATTGACCATAATTTTGTCAATAAATTCAGCGACAACATCAGGGTAATTAAGTACATCCAAAATAAAGATGCGATCGCCACTCAAATCTTGTGGATCGTCTAATACCTGAATCAGCGACAGTCTAGGATTGCGACTTTTATAGTCTGCTATTTCTGTATCAATCCACAAAATGCTAGCTTTGGTATATTCAGCGACAATAGAACGGATTTCGCTTGCTAATGTTAGGTACGGCATAAGCTAATATTTCCTGAAAAATTGGGAATGGCTATTAAGTTATAGTTTTCCAAGTTAGCATTTTCTTGGTTATTTTTCTGTCGTTGTATCTAGGTGAAGCGGTCGATTGTACTTATGTAGCAAGATGATTAAGTTTTATGCCCAAAGCTGGATAACCTAAGCTGCTAGCTCAAGTCATTTTATAAACGTAAGTCTTTTGCCACAAATAATCTTGTTTCTTATTGCCCATGGGCTACTTGGTCTTAGCCACTGACTATGATGGCACCCTAGCCGCAGACGGTCGGTTGGGGGTTAGGTTTGAGGGCATAGTCTAATTAACTGAAAATTGCTGTAAGTCAGGAATTACACAAGCTAAGTTGTTACACACCTAAGTTGTACATTTAGACAGCAGGGGAGCAGGGGAGAAGGATTGACGCTTTTTCTCCAAAATCAACAATATCCCAGTTAAATGTGTATTAGCTTAGACAGAAATTGCAACCAAGAGCAATGAGCCAGCTATTTCATCAGTCAGAGTAACCAATGGCTACAGAGGAAACCATCGAAGCGTTTCTGTTCGGACTACGCATACTGGGGAACCGATGGTATATGCTTTTTTTACATTTACCATCTGTCGCATTCTTTTTTCACGCTTGGTATTAAGCGCTCTGTCTATGTTTAATTATGCAAAAGCGAACCATGACCTCTTACGTCGTTTTTACCGACTGGCGGTTGTCAATGTTCTTTCCAATCTCACAGAGCCTTTAGCGGGTTTGATCGGCATTGCTTTCTTAGGTCATCTCACCGAAATCCGTTATTTAGCAGGAGTTAGTTTAGCGACAATTCTATTCAACTACATTTACGAAAATTCGCTCTTTTTACGGATCTCAACTACCGCACTAACAGCTCAAGCCGTCGGACGGAACGACCAAGAAGCGATGTTACAAACGTTGCTGCGGAATGGGTTCATCGCTTTAGTACTGGGCGTTCTCATTTTTATATTGCAGTATCCTATAGGAGCGCTGGGGTTTACCCTATTGAACGGCTCTCCAGAGGTTGAGTCTATCGGACTGGCTTATTTTAATGCCCGGATTTGGGGAGCACCCGCAGTTTTGCTCAATTTCGTAATCATTGGCTGGTTTCTGGGACGGGAACAAAGTGGCAAAGTATTGCTGTTGACTGCTGTTGGCAACGCCGCTAATATCGTGCTGAACTACTTCTCAATTATGCGGTGGGATTTGGGAAGTACGGGGGCTGGACTGTCTCAAGCTATTAGCGAGTATTTAACGTTATTAGTAGGTATGCTCTTAGCGAGCCGCTGTATCGAGTGGCAAGAGTTGCGAACCGCAGTCCGGCAGTTTTGGAACTGGTCGGCTTTTGAGTCTACTTTTATCCTCAATAGTGACGTATTGGTTAAGTCTTTAATCTATATGTCCGCTTGGACTATTTTTTTCAATTTGAGTGCCACTTTCGGCACAGAAATCTTAGCTGAAAATACCTTGCTCCAACAGGTTGTATTTCTGATCATGTTTTTGGTTGACGGAATAGGATTCACTACGGAGACCCTTACCGGAAATTTTAAAGGTCAATCCGCCAATGATCAGTTATTGCCCCTATTGCAAATTTCGCTGTTAACTAGCTTGCTGCTGGCAGTTACCGCTTCAGGAGCGTGCATTCTGTTACCTGAGACTGTATTTGGGTTGTTAACCAATCACACCGAAGTTATAGAGCCAATTAAACGCTATGTTCCTTGGTTACTTGTCGTCTTGAGTTGTTTTTCAATTGCTTGGATTCTGGAGGGGTATTTTACGGGATTGGCAAAAGGGCAATCTCTGCGTAACGCTTCCTTCGCAGCAATTTTGTTGGGATTTGCACCTGTGGCGGTTTGGGCGTGGTTGGCTCACAGTAACCATCTTTTGTGGCTGGCTACATCAGCATTGATGGCAACAAGAGTAGTAATACTTGGAGTCCAGTTGCCACAAACCTTTGAAAGCCATTCTACTGCCGCCTGCCAAATGCCCAAGCTATAGCGATGCTCCCGAGGAGCCGCCTCAGCATTGCGTTTGGCAATTCCCGGTTACACAATTGGCGTGTTTTTGAGCTGCTGCAAAGTCGTGGAATAATTATAGCTGACCAATTGGGAACTTCTGTAATGGTAAATCACGCTAGAAACTTTATCGAACGCAGTGATTATAGAGCCTTCCTTGTGCTATTTAGGAACTGGAGCGCTATTTTCCTCATTACTGGTTTCAGTATTTGGGCAAATAGTTTGCCGATTTATATCATTTCGATATGGATCATCGGAGGTTTTCAGTACGGCTTAGGAGAAGCTCTCGTACACGAAGCTTCTCACTACAATCTTTTCAAGAAGCATTCCTGGAACGACCACTTAGAGTTTCTCTATGCACTTCCTTTTTTTACTAGAGTGCCTAAATATCGAGAACTACACTCGCATCATCATAAGTATTTTGGGGAACCCGAAGATCCAAAACCACATTCTTATGAGAATCTAGGCTTTTTAAATGCTCGAAACAGCCTTTTCTTCCTCTGGTTTGTCAAGCCGATTCTTGGATATGCTGGTTTTCAATTCCAATTCTTGACCCATAATGCAGATTACAATAGATTTTTTGACCGAAAGATTCTTCTGTTTTGGATACCTGTTGCTTCTTTGTTTTATTGGACAGGTCTTTTCCACATCTTATTGTTGTACTGGTTTGTTCCCCTCATATGCACTTTTAGTAGCTTTCTTTACTGGCAAAGTGTAGACCAGCATTATGGCACTGAATCTGGAACGCGAACGAACGTCGGTTTTCTGATGAATTATTTTGGACATAACATTGGATACCATCACGTTCACCATCTCTGCCCTACTGTACCCTGGTACAAGCTGCCTGAAGCTCACAAGGTTTTGTGCTCAGAAGTTACTGATATTTCTCATAGTTTTTTCGATACCTATCGGCAATTAAAAGCCTATCGGCAATTAAAAACGGTTTGTTAAGTTGAATGTGACGACGGGTTGAAAACGGTATAAAAAAAGCTGAGACTTCAAATTTGAACAAAAAAACAAACTAGAGTCTCAGCATGGAAACCATTAAACAACAGTGCATAAGTCAAAAATTGTCTGTTTTCATCTGCCTTTATCTGCTACAGGCTGCGATTTCATATCCACTCGCTCCTGGAGTTTTCCAAGAATATTGGATCTCGCCTCAAACCGATAAGCCCTCCCTTGCAAGGCAGAGGGCAGGAGGCAGAAGGGAATTGTTAGTTGTTAGTTGTTATTTGGTATTTGTTAGTTGATAGTTGATAGTTGATAGTCGAATTTTCTACTGACCACTAACTAGTTTCCAGTTGCTTAGAACATATCAGCAGGGTCAGCAGCTTGAAGTTTGCGGGTGGCGATCGCTCCGGAAATGAGACACATAACAATCGTCAGCACCAGCACCAACAAGGCTCGTGCTAAGGTCATGTAAATGGGCAAATTTGTCGCATTTCTGGTTAGATGGTAAAGTCCCAAAGGAACTATTGCTCCTGGCATGAAGCCTAGAAATGCTAAAATAACTGCTTCTTCAAAAATCACCCCTAGCAAGTAGAGATTGCGATAGCCCATTGCTTTCAAGGTAGCGTATTCCTTTATGTGAGCATTCACATCAGTGGAAAGAACTTGATAGACGATAATGATGCCGACTATAAACCCCATCGACACGCCCAAACCGAAGATAAAGCCGATGGGGCTTTCTTTCTGCCAGTAGTTTTCCTCAAACTGGATAAATTCTTCATGGGTGAGAACTTTGACATCATTAGGTAAGTAGGTTCGTAATGCTGTTGCGACTTGCTTCGGATCATACCCTGGTTCAAGATAAATCATACCCAAATTAATACTGGCTGCTTGTCGTCCAGGAAAGAGCCGCAAGAAATTCTGATCGCTGGTAATCAAGTTACCATCAGCCCCAAAAGAAGTTCCCAATTTGAATAAACCACCCAGAGTGATGGTGTGGTTTTCTATTTCGGTGGTAACAGTTTTACCTTGTTCAATTTGGGCGATTGTCTGTTTATAATCTCCTTTAGAATCATGGTCAAATAGCAAAGTATCCGGCAGCTTAATCTTATCTAACTGTTGGTTCACTTCGCTTAACTGGAAAGCTGGTTGGTCAGGATTAACCCCAATAACTTGAATTGATGTTTCCCTACGGGTTTGGGGATTTTTCCAAGTGATCATACTCAGATACAGTGCTTCTGCCGATTTCACTCCTGATATGGAGGATGCTTGGTACAGTCGCCGCCGCGAAAATGTAGACAAATTTTGGATATTACGAGCTTTGGGACTGATTAAAACAATATCTGTATGCAAAACTCTGTTGAGGCGAGTATTACTGTCATAGAGTGCGTTCTGAAAGCCAAGCTGCATGAATATGAGAACATCGGCAAAGGCAATACCTGACAATGCTACCAACAGGCGACTTTTTTCATGACTCAGTTGCAGCCATCCCAGAGGTGTTCGCCGCTGTAACTGTTGTATGAATCCAATCATAATTTAATCATTGCCTTAACCTGCAAATTGGTTAACTGAGCAGCTTTCTGGTTTGAGACTCTATCTAGTCGCACATGAACTTCAATGACTCTGGCATCAATATTGGTACTAGGATCAGTGTTGACGACACTCTGCCGACGCACTTGTAAACCTATGCGATCAACTGTTCCTTGCAACTCATCTGGTAGAGCATCGCTAGTTATCTGCACTTGCTGTCCTGGACGGACTTTACTAATATCACTTTGGTAAACTTCTGCAACCACATACATTTGGCTGGTTTGCCCAATTTCAACGATGCCATTACTTGATACCACTTCACCAGCACGTGTATGTATATCCAATACTTGTCCGTCTTGAGGCGATCGCACGTAAGTCTGTTCCAGATTTTTCTTAGCCTGATTCACTTCTGCTATGGCATCATCAACTTCTGCTTTTGCTACTTCCACATCTACTGGACGCACCTCGGCTATCTTTTCGAGTGTCGCTTGAGCCTCGCCTAGTTGTTTGCTACCAGTCGCGTTCATCCGCGCAAGAACAGCTTGAGCCTCGCTGATTTGCCTGCTACTCGTACCATCAATACGGCTAAGGACTGCTTCGGCTTCTCTGAGTTGCTGTGTTGCAGTATCTAAACTGAGGCGCTTACTGTCAAATGAAGACATAGAAATTGCACCTTCAGAATATAACTGCTGATAGCGCTTGTATTCGGCTTGAGCATTGTTGAGTTGGGCTGTTAGTTTTCTCATGGTTACCTGTTGCGCTATCTTGTCGCCTTGCCACTGCGCTTTCAGTCGGGCGATCGCTTCTGCTTGCACTGTCTTGTCACCTTGCCACTGTGCCTTCAAGCGCTCAACTTGAGCTTGTTGCGCGGCAATTTCACCGCGTTTTGCACCTGCTTGTACTTTCTTGAGGTTTGCTTGCTTGACTCTCACTTGTTCTTGTGACTTCATGACAGCAGCTTGAAGACGGTCTTTGCTATCAAGAATGGCAATCACTTGCCCTGCTATTACCTCTTGCCCCTCCTTGACTAACAATTGCTCAACTCGATTCTCTTGACTCGATGTCGGAGCTGAAACTTTAATGATCTCTCCCTGTGGCTCTAGTCTTCCTAAAGCAACTACTTTTGTGACTTTGGGGATGCTAACCTTAGACGTTTGCGTCACACTAGATTGCTGTGACTGTAACCGCCAGAACCTGTAAGTTGTCACCCCAGCAACAACAAAAGCTGTAGCAATTGCCAGTATCATCAGTGGGCGACGGCTATGCTTAAAGGATGCAGAACCGTTAGCTGTTGCATCGCGCACATAAGGTGCCTCCTGATTCAATTGGGACATAAATAAACTATACAGTTTAGTTTGTTATTTCTAAACTAGACTGTACAGTACAATTATGTCAAGAAAGATTTTCGCCCCAGTGCTTGGTGTCATACACCCGTGTTAGGAAAGGGTTGTTGTGTCCCTACAGCCAACCTTATAGCTATAACAAGCGTAAAAGTAGAAGAACCGAAAAATGAGAAAGACACAAACAAATAATCTAGATCGTAAGCCGTCAGAAGAAAAAGTGGATGCCATTCTGGCAGGTGCAATGCGAGAGTTTCTGACACATGGCTATGCTGCTACAACTATGGATCAGGTGACAGCAGCAGCAGGTGTGTCTAAAACAACCGTCTACAATCACTTTCAAGACAAGGAAGGACTGTTTACTGCTCTCATACAGCAATTGATACTATCCAAGTATTACGCAGCATTTAATCCCCAAAAAGCACAATCGATGCAAGGTGAAGCATCTACAATCCTGCGCCATTTAGCGTTCTGTATGCTAGACAACTCTATAGGTGACAAACAGGTGTTAGGATTAATTCGCTTGATAATTGGTGAGTCTGGACGTTTTCCGGAGTTAGCGCAAGCCTTTGTTCTTAACCTTGAAAAATCATTTTTGGAGGATCTGTGTCAATTCCTTGCGTCTCGTACTGAACTCAACCTACCGGATCCAGAAGTCGCTGCCCGAGTCTTTATGGGGACGTTAGTACATTTCATCCTGATCGAGGAAGTACTGCATGGTAAGGACATTCTACCAATGGAGCGCGATCGCCTAATTGACAACCTCATTTACTTCTTAACTATTAATCAGACTATAAAATATGTAAGCGCAGATCAGTACTCAGGCACAAAGCAAAAATCTCCTCGGCGCAATCGTAAGGATTCTGGTAAATTTGAGCGAGACTATGATGCTGAGCCGAAACGTTTAAGATCTATGAGACTCACAGATACAGCTTGGGAAAATTTGGCGGCGATCGCAGCTAAAAATCAACTCACCCGCAGTGAGGTGATCGAAATCATTGCTCGCAATCAAGGATTAACCTGAGGAGCCAGGAATAGGTCATCTGTGTCAACTTAAGCTGAAAACCTTGTCATTAGGTTAATCATATGCCCTTATGCTTGCCCATAATTTTCGCTTCACCCCACCCCGATTTACACAAAACCGTGGTGGGGTAAACGTTTGAACGTGATTGTTGACACCAATGCATCCTAGCGGTGCAAAATTGTATATACATGGTAAATTCGAGTGTCTGCTTGGTTCGACTCCAACCAGCCCTATTTACATCTGTCATCGTTTTAGAGTTTTTTGTATATACATGGTAAGAAAAGGTGGAAGACTTTCTGCTTGCGTAGGCATGGCAAATTTATACCAAGCGTGAAAAAAGAATGCGACAGATACACACTCCCAAACCCTCGTTATCTTAGGCTTTCTTAATTTTGAATGAGCGAATTTTGAATTTTGAATTGTTATGAGGCTGATTTCTGCCAATTTGGCAACACAGTTCGGTGGAAATATATTTGAATTTTGAGGGAATTCACTTTGATGAAGGGTTGCCAGATTAGCTTCCTCTACTGCTTAGAACTGCCTATCTTCAAGTTTGCTGCATTTTTCTCAACTCCCAGAGATTGCCATAGCCCTATGTGTATCACCTCAGCCGAGACGGAATTGAAATACCTACAGGCAAAGGGTTATGGAGTTTATTCTATGTATGTTAATGGGAGTTGTGAATGGGCTGAAAGCATTATGGAAAGACAATTGAGTGCGATTTGACTTTTCCCTATTTGACAAAAGACTAATATCACCGGGTTCCTTCTAAATTTTAGGAGTCTCTATGAGTTTATCCAATCCCGCTTCAACTCCAGAACCTTCTTATACCGCAAAAGACCTTCAAACATGGCTGGTGTCTCTTCTTGGTGAGTTACTAGGGCTCCAACCAGCAGAAATAAACATTCAGGAACCCTTTGACAACTACGGTTTGGATTCAACGCAGGCGATGATTATTGCTGCTAAAGTGCAGAAATTGCTGGGATTTCAATTATCTCCCCTGCTGGTATGGCATTACCCCACTATTGAATCGCTTTCCCAGCGTTTAGCCGAAGAATTTGGAGGTTCGGACACAGAGCTTTTTCAAATTTAAACTTTGCAGTTGTTTTTAGGCAAACAAACCCGGCTTCTAGCAAAAATCGTGGGTTTAGCAATCAGCTACCAAGTACCGTGCGGCGTAAATACGCCTACCATCTTTTTATAGTCCGTGTACGAGAAATTTGAGTCAAAATAATGGTCGGTTTACTTCCGCCATGGTGTATTAGGAAGAAACCGATTTTCTGGTATTTGGTACATACAGCACATTGCAAGTAAATGAAGTACAACGCTATTGTCTAAAAGCCGAGACACTAAGCCCTTTTTACTTCTAACTTCTGATTTCTGACTCCTAAATTTTGCTGTAAGTCTTGAAATGTAAACGCTGCAGTTGTTTTTAAAGAGATTGCAAAAAGCTATGAATACATCCGACATTTTGGCAACTCTCAGGCAACAGTCTGTACAGATGTGGGTTGAGAATGGCACACTAAATATCCGTTCTCCCAAAGGAATATTAACGCCAGATATACAGGCAGAAATAGCTGCACACAAGCCAGAAATTATGGCATTTTTACGTCAGGGTAATGTTGCCATAAGTTCTCATCCCGTATCGCTTGCTCATGATCTAACTCTGCAAACAATCGGTCGTTTAATTGGGGAAGTAGGCGATAAATTCAATCCAGAGTTTAAGCAACCAATTATCGATCCTAAACTGATGGCTCAAAGGCTAAATGTCACCTTTAGACCTGTGCCCAATAGATACAAAAATGAAGAAATTCTCAGATTTAGAGAAGAACTAGAACTGAAACTGCACTCATATGGAGTGAAAGTTTTACCGTGGCAACAAGCGACAACAGAGTTTCGCTATGAAATTAATATACCGTTTCTTAACTGGAAGAAAAGTATCAAAACCAGGGTAGTAAAATCTGGGATAAATGCTGTCATTGATGTGGACAGACCACCTTCTTTAATAAGTCAGATTAATAAATTTTTAGCAGAAAAGCTGTATCAAATCTATTTTACCTTTATTGGGAAGGGCCAAAAGATATCAGTTTCGAGAATTGCTCAGTTAATCGGTTGGGCTGAAGATTGTGCAGCAAAATATATTGAAGATCCGACAAATACTCAGGTGATTGTACTCACGGAATTAGATAAAGAGTTTGTTCATAGCGAAACTCCCTATCAAAAGAAGATAAAAATTGGCTTGAATACTCTAATCAGGACATTTTCCGAAATTGTGATTGGAGTGTCTAATTCCCATTTTTCAATTTTGAATATGAATCTTTCAGATTCCGTATTTTCTAGAAAAGAGATAGATAATTTTGTCTTAAATTCACTTATTCCTAAAGTTTATGTTCCTATATTACCTTTGCCATTGAGCAAATTTCAAATAGGAAAATTCGACTCTCAGCAATCTACTTATGCACAAAAATTAGTTACCCTGGGTAATAAGCTTGCAGAAACCAATCTCTTTCCTTCTGGTTCAAAGCTAAGCGAGGTGATTAAAAGAAAGTCCTATAGAGATATCGTCAACGTCATCGTAAATGGCAGAACAGGTGTTTCTTATGGGTTTGTTCCTTATGCAGAGCCACCACATTACGTTGGAGAAATTGAGATAACTGAGCGGGAGTGGAAAAATCTATATCCTGTTGAAGGATTCAGTATTGATGAAGTCCGCCAAAATTCAATAGGTAGACGTTATTTAAAAACTAAGATAGGAACAGAATATAAATTTAAGCAGATTCCTGATATCTGGATTTTAAGTGCTCGTTCTGGCTCAAACAAAACCAACTTGAGTCTTGAAAGTGACATAGTTAGAATTGGTTTAACAGAAAGGTTATTGCTACAGTTACCGCAGAGAGTTGATTCTCAAGTCGTAGATATCAAGCCTTCCTATGATGTTTATGTGATGCTGGGGATAGCTTTATCTACAGCGTTATATGCACCAAAATTAATGACAAATGGTCTGCCAATGATCCATTTTCATGGATACCCAAAACTTGATTGGTTCCAGGTGAATGAATATTATTTTGGAGTTAACAATCCTTCAGTGCCTTGTGGAACTTATGAATCTGGGGTTTTCAATTTTTTGGGTATTTATAACTTGGTAAATCAACACGGCGGAAATATTTCCTTAGCCAGTTTGATAGAACCAGATCATGGAACGAATATCATAGCCTATGATTTGGAATATCTAGTAGAAAGAGTGAAGACTGGGTGTAAAAAAAGAGAAATTGAACTAGGTGGAAAACATTTTGCTTCTCTTAAGGCAAAGATAACTGATAACTGAATATAAATTTGCTTTCTGATGCGCCCTAGCTAACGATGATTTGAATGTGGAATCGCAAGTAATCATGATTGCCAACAGAAAACTAGGACGCGTCGAGCAAGCTATGGAAATCTTAAATCGGTGTGCTAAAACCTGGAATATAGTAACCATTAGTCGGATCAAGGGACCTCTGAGTGAAGAAATTGTCAGACAGGCTTTAGATCTGATCCAGTCTCGTCACCCTCGTCTTAATTCTCGGATTGTCAGCTCTTTTAATAGTCTCCGCTTTGAAACTGAAGGGACAGCAAAGATTACTTTGCGTGTTGTGAATAAGTTGGACAATTGGCAGTGGCAAGAAGTCGTTCATGAAGAGCTAAACGAGGAAATTGATAGTAGCAAAAATCTGCTGCGAGCAGTGCTTGTTCATACCTTAAGCGAAGACCATGTCAGTTACCACCTGATTACAACAGTACACCACGGGGTTTCGGACGCGTTATCATGCGTCCGGCTTCACTCAGAAATATTAGAGTACTGCCATAAAATTGTGTCCGGCGACCTAATGAACCCAGTTGCTAGCTTAGGCGCGCTTCCACCCATTGAAGAACTACTACCCAAATGGACAAAGAGTTTCAGCGGTAGGATAAGTGGCGTGTTCCTGTTTTTACGGCTTGGGTTTCAGAAAATCTGGAATCGACCGGAAACACTAGGTTTTGAAAAGTACGCACCCATTGCGAAGCGTACTTGTGGCATGGTTCACAGACAGCTTGACCCAGAATTGACCCAACAGCTGGTAAATCGTTGCAGGCAGGAAAATACCACAGTGCAGAGTGCTTTGTGCGCTGCACTGTTGTTTACTGTAGCGAGAAAAATAGCTAAAGGTAAGAGAAAAGATGTACGAGTGAGCTGCCTGTCATATTTTGATTTGAGGAAACGCCTGGAACCTGCAATCACCGATGAGCAGATGGGTGTGTTAGCCTCGTCTATTTTGGGATTTCATACTATATATACCAATACATGTTTCTGGGAATTAGCTCGGGATGTGAAACAACACCTTGAAGCTGTTACAAAGCACAACGATATCTTTAAGATGATATTGATGTCCAAGGATTTCATCAAGTTTTTTCTCGCCGTCCCCAAAGAAGTCTCTGCCACCGTGTCTGTCTCTAATATTGGCAAAGTCAACATCCCCAAAGTTTACGGCTCATTTGAACTAGAAGAAATCAGCTACGCTGGCTCTAATTCTTTGTATGCAGGTCTTTTCGCTACAAACGCCTCAACTTTTCAGGGAAAAATGCTGTTAAATTTTGTTTTTTCTCAGCCTTCAATCAGTCAAAATACGATGGAGACTCTTGTGAACAACGTCGTGTCCTGTATGATTGAGGCTTGCGATTTCAACGTTGTTTTCACCCCAATTCACAACTAACCCATTCCCCATCTGAAAAGCTGGCAGATTTTTACACGTTTAGACCCAACCCTACCTCTCCCTACTCCTCTTACACCCTCCGGGATAGAATAGAGCATAGCCTTTGTGCTGCCTTTCTGTGAAAGGCAAAAGCTCAGTAGCAAGCTATACAGACTTGAGTAAGCAAAAATCTGTATTGAGTAAAAGCTGATTGCATCTAACCCTAAGTGTGATTTTTATGGATTCCCGGATTCGCTTTTTGATGTGTGCCCCTGACCACTACGATGTGGACTATGTGATTAATCCCTGGATGGAAGGGAATATTCATAAGTCATCGCGCGATCGCGCCGTAGAACAGTGGGAACAACTGCATCACATCCTCAAAGAACACGCAATTGTTGATTTGGTATCACCCCACAAAGGCGTGCCAGATATGGTATTTACCGCCAACGCTGGCTTATTGCTGGGAAAAAACGTCGTTCTTAGTCGCTTTTTACACAAAGAGCGTCAGGCAGAGGAGCCTTACTTCAAACAGTGGTTTGAGGACAACGGGTACACTGTGTACGAATTGCCCAAAGATTTGCCCTTTGAAGGTGCAGGGGACGCACTGCTGGATCGGGAAGGACGCTGGCTTTGGGCTGGATACGGTTTCCGTACAGAATTAGATTCTCACCCCTACTTGGCAAAATGGCTGGATATCGAGGTGCTGTCGTTGCGCCTGATAGATGAGCGTTTTTACCACTTAGACACCTGCTTCTGTCCCCTCAAGGACGGCTATTTGCTTTACTATCCACCCGCTTTTGATTCCTACTCCAACCGTGTCATTGAAATGCGGGTACCAGCACACAAGCGGATTGCAATTTCCGAACCGGATGCGGTGAACTTCGCCTGTAATGCGGTGAATGTGGATCACATCGTCGTGATGAATAAGGCGAGTGAAGAACTCAAAGCACGTCTTGCAGATGCTGGTTTCCGAGTGTTGGAAACGCCGCTGACCGAATTTCTCAAAGCTGGCGGTGCAGCTAAATGCTTGACGCTACGGGTGACAGAACCAGTACGGGAAGAATTGCATGCGAATGTATCGGTAGAGAGCCGAGTATTACGTATACAAGGACACTTACTGGACTCCGGCTTGATTAACCGCGCTTTGGATTTGATTACTGACAACGGTGGTAGCTTCCAAGTCCTCGATTTCCAATTGGGAGAGCAGCGGCAAAGTACTTCACAAGCAGATGTGAAGGTGTCTGCTCCCTCGCATGAGGTGATGGAAAGCATCATATCGTATCTGATTGATTTGGGCGCGGTAGATTTACCTCAAGATGAGCGCGATGTCAAGCTAGAACCTGTGATTCAACCAGGGGTAGCTCCCGATGATTTTTACGTCAGCACGATTTATCCAACTGAAATCCGGATTAATGGTCAGTGGGTGAAAGTGCAAAATCAGCGGATGGATGGTGCTATTGCCATTACCCAAACCCCCAGAGGTGTGGTAGCGCAGTGTAAAATCCTACGTGACTTAGAAGTGGGTGAGCATGTTGTTGTGGATGTGCAAGGTATCCGTACAATCCGGAAAACCGAATCGCGCGAACAACGCAACACTCAGGAATTCAGCTTTATGTCAGCGGGTGTTTCCAGTGAGCGGCGCGTGGAACTTGTTGTTGAGCAAGTCGCTTGGGAATTACGTAAAATCCGCGACGGCGGTGGTAAAGTTGTTGTCACAGCAGGACCTGTGGTGATTCACACAGGTGGCGGCGAACATCTAGCACAACTGATTCGAGAAGGATACGTGCAAGCACTGCTGGCTGGAAATGCGATCGCCGTCCATGACATCGAGCAAGCAATGATGGGGACTTCTCTCGGTGTGGACATGAAGCGGGGTGTGGCTGTACGCGGTGGACACCGCCATCACCTAAAAGTGATTAATACCATGCGTCGTTATGGTAGCATTGCCAAAGCTGTTGAAGCTGGGGTGATTCAAAGTGGCGTGATGTATGAGTGCGTCAGCAACGGTGTCCCATTCTGTCTTGCCGGCTCGATTCGGGATGATGGTCCTTTACCCGATACGGAGATGGATTTGATCAAGGCACAAACCGAATACGCCAGACTGCTCAAAGGCGCGGACATGATTTTGATGCTTTCTAGTATGCTGCACTCGATTGGCGTCGGGAATATGACTCCGGCGGGAGTGAAGATGGTTTGTGTGGATATTAATCCAGCTGTAGTGACCAAGTTGAGCGACAGAGGTTCGATAGAATCAGTTGGTGTAGTGACAGATGTCGGGTTGTTCCTCAGTCTTTTGATGCAGCAATTGCAGAAGTTGACAAGTCCGTATATTGGTAAAGTAGTTTAGGAAATTAAGTATGGTGCGTTATGCTGTCGCTAACGTACCATATCTAGAAAACGAACCGCCTTAGCTTAGCGTGTCCGCAGGACATAGACGCCTTAGACGTGCAGCGGCGTGCCGTAGGCTAGGACGCCAAAGGAAAAAACACATATGTTGCTAGGATTAGTTTTTAGGGGAAGTTCTTCCACTCAGCACTTTCAGATTCATTGGCTCAGTGCAATCACTGACTTCTTATTAGCGGGAATGGTGATAGGACCACTTGCGGCTCCAATTCTTGCTGCGTCAGGGTTACCATTGTTACCTCTAATTGCAAAAATTATTTATTTTATGGGCGCTCATGTATGCCCACAGCCGGATATGGGGGTAGCTTTGGCGTCACCGTATATTATGGCTGTGTGTATGCGTTGCTACGGTACTGTGGCCGGGTTGTTGATAACGCGTGTATTGTATGGAGTGACAGGTGGTAAAGGTTTTTACTGGTTAAATCAGTATGGTTGGAGTGGCGTGGCGATCGCCACTGTGTTGATGATGGCTTATCCATTAGAATTAGCCGCAGAAATTTTGGGTTGGTGGAGTTTTCATAATCAGGTTGTAACGCTTTTTGGATTAGTTACGGGTTTGGCATGGGGTTTGTTTACTATGCCAATATTGCATCAGTCAGGGCATTTTTTGAATATCAAACCACAGATGCACACAGATACACACAGATAAACTATCTGTATTCATCTGCGTATATCTGCGGTTGCAAGCATCTAGATATTTTGTCTTTAAGGTCGTCAAGAGTGCAAAATTCAGGCGTTAGATAACTCTTGACTCTTGACTACCACAACGCAAAGCTATGCAGCTTACGCTGCTCCTGGGGAGTAAGATGGGAAACTGATGTCCCAACCTGGACTCCCAGTTGTGGGTAGTGAGATGGATTCTCCTAAGGTAGTACCATTCATCTGCCAAACAGTACTCTCATCAGTACCACTGTTGCGCCACAGAATATCAACTATACCATCATCCGTAAAATCTGCTAGACCTTCAATATTCCAAGCAGTATCCGCAATTGGTGTAAGGTCAATAAATTGTTCAACAGCGGTACCATTCATCTGCCAAATAAGATTGTCGCCAGTAGTATTGTTCCGCCAAATGACGCCTACTTTGCCATCACCTGTAAAGTCTGCCACACCCGCAACATCCCAAGCAGTATCCGCAATTGGGCTAAGCGAGATGGACTCTTGTAGAGTCGTACCATTCAACAACCAAATGGCATTCTCACCAGTAGTGTTGTTCCGCCAGAGAATTTCGTCTCTGCCGTTACCTGTAAAATCTGCTACTTCTTTGATTTCCCAAGCAGTATCCTCGAGTGGCGTCAGCAAAGTTGACTGTTGTAGAGTACTACCGTTCATCTCCCAGATAGCATTCTCACCAGTCCTATAGTTGCGCCAGAGGATATCTGGTCTGGCGTCGCCTGTAAAGTCCGACGTCCCTTCGATTTTCCAATCAGCCTCCTGAAGTGTAGGCAGAACCAAGCTTTCCTGTCCAAGTGCAAAGCCAGTGCCATTCATCTGCCAAAGACCATTCTCGCCAGTGTTATAGTTCCGCCAGAGAACGTCTAGTCTGCTATCACCTGTAAAGTCTGCCTGACCTACAATTTCCCAATTGGTATCGGCAGTTTTAGGATACGAGATGACTTGTTCTATAGTGGTACCATTCATCTGCCACAGAGCAGTCTCATCAGCGCTTCTATTCCGCAATAAAATATCCGGTTTGCCGTCGCCACTAAAATCAGATCTAGAATTTGTTGCCGTAGGATTCAAAGTAACCGTGACATTGCCTAGCAGTTGTACACTCGGATCGGTTTGTAAACCGCCGTACTCTATTATGTACCCGATAGGCCTATAGTTTCCATCTTCTACATTAGGGTCAAGGTCATTCCATTTACCTTGTGCAGCAGCACCATAGACGGGGTTGCCAATCACATGGGCGTGCTCTTCTAGGTTGTTTTTATCTTGTGGCTCACCAGATAACCAGTTATTGTACTGACCTTCTACAGGGGTACCATCTGCAAATCCATTCCAAAATTGGGTTCCAACTTCTGGTCCTGTGACCCATTGCCAGTTTCCTGCACCATCAATATTGCTGGCTCCTATCCAGCCTCTTCCTTTAGCTGCGTTTTGGATAAAGTTTTGTTCTTCAGCAGAAGTGATAGTTGCTAAGTAACCTTTGAGTCCGAAGTAGTTACGATTGGCTGCATCCCTAGCTGCTTGTGACCAGGCAAGACCTATACTAGGGATAACTTCATAGAAGTGGTTGTTTCCTGGATTTGCGAGATTCGTACCTAGACCAAATTGAATACCACGTGTTCCCCCTGAAGGAGTGCCACTCGTATTACTGTACGTAACTTGACGCAGCACATCCTGGTAAGCCTCGTTGGAAGCTGTACCAGTGATTCTCAAAACTCCTGTTGTGGTGTCGTAGTTCCAGTTCAAATCATCGATAGTGCCACTAGTACCACTCTGTCCAGCAATACCAAGACGGTCTTCACTTGCGTTGAAGTTAGAGGAAATTAGCGCCGATGCACCATTTAGGGTGCCTCCATCAGAGTCAGAAATACTCAAATTGGAGGCAACCTCTAGAGGTTCAGCACTCGCCGCGTAGTTGGTTGTTCCAGAAACATTCAGGCTTGGCGTAACACCGTTAGCAGCTTGACCAACCGGACTATTGAGTGTAGAGGAATCAGTGTTAGGGGAAGAATTTGTCGAGGTTAAGGCAGAGTTAGTTACAACCTGATTATTAAGGTCAGAAAAATCTTGTGCCACGGTTCATCCTTTGTCAGAAGAAAGTGTTTTAGGAAAGATTTGAGATGAACTAGCGAGTTACCCGGAACACGTATGTTGTAGAGACTACTCAAAAAGCATTTCTGCTTGTCTCAACTATCGTATAAAGTAACACTTGGAAGAGGCAAATCACTCTATCTTAGGATCAAATGACGTATCAAGAATTACGTGGCATAGGAACGGGATACTATCGGGTCAAGTGTCAAAAATCAATACCGTTCAATTAAGCTTTATGCGTAAAAAATTCGTACACGTAGGAACACGCTGTTTGAAAGACCTTTATAACACCTTTATATAAGTTGTACAAGCAGAAAACACCTGATCTGAACTGTATTGTCTCAAAAATGACTAATTTGTCCACACAGGGTTATTTATCAAAAAATCTGTCTTAAGAATGAGTGAAAAAAGAAAAAACCCACCGAGTGGGTAAATGTAGTTTTACTTAGGGAGTACCAAAAAATAAATTATCCATTATGTAGGGGGCTTCCGGCGCACGACAATTGAGGTTTTACATACAGGACTTGCATTGCGCCCTAACCCACCATTGTTTTGGAGAGTACTACAAATTGGAGATTTTTTTAATTGGAAGTCCCTTACCAAGCCTGTGAGCATATGAAATAACACAATGAATTCACAGTCTCCGCGTTCTCCGACTTGCTCTTTGCCCTTTTCCCGACTTGTGTAAGAAGTCTACTCTTATGCAACTTATGCTGCTACCGCAAAGGAGGACGGGAAGTTGACTTCCCAGGCAGTACTACCAGTTTTGGGGAGTAGAATAGACTCTTCTAAATTCGTACCATTCAGTCGCCAAATAGCAGTATCGTCAGTACCATTGCCACTGCCGTTGCGCCAGAGGATGTCAACTTTACCATCATCGGTAAAGTCTCCCAGCCCTTTGATTTGCCAACCAGTATCAGGAACTGGGGTGAGCGAAATAGACTGTTGAAAGGTGGTACCATTCATCTGCCAGACAGCATTCTCACCCGTACGATTGTTCCGCCAGACGATGTCAACATTGCCATCACCTGTAAAGTCTGCTTCACCCGCAATATCCCAACCAGTATCTACTGCAAGTGGGGTGAGCGAGATTGACTCTTGTAGAGTCGTACCGTTCAACAACCAAATGGCATTCTCACCAGTACGGTTATTCCGCCAGAGAAGTTCGTCTTTGCCATCACCTGTAAAGTCTGCTACACCTTTGATTTGCCAAGCAGTATCTTCAATTGGCGTGAGCAAAGTTGATTGTTGTAAGGTAGTACCGTTCATCTCCCAGATACCATTCTCACCAGTACGATTGTTCCGCCAGAGAATGTCGGCGTTACCATCACCCGTAAAGTCTGACACCCCCTCGATTCTCCAAGCAGTATCTGGGACTGCGGTCAGCAAGGTTGATTGTTGTAAGCTAGTACCATTCAATTGCCAGATGGCAGTTTCAGCAGTAGAGTAGTTACGCCAGAGGATTTCTGCTTTGCCATCACCTGTAAAGTCTCCCTGATTTTCGATTTCCCAACGAGTATCTTGGGTTGGAGGTAACAGGATCGACTGCTGGAAAGTGGTACCGTTCATCTGCCAGACGGCAGTTTCATCTGTGCTATAGTTGCGCCAAAGGATGTCTGGTCTGCCGTCGCCAGTAAAATCAAACTTAGAAGCATTATTTGCAGCATTCAAGGTAGCATTCAAGGTCACCGTGACATTGCCAGTAATTTGTAAAGTCGGGTCGCCTTGTAAGCCACCGTACTCTACAAGGTAACCTTGAGGCACAAAGTCTCCAGGTTCCACAACATTGGCAAGGTCGTTCCATTTACCTTGTGCGTCTTGACCTAGGTTGGGGTTGGCAATGACGTGGACGTAGTTTTCCTGGTTGTTAAGGTTGTTCGGCTCAGTAGATAACCAGTTGTTGTACTGGTTATTAGCAGCACTACCAGTTGCATTTCCACTCCAAAAGGCAGTTCCAGCCTCTGGTCCTGTCAGCCAACGCCAGTCTCCTTCAGTCGTCGCATCACTACCTCCTAACCATCCGTTTCCTTGGACTTTGCCTTGGATGAAGTTTTGTTCTGCACCAGAGGTGATGGTTGTTAGGTAACCTTGGAGTCCAAAGTAGTTACGCGTTGCAGCCTGCTGCTGAGCATCCCCCCAACTAATACCTTGAGCCGGGACAAACTCGTAGAAGTGGTTGTTTTCTGGATTTGCTAGGTTAGTACCTAGGGCGAATTGAATGCCACGCGCTGCTGCTAAGGGGGTGTTATTGCTATTGTTGTAAGTGACTTGGCGCAGCACATTCTGGTAAACATCGTTAGTAGCCGTACCAGTGAAGGATAAAACCCCTGTTGTCGTGTTGTAGTTCCAGTTAAGATTTTCGATAGTGCCACTAGTACCAGTTTGTCCGGCAATAGCGAGGCGGTCTTCACTAGGGTTGAAGTTAGAAGTGATGATGACCGATGCACCATTTAGGTTGCCATTATTAGGGTCAGTAATACTTAAATTGGGGGCAATAGCTTTGGGATTAGCACCAATTGTGTAGTTAGTTGTCCCAGAAACGGTTAGAGTCTGCACCATGGCTTATCCTTTGTTTGGAAAAAGTGTTTTAGGAAAGATTGGAGATGAACTGCACAGCTAGCTGTAGAGAACATTTATGGTGTAGATGCTACTAAGAAATAAATTATACTTGGCAAGAATCTTCTAGAAAAGAATACTCGCATGAATCAAATAAGGCTGTCCTGAGATGAAATAGTGTATTAGCAATTACGTGCAAGAGGAACAACACAAAAGCGAGTAGAGTGTCAAAAATGACTAGTTTGTGCACCTTGTGTTATTTTCCCGAAAAAATGTAACAAAATTATTATTAATAGGACTTACGCATTGACAAAAAACATCATCCATGTGTACTAGGCAGCACAAGTCTTGGTGAGATTGTCCACAATGTACTCACGCACAACGAAAGTGAATAAATTTCTTTGCAATTCATACCAATT
>JAHHIB010000132.1 GCA_019359075.1 Kalymmatonema hyalinum WJT4-NPBG1
CTTCATTGGAACTAACTCTGAGTGACGGTTGCGCTCTGCGCAACCGCTAAATTGGCATTGGCGATCGCATTAATCTCAGACTGCGAAGCGCTCGAACTCAGATAACCCGCAACTTGGGTTATTAGATAAACTTCTGATGCAGGAATATAATCGCCTAACTGATAATTTGTCTCTAAAAGTAAATATGTTGGCGCATGAACAATTTGGAATTTTTGAGGAGATTGCTCGCAGTCAGGAACTAATTCTACGTACATAATACTAACCAAAATACTTTTAGTTTTAGTCAACGTTAGTTACTAGTAGTGGTTTGATTTATGTTGGTTAGTATTACATTTATTATCACTAGTCCCACCTTATAAATAAGGCAGGACGGTTTTTTAGAGAGTTTGTACCTGTTCTTGGATTAAATCTTGGAGTATAGATAATCCAACTTGTTTGGAGATGGCTGTATTGTCATCTGGACATCTGTAGATAACAGTACAATTGGAACATCCATGCTTACATGGACAATGTTCCACTAAGAATCTTGCCCTGGATACAGCTTTTTCCAAATATTGAAACAGCGTATCGCACATTCCGGTTCCTCCTTCAACTGTATCAAAGAAGTAGCCGAATGAGTTAGGTTGGGTTGGTTCTTCATGAAGTATAAAGTCGATATCCTTACTGCTGGCTCCATGTTCGACTAGTGGTAATGCTAGCATAAGTTGATGTGCTAGGCTGTGGATGCAAATCTCGGTTTCGTTGTATTCAAATAACTCTCTTTCCTCTCTGGAGACGTACTTCTGATTCTTGATTTCTGACCGAAACTTGTCTAGTTTTGATTTGAAGAAACTTTTTGCTTGTAGGTCGATTTTAACTTGCAGACAACTTGTAGAATAACTAATAGTAAAAGCTTCCTTGTATGGCACTTCTTCTACTAGCTGGATTATGTCTCTTTCTGCGAGTTGACTGTTGCATATGAGACAGTTTTCTAACTTGCTTGCTAGAGATTGATTGTGGTTTCTACAATCTCGATTTGGACAAGTCCATCTTGATTCCCGATTGTATATTTTGTATCCAATTACCGACTCAGATATTTTACATATTTTAGGTGTGAGTTCTATCACTCCCCTCGGTAGTTTGATTGACTTTGCTTCGCTAGTAGTTTTAACCTCCTCAAATTTAATGACTGCTTGAGGGCGCGTGAATAGGTTGGTTTGTCCGATAGGCTTGAGGAAAGCTTGTCCCTCTTTGATTTTTAACTCTGATGATTTATACCAAACAGGGTTGCCATCAAAATCTTGAGCTGTATAAATTGCATCAGGGTATACCTCTCTTAAGGCAGTGTTGATTGCACTTTGTTCAAATTCCTCTCCGTTTGAGGTATTTATGTAGTTGATATTGTTGTTCCTACTCCCCCTAATTTTGATATCGCCGTGTATGTAACCCAGATGGCGGGCACACGCTAGCTTGCTGTTGAAGCTGTATACCAGCTTATTTTCATTTATGAGTTGGTTCGCGATCGCAAGTCCTGATTGCCCGAAATGCTTGATAATTTGATTGATTGTCGGGCGTGATTCCTTACAGCAGGCTAAGATATGGCACGTGAGTAGATTTTCAAAATTCGGATTAAAGTTGATGACCTCCGGCGGATCGGTTAATAGTCGGTCGGGATGTTTCGAGTAGTACGAGTCCAAAATTGATTGTCTGGAGGGGATAAATACCACCAGTCCTTCTTCTTTTCTGCCAGCACGACCCGCCCTTTGGCGGAAGGATAAGATACTACCAGGATACCCGCAAATGAGAACAGCATCTATACATCCCAGGTCTAACCCAGCTTCGAGGGCAGAAGTTGAGACAATGAATTTGACTTCTCCGGATTTGATATCTGCAATTATTTTTCTCCTTTGGTTGTTTTTCAAATTGGCGTAGAATGCAGAGATAGTATTTTTGAGGTGAGACAACCCATTTTCGCTTAATATTTTGCGGATAGTTTGGGTTAGGGCTTTGACCATTTCCCGACTGTCGCAAAAGCAGATTCCTACTACATCTTTACTAACGAGTAAAGCTGCTATTTGGGCTGTAGTGTACAGGATGCTGTTCTGGGGTTTAAGACTGATAAACGTGGTTTCAGCTTTTCTTGCACCATTTTGGTTAATTACCGTAATATTTTCTCTGCGATTGGAAATCTTTTGGGCTATTTCTTGACTGTTGTTGATAGTAGCTGAGGCGTAAATATACTTGAGTTTAGTTAAATTACCTCCAGCTGTTTCTATCATTAGTTGGGTGCGGCGGTTGAGTAGAGCAAAGTTCGCACCGAAGATTCCGCTGTAGAAGTGAGCTTCATCTACTACGATTATGGAAATTTTGCGTAGTGTTTCAATGAAGTTGTAGTTATCAAATTGGTAGTTGGTAAGTTCATGATTCCAAACATCGGGTGTGACACAAATAATCGAGGGTTTATGTGTATAGAGTTTTTTACGCTCTTGAGCTGGAGTATCACCATTAATATTGAGAATTGCAGGGCGAATAGATTCCGGTAAGAGGTTGATGAACTCCTTTATTTTCTCCTCTTGGTCAAATGCTAGGGCTTTAAGGTTGAAGAAAATGATGCATGAATTGCCTTTGAGACATTCGTGAATAACTGGAAGTAGGAATGATATTGATTTTCCACTACTTGTTGGAGTTTCGAGAATGATATCTGATGATTGATTATAGGCTGACCATGCTTGAATTTGGTGCAAGTATAATTCATTTATTCCTAATTGAATAAGTGCATTATTGACTGCTGAATGAATGTTTTCTGGTATCGGTTGACTCTTTGCTGCTTGTTCGGGAATTACATCGCAGTAGGCAAGTTTATTTCTACCCTCTAGTTCGGTTGCTATCTCTTGATAAATTAGGCTTTTTAGGGATGGCGCGTCTTGAAGTGGAGTAAGATTTCCTTGCTCTATCTCTTCTTCCCAATTGAAAATAATTTGGCTGATATTTCCTTTTCTGAAATAAAGGTTGTTACCGATGATTGTGCTAATTTGAATTATTCCATGCTGCTTGGAGTAGATGCTGCTGCTTGGTTGTAACCACTCTGGTCGATTTTTCATAAAAAACTACCTACTTGCTGTTTTTAACAACTAGGCGTTAGTGATGGTGGTGGTTTTACTTTTACCGTTTAATCTTGACTCTTGTTTGCAAATACTGGTGTTGATTTCATTGAGTAAATCTTATATGTAGCTAATAGACAAAATCGCCTGGGACTTGCCCAGACGATTCTAATGGGATTGTCTACGCCGCAGTAAACAACATGACCGATTATATAACACTCATCGGCTTGTTAAAAAGATGAGCCTGTAGTACTAGGGATTACAGTTCATTCGATGCTTGATTACCGATATAAATATTATTCTTTTAATTCCTCGTATTTCAAATACCAATAGTTTTTTTATGATTATTTTATAGTAATAAGTGATTTCTTGATGAAACGTAATATGAACTTGACGATTGGAATATATAGGTTAATTTGGATTAAATATGTGGATATGTAGTTGTAAATTACCCACCACTGACCTGAGTACAGGTACAGTGGGGGCGCATTATCGCCCAGAGTTTACCCGACTGAGTGTTAAATCACTACGATTTTTAGGTCATCTTACCTACGAATACGCAGCCAGTTTGTAGCTCTAAGGTCAACAATTAAACAAGCATATTGGGTTGAAGCTAGTGTTGTTGACGTAAAAAGCCTTTAAATCATTGTCCAGGCTAACATTACCCGAAAGGAGGGACTATGTCCAAAGTATTTGTTCTAGATACCGAAAAAAGACCATTAAACCCAATTCATTCAGCACAAGCTAGACAGTTATTAAGGAACAAAAAAGCAGCAGTTTATAGGCGTTTCCCGTTCACAATTATTCTCAAAGAATCACGTCCTAAATCACTAGTAACAGCACTGCGATTAAAGTTTGACCCTGGTGCAAAAGTAACAGGGATTGCATTAGTCAACGATACTACTGGGGAAGTTGTATTTGCAGCCGAATTGAAGCATAGAGGCTTTGCAATTAGAGACGCTTTAATGTCTAGAAGACAATTAAGACGTACTAGACGCACTAGAAAAACTCGTTACAGAGAGCCAAGATTTTTAAACAGAACCCGTCCAAAGGGATGGTTAGCGCCAAGCTTACAAAGTCGGGTTGAGAATATCAAAACCTGGGTTGAGAAACTGCGTAAACTCGTACCGATTGAGGCTATCAGTCAAGAGCTAGTACGCTTTGATATGCAGTTGATGCGGAATCCAGATATTCAAGGAAGCGAATATCAACAGGGTACGCTACAAGGTTTTGAGACTCGTGAGTACTTACTTGAAAAATGGAACAGGGAATGTGCTTATTGCGGGATTAAAGATGTCCCTTTGCAAATAGAACACATTCACCCAAGAGCGAAAGGAGGCTCTAACTCAATCACAAATCTGACGCTGAGTTGCGAAAAATGTAATGTCAAAAAGGGGACTAAGGATATCAAAGATTTCCTTAAAAAAGACCTTTCAAGATTAGAAAAAATATTAAAACAGGCTAAAAAACCATTGGCAGATGCGGCAGCCGTTAATACAACTCGGTGGGCATTGTTAGAAGTTTTGAAAGCCAATGGATTACCAGTAGAAACAGGTTCAGGCGGTTTAACCAAGTTTAATCGCAGTCAACAAATGCTCCAAAAAACTCACTGGCTAGATGCGGCTTGTGTTGGTAAATCAACTCCAATTCTCAATATTAAAGGTATTAAACCATTGTTGATCACAGCTAATGGTCATGGTAGTAGACAGTCGTGTAGAACCGATAAGTTCGGTTTTCCAAATCGACACGTACCTAGGGAAAAAATACATTTTGGGTTTCAAACTGGAGACATTGTTAAGGCAATTGTTACTACTGGTAAAAAAGTGGGTAATTATGTTGGAAAAGTGGCTATTCGTTCATCAGGCAGTTTCAATATTTCAACCAAGAACGAATTAATTCAAGGAATATCTCACAAATTTTGTAAACGTATTCATGCAAAAGATGGTTATTCGTATGCAATTTAAACCCAAGAAATTGGGAATTGTTCAACTGTTCCTCTCATTGTTTTCGCATTCGCTCAAAGGCATTCAAGGAACGTTTCGTAATTCCCCCTCTATTCCTCCCGCCACCAAACCGAGTACGGTTTTGGTGGGGGTCTCCTGGAGGGTTAGATGAAATCTCAACCGAATTCTCAAGTTAATCTGATAATTGAGCGGGCGAAACAAGAAAATTTTAATGAGAACGAGATTGCCCTATATAATGATTTTTTCTCTGAAGGAGGGATAAAAAATCCTGCAAAGATGACGGAGCAAGATGTTACTAACTTTGTTAATTTTCTAGACAGTTGTGATGCGTCGAACGAATTTGTGGCGATGGCTTTGACTAGGCTGGCGCAGATTGCTCCGGCGAGTGTGATAGCACAAGTACTAGAGAGTGACGCTGATGGTGATGGCTTGACCCTTGCTGAAGAGTTAAAACTTGGGACTAAGGCCACTGAATATAATACATCAGCTGAAATAGCTGCTGCGCGTCAACAGCAATATCAGGCATTTCCATCTAAGAATTCTGATTTTGAACTTTAAGTTTTATACAGATTTTTTCTAACAATTATTGTTACTTATAAACAGCGCTATTTCCCCTACGCCACACCATACCCTGTATACGGACGCTTGTAAGGCGGATGCAATCCCAAGACAATATTTTCCTTTGATACCCCCATCTCTACTAATGCTTGGGCAATATCTAGCTCAGTTGTATTGCGCTGAATCCAAATCTTGCCATCTTTAATATCCAAATGGATAAAACAGTTATATACCCGCTTGAGTCCTTCCCAACCAACATCCAACAATTGATAATGGTCATGTTCTGTATCAAAAATCAGCTGACACTCAACATCTGGGTTACTATTTTCCACAGATGCCTGTTCAGTTAGCAACTTACGGATGCATTGGCGGTAGTATTCTATTCTCTCCATTCGATAACCTCCTCTTTAATTGGGTCATAGACAACGAGCTTTAGTTGATAAAGCGTGACCGCTTCTTGAACAAACAGTTCTTGAAAGAACGTTTTAAAAGTATCAAAAGGTACTGCTAAATAAAGCGTCCGGTCTGGTTCTTTCATTTGTAGGGCAAGCCGATAGTTGAGAAATTGTCCCAAAGCTAGGTGAAAGTCAGTAATTGCCGAACTATTGAGAAAACTTTTTACTTCAACTGCGATTTTTCGCCCTGCTTTCTGGTGCTCCTAATATCTTTTCTGCTGCTAAGTCAATCTGAAACTTCACACCTTCAATCTTTATTATGAGCGGATCGGCTGTAATTATCCACCAAAATTCAAAGGGCGGATTACCCTGCTTACCTTCCAGAGTTTTTTCTTTTGATTCTTTATATTTAGAATACTCGGAAAGTGACAGAAGAGGGTTACAGTAAGCTATCACTTTTACAACATTACGTCTGTGCTCCAAGAGTAAAGTTATTTAAACTTGCATAGTTGAGAAGTCAAGACATTATAGACAGGAGAAATTGGTAAATAATAATCTGCGATCGGATCGATAATGACGTATCGAACAGAGTTGCCACTAATATTTAATGTGGCTAGAATGTTTTTCTGATTCAAGCTAAAAATTTTAATTCCTCTTTGAAACAAACGTTGAAATAAGTATGTAGTCTGAATTTTGAGCAGTTGACGCTTTTGTTCGGGATCGAGGAAACAATGCAAGGAGAACCTGAATTTGCGAAGGATTTCCGGAAAATCAGGTATGTTGAATGTCTGGCAGAATTCAGGACTAAATCCAGTTTCTGTTTTCCCCAACGGAATACCCTCAATTTTTGGCATAAAAAGTACTCGTTTAAATAAGGCACTCCTGACGCAAGTTTGGAAATGCAAGTAAGCGGGACAAATCTGAAGTAGCACTTTCTCTTGCTCGTTTAACTTGGTTTCAAATTCCCAGGCTAATTGTATGCTTCTAAAAAATTGTTTTCTGGGATTTTCTGCACAAGGGCGATCTTCCGAACATTTCAATGCCAGATTTGAATCAGGAAACACTCCTAATTTAGAATCATGGCAACCTAAGATGTAGATCCCTCTATGGAATTTCTCGGTGTAAGGATTGATATTGTATTTCTCTTTATTGTTTTCTAGCGTAGCGATGAAATGAACTAACCTGCAGATGAATTCAGAAGGGCTGACAGATTGTTTCTGTAATTGCTCATAGATGCATGGTTCCAGGTCAATTGTGATTTTACCTTGGGAGTAAGTTTGAACACCCAAAGGTGAAGCTGTTTTGTTCATATTTTGGAGTATTTACGAGAGGCATACCATCGGATAAATAGCTTTTCTGCTTCAATCCAGACAAATACTAGAGAACTAAATCCAATACAAACCAATAGCTCTAATCCACTCAGGTAATGAGTATTGAAGAAGGAACGGAATGGTTCAACATAAATAAGCATCAGTTGCAGGATACTGGTGACGCCAACGGATAGGACAACGTAGGGATTTGAGAAGGGATTCACCTCTAACATTAACCGCGTGTTGGAACGGATAGCCAGTGCGTGTCCCATTTGTGCTAAACAAAGCGTAGTAAACACCATAGTCTGCCAGCGATCGCTCACTAACAATTCACTTTGTACCTGAGCAGTGTAGCCGTATGCCCAGACCATCATCAAGATAGTTATCACTGCCAAAATAATGCCAATCCGCACCATGTAAGAGCCTAAGCCTCTGGCAAAAATGCTCTCTTTTGGGTCTTTAGGAGGTTGTTGCATGACGATTGGTCTACCGGGTTCTACTGCCAGTGCTAAAGCAGGAAGTCCATCAGTTACCAAGTTCATCCAGAGAATTTGCAGAGGAGACAACGGTACGTTACCCAACCCCAACAATGGAGCAGCTGCGATCGTCAATACCTCACCGATGTTGCTGCCAAGGATGTAGCGAATAAAGCGACGAATGTTGATGTAAACAACTCGACCTTCTTCAACTGCCGAGACGATTGTGGTAAAGTTGTCATCCAGTAGCACCATGTCGCTAGCTTCTTTACTGACATCCGTGCCGGTAATACCCATTGCCACACCAATATCTGCTTGTTTCAAGGCTGGAGCATCATTAACTCCATCCCCAGTCATAGCAACGACATGTCCTTGGTGCTGGAGAGCTTGGACAATTCGTAACTTATGCTCTGGTGTGACGCGAGCATACACGCTAACTTGTTGCACTTGTGCTTCCAGTTCTCGCTGGGTGAGCTTCTGGAGTTCCTGCCCAGTCAAGCAGTGATCGCCTACTTTTGCAATGCCCAAGTCTTGTGCGATCGCCTGTGCGGTTAACTGGTGATCGCCTGTAATCATCACCGGACGAATGCCTGCGTTACGGCATTTTGCCACCGCATCGCGCACTTCGGGACGGGGGGCATCCAGCATTCCCACCAATCCCAACCAAGTCAAGTTAGTTTCAGCCGTATCCTCAAAATCGCGGTCTGATAATTTTGTCAGGTTCTTACTAGCAAAACCTAAGACCCGTAACCCTTGGCTAGCGAGCTGATTATTCTGCTCTAAAATCTGTTGCCGTTGTTGTGCTGTCATAAGTTGAGGCCGATCGCCCTGCTGAATGTGGGTGCAGCGTTCCAGAACGAGTTCGGGCGAGCCTTTGGTAAACACGATCGACAGATTCTCTCCCAGTTTGTTGGACGTATCCTGCACGACAACGCTCATCCTTTTGCGTTCGGATGAAAAGGGAAACTCAGCAATACGCGAGAACGCTTGCTCCTCTTGGTCTTTGCGAAACCCTCCTTTCCCGGCAACTGCCAGTAATGCTCCTTCGGTCGGATCGCCTAATATTGCCCAGTCGCCATTCTCCTTATGCAACACGGCATCATTACAAAGCACGCACGCCAGAAGCAGCGATCGCAATTCTGGCTCTGCCTCCAATAAAATTTCTTGCTCTGCTCTGGCATTGACCTCGTGATAAAACACACCTTCAGGGCTGTATCCCTCGCCTGTTACACGAATGGCGTAGCTAGCGGTATGCACTGCCTGCACCACCATCTTGTTCTGGGTTAGAGTTCCGGTTTTATCCGAGCAGATAGTC
This sequence comes from Kalymmatonema hyalinum WJT4-NPBG1, assembly GCA_019359075.1. Lineage (GTDB taxonomy): Bacteria > Cyanobacteriota > Cyanobacteriia > Cyanobacteriales > Nostocaceae > Kalymmatonema > Kalymmatonema hyalinum. The sequence goes on from JAHHIB010000132.1 coordinate 9,099, forward strand.
GTGACAGAACCGAGGGTTTCCACCGCAGGCAGTTTTCGGATCAGGGCATTCCGCTTCACCATGCGTTGAGTGCCTAATGCCAGGGTAACGGTAATAACGGCGGGTAAGCCTTCTGGCACAACCGCAACCGCCATACTGAGAGAGACTTTGACCAGTTCCTCAAACAGCGAGGGGTTGAACAATGTCCCCCCCAGAATCACAATCGCTACTATAATCAACGATCCTGTGACCAGCGTATTGCCCAGCTGGGTCATGCGTTTTTGCAAAGGCGTTGGCTCTGTCTCGACGGATTGCAGCGCGGTTGCAATCTTGCCCAATTCGGTTTGCATCCCAGTGTTTGTGACTAACACCGTTGCTCGTCCCTGCACCACCTCTGTTCCAGAAAACACTAAATTGATGCGATCTCCCAGAGGCGCATCCTCTTTGAGGATGGCATTGGCTTGTTTTTCAACTGCGTGTGCCTCTCCGGTGAGGGCTGCTTCTCGCACCTGTAAGTTCGCTGCTTCTAGGATGCGCCCATCTGCTGCAACCTTAACTCCCGCTTCCAGCAGCATAATATCGCCAGGAACCAGTTCTTTAGATTCCACCTCCACTAGTTTACCTTCGCGGATCGCCCGCACTTTGGATGATGCCATGTTTTTCAAGGCTGCCAGTGCTTTTTCGGCTCCACTCTCCTGAAGGTAGCCCAGTAATCCATTCAGCAACACCACCGCAAAAATTGCCACCGCATCTTTGGGAAAAATGAACTGTCCCTTTACCAAAGATTCACGCACATCCAGAACCGTCGAAATAATTGCCACGGCGATCAACATTAGCAACATGATGTTTTTAAACTGATCCCAGAAAATGGAGAGCGGCGATCGCCCACTCGTTTCGACCAGTTCGTTTGTACCGTAGTGCTGTAAATTCTGGTCAATCTGTTCCTGAGTTAAACCATGCGTGCGATCGCTCTTGAGCAGCCAAAGAGTTTTTTCCGCCTCAATAGTATGCCAGGCGCGGTTCTCAAACGGTTGAGAAACTTGAGGATGCGATAGGTTAGCAGACATGGGTAAAATGAATTGCACTAAAAAATAGTTCTTATATAATGACATTGCACTAGAAAATAGTACAAGCAGTTGTACATCGAAAATTCTTCTGGTGTTGTTAGAGAAAAGTAGATAGTTTTTCAGTTCAGGTTGGCTCAAAGTGAGGAGGATTGGTTGACAATGATGAACGATGCTTTTAAGCCACAAAGGTTGATTGGCAGACAGCCTGAGCTAGAGCAAATCTGTAAAATTTTGGCGGCTGACCAAGATTTGATGCTCACAGGCGTGACGGGAAGTGGACGGCGAGCGTTGATTCGCTATGCCGCACAGCAAATTGGAGCCAGGATTTTGGAGATCGACTGCTTGCGAGCCACTACCTCTTCTCGCTTTTTAGAGTTGATGGCTTCAGGGATTGTGCAGATCTTTGGCACATCGGAAGAACGAACTTTTATTCAGCAGTGGGCTTGTGGCTATCCCTTGCAATTAGAGAAACCAACCGTACATCAAACCCGCTTGGTTTGGCAGGTTCCTCCAAATGATGAATGGCTGATTCTGCAAGCCTTATTAAATTTACCTCAGGTGATGGCAGAACAGTTAAGCTGTCGGGTAGTGTTTGTCTTTCAGAATTTTCCTCATATTCGCTCCTGGGATCGGGCAGGTCGATGGGAATCGTATTTACGACAAGAAATTCAACGGCAAAACCGGGTCAGCTACGTTGTTCTGGCAACAACTCCAGAAGAATGGGTGGAAGAGAGCTCGATTCAACTTGTCTGTTTGCTCCCAGTGCAACACCAAGAAATTGAAACCTGGGTTGTTGAAACAATGGCAGCAGCAGACCTAAAGTTTGAAGTGGATGCCTTGAAACTGTTTTTGGACTATTCACAAGGACATGTTGGAGATGCCATCGCCCTGGCGCGGCGAATTTGGAGCGACCATCGTTGCTTCTATCAGGATGAACAAACCAGTTTTGCGTCCCAATCCTCCCCAAAAGTCATCCAACTTCATCACGTACATTGCAGCACGTTACGATTGGTTGAAGATCTGTCTGTTACCTTTGAATCTCTGCTTTTACTGCTGCCTCCCATTCAGGCACGGGTACTGGAAAGTTTAGCGATCGATCCTACCGATAGCCCTCATTCACGTCCCTATCTTCAGAAACACCAATTTTCACGAGGTGGTGGTTTTCAAGGTGCTCTTACAGGATTGGAACAGAAAGGATTAATTTATGGAGCCAAAGCCGGGTATCGAGTGGCATTACCACTTCTATCGTTTTGGCTCAAACATCGCATTTTGTAGCTTTAGTTACTTTCTTTACTGAAATGTAAGGTCAAATCTAGCGGTCTCCCTCATTACCCCTCTTCTGTCACTCTCCGAAAAGATTTGCCATTTCTGAATTCCAAAGCTTTTGTATAGCAAGCGATTGCACTATTATTTTCTAATAACAAATACAAGACCCATTTTTTTCTAATAGTATAGCTTGTATTGATTGCCTCATAAGGCTTCTAGGAATCGCCCTTCCGGAAAGTGACAAAAGCGGTTGACGGACGGTGCTGTGTCCGTAATGGATGAAAGAAACCAAATTCAAGCTACGAAAAAAAGCTTATACTTACATTGTGTCTTGACAGTTAAGACCGTTCCCTCAATGGAGTATATTCGCCCGTACAAAAGCGTGGTTCTAGGTTGTGACGATGATGGCATTGGTGAAGCGCCCTTGACGCTATCCCGTTTAGAAGACTGTATGATTCCGTCAACCTGGGTCAGGGCACACTCTCAATTTTGAGAATATTTGAGAGTAGGAGAAGCAAAATGAAGAAAAAACGGCAATCTCCTAATGGAGCATCTAAGCTAGATCCGATTCATCTGAATGCTGCTGGTATTGATATTGGTGCCCAAAATCATTGGGTATGTGTACCATCAGGACGTGCCAGCGAATGTGTCAGACGTTTTGGTTGTTACACGGCTGATTTGTATGCTATCGCTGATTGGTTAACTGAATGTGGGATTGAGACTGTGGCAATGGAGTCAACGGGTGTGTACTGGATTCCACTGTTTCAAATTTTGGAGACTCGTGGGTTTGAGGTCAAACTTGTTAATGCCCACCACGTCAAAACTTTGCCTGGTCGTAAAACAGATGTTTTAGACTGTCAATGGCTACAACAGCTACACAGCTACGGATTATTGTCAGGTTCTTTTCGTCCGGAAGACGAAATCTGTGTTTTGCGTAGCTACATCCGTCAACGTGATAGTCTCATCAGAAGCGCCAGTGTACATATTCAACGGATGCAGAAAGCTTTAACTCAAATGAACATACAACTGCATCAAGCAGTCAGCGATATTACAGGCACTACGGGCATGGCAATTATACGAGCGATTGTCTCTGGGGAACGTGACCCACAAGTACTTGCAGCCAAAAAACATCACCGTGTCAAACGTAGTGAAGCTGAAATTGCAGCAGCGCTCAATGGTGATTACCGTCAAGAACATTTGTTTGTCTTGCAACAAGAGTTACAACTGTATGATGTCTATCAAACTCAAATTGCTGCCTGCGACCGTCAAATTGAGGAGTGCCTGAGTCAATTTAACGACAAGGTTGATATTTCCGAATCTCCCCTTGTTCAACCTAAACACCCTCGCCATAAACCTCAAGGTAATGAACCTGCTTTTGATTTACGTACTCATCTTTACCGCATGAGTGGCGTAGATTTTACTCGTATTGAGGGTCTTGGTGTCCTAACAGTACAAATTATCCTGTCTGAGGTTGGTTTAGACCCCACTCGATTTCCTACAGTTAAGCACTTTATTTCCTGGCTTGGTCTTTGTCCTGGTAATCGCATCACTGGTGGTAAAGTTAAAAGTTCTCAGACTCGTCCGGTTGTTAATCGTGCCGCCAATGCTTTCCGCATAGCCGCACAAACAGCAGGCAAGAGCCATTCCGCATTAGGTGCATTTTATCGTCGCTTACGTTCTCGACTTGGCGCTCCTAAAGCCATTACTGCTACCGCTCATAAAATTGCGCGGATTTTTTACAAACTTTGGACGACAGGAGGAGATTATACCGATCCTGGTATGGATTATTATGAGCAGTGTTACCGAGAGCGAATGGTCAATAACCTCCATAAAAAAGCTCAGGCTTTTGGTTTTGAGCTTCTTCCTAAACCCTCAGCAAATACGGTTTCTTAGAAGAGGGATAGTTTTCTCCAACCGAGTACGATCCTTTTTGAGAAACTCGTCAACTGACTTAGTTCCCTTTTTCAAGTTGCACCTTTCACAACTGAGGGTGAGGTTGGATACCCGGTCGCTACCACCTTTGGCGCGTGGGTGAATGTGCTCGATTTGCAATGGGATATCTTGTTTATCGCAGTAAGCACATTTGCGTTGCCATTTCTCTAAAAGGTATTGCCTTACTTCGTAGCCTGCTAACTCTCCTCGCTGATACTCAACACCATCAATCTCTGGATTCTGCATCTTCTGGGTGTCGAACTTCACTAACTCCATCACGACGTTGGTGACGGGAGCATAGCGACAAAGACGCTTAACCCAAGTTTGGATAGTCAACACACGATGCATTAATGATGGGGCTAACCATCATCTCGACGATGTTTAGGAACGGGTTTTTTGTTACGTTTTCTAAACCATTCATGCTTTTGCGGTTCGCGGTAACGAGTTTTGCGGTTACGTCGTCCTCGCCGTAATGCGTTTCTGGACGAGAGCGACTCTTCAATTTGATAACCTCGGTGCTCTAATTCAGCACACCAAATAACTGACTCGTTGTCTAAAAGCGCGATGCCTGTAGTTTTACTTCCCAGATCTAACTTGATAGTTAGTGGTTGTGGACTTGGGTTTTTAACCGCGTGTTTTAGGATAATACAAAATGGGTATCGTCTAAACACAGCAGCTTTACCCTTAGTCAGTAACTTCCTTGCACGTCTTGGTGTAACCGGGTTTAGGGGTTGTTTGTTAGTGTCAATAACGAAAACGTAGTTTTGCATTGCTGCAACTCGTGTATGGTAATGTGTGCTTCGACATTGTTTAGGGTCGGTAACTATCCAAACGACACTGGTTTATTCTCCGTAAGCCTGTTTAATCGTTCGGTTCTAGGATCACGGGACTAGCGAGCATCCCGGAGTAGGAACTTTAACACTTGCCCTAAACGGATAGTCTGGTCAGGTGGAGTTAACCACCAAGCCCCTTGTCTTGAGACATGAGGTTGGCACTCAACTAGAGAACCCTGACTCTTCCTTGAGTAGTGCTTGTTTGACAGCAGCATGAAATAGGTCTTTGGCTGACATTTCTCCTCAGTGTGCTTTTAACTTTCTTTTATTAGTATGTAAATATAAAGTGATGTTTGCTACATACCAAATCCGAATATGATATTTATTACATCGTTTGGAGAGATTTGAAATTTGCGAGCAATATTATTTATATTAGCTTCTCCGTTCATGTGTTCTTGTAGTATTAGCTGAATCTTTGATTCAGATATCTTTGCTTTTTTACCCTGACCGATGCTAGTATAATAGCTTCTAATAAACTCGTTTATTTCTGCTCGTTCAAGTTCTTGCCAAAATTTTTTGCGGTTGCTCCAAAAACAATTGCCAGGTGCATAATTCCCAGTAGTATCGATACGGGCGATAATTGTATTATTGGGAGCAGTCCCCATATCTAAAAAGAATTGGTTAAAATTATCTTTCCAATTTGGATGTACTTCGATTCCACAACCGCCATGTTTTTTATAAAAGGGGTGTTTTTTATTATAACAAACTTGTTTTATATAGTTCCATGAGTGGTATTCTCTTGGGTTTTCGCTTGTTATTTTGATTGGTTTCTTTCTTGCACAGCCACAGCTTAGGGTATTACCAGCAATTAAGCTATGCTTATAGACATATTTCTCAGTTCCGCAGCTACAAAGTACTAGAACTTTTACAAATCTACCTGCTTGTTGTATCTCTTGGTTATCAATTACTGTTAACTTGCCGAAGGCTTGTCCTATTTCTAAAAGATTTCCTTTTTTAATGCAACCACAGCTTTTTGTTTTGCCGTTAAGAAGATTAAACTTAAATACTTCTCTTCTTGTTCCACATGCTGTACACTGGCATAGTATTTCTTTTCCTTGATTTTCAATGACTTGCCAATAACCAAACTTTTCTCCAATGTCAATAGTTGGACTACGCATATTTAGTAATATTTATTTAAAGATTTAGCTTTTATAAAAATGTGGTTAACTAGAGGACAATCTTCTTAATAGAAGTATCGGCGTACTGGTTCTTGATTTAAACAAGAACCAGCACGCTTATCATTTTATAGCTTGAGAGCGAGTTGTTTGGGTGTTGACAATTGGTTTAATAACCATTTGATTTGTTGACCAATACCTAAACCTTCCATCGGAGTTCTGGTGGTGTAATTGTGTGTTTGTAGGATGGGAATTACTTGCTGTCGGTACAATTTGCCAGTAAGGAAGATAATTTCTACATTGGGATTGGTTGTCTCCATGATATGGGATGCTACTTGCTGTGCCCACAGCTGGCGTTCTTTTAGGGATAAGGAGTTGGGAGATTTGTCATAGGGCGAAATTACTTGTTCTGGTTTTAGTACCTTATGCAGGGGCGACAGGATGTACCACTTACCTTGGGCTTCTGCGTATTGACGACAAACTTGGAAATGGTGAGAACAATAAACATCCTTGGCGGCGGTTCTCTGCTTGCTTTGTTTACCACACCCGGCGACGAGATAAAGAGTTTCTGGTTTTTTGATATGGTGGTAAGTTCTTAGTAGAGAGTTGAGATTGTGCGCCAGTCTAATGATGCTCGAAGTGCGGTTTTCTATTAACTGGGAGTTGATGTTGTGTTTTCGCGCGATTCTCGTTCCGAGACGCTGCGCGATGTTCCCAAAGGGAACCGCCCCTTGGGCGATGGGCAAAGCCCCGTCGAAGGCGATTGCGCTCTTTGCAGTGCCAGAGGCAATCGCACACACTCGACAACTGCATTTAGGTGCTTGGTGGATTGGATATCTGAGCAGATTTTCTCCATTATTAAACAGGAGCGTATTGCTGCTGAAGGTTTCTCTGGCGTGGGTTGAACCATCGAAGCTAATACCCATTTCAAAAAAGGCTTTGGCATATTGCGGGGAGCATAAGCCAAAAACATGAAAGTGGACGGTTTTCTCGAATGAGTGTATTGCTTGAATGATGGCTTTGATAATGTATAGGTTGGTTGAATAATGACTGGCTTGCTGTGCCAACCCGCCTATCCCCAGGCGTTTGTATCCCAGTTGATAAAGTTTGATCCCATATTCAATTTTCTCTTGAATTGACAGTCCGTGAATGGTAGCGAGGGGTTTTCTGTCGGGCAGTTTTTCTTGGGCTATCCGGATGAAAATTTGTGCCTGTTCTAGATTATATTGCCGTCGCCAGTTAATATTTCCCAAAAGTAGGTTGTCGGGGGCTACTACAGTATCCCCCTCACGGCTGCGCTCTCGATATCGGTTGGCTGCCCATTGCGCGTCAACATATTGACTGTTGATGGTGGGGTAGTCTTGATCGCGGTAGCCAAATGCACCGCAGTCATGAATGATTGGGCAGTTTTGCGGTATGACTTCTGGTTTTATGAAGAGCGAACATAACCATCCAGTTGGCTGGTATTCAGTTAACTCCCAAATCCCAACTTTTTTGTTATTTAAATTAAGATAATCTCTTTTTCCCAAAACCGCATAAAAACCTAGTTTCATAATTCTGCTTAGATATTTATTTAGCAGCGATGAAATTCCATTTGTTTCTTGAAGTATTTCTTCCAGCACTCGCTAACTTTGCGTGCTAGTTCTTCTTCAGAATCTGCGAATAATTCCTCTGGTTCGCTATCTGACTGGTCATCAAAATGTATCTGACAGCAGTACTGCATCCCATCATGGTAAATGCTGTAGCTGGGTGTTAGTTGAAAATCTTGAATGTTCATACTTGGTTTTCCTTTTCGAGAATTTGTTTCCAGCTTTGGATATGGTTTTTGATATAAAATGTGTCATATCCTGGTGTAAACCCGTGCCCTGATACAGAATTTTTTGCCATGAATTCTCTGAAGGGAATCCATTTCTCATCTTCATTTGAAACTACTACCCAATATTCTTTATCGTGGGCTGCAACTGCATATTTTATACATTCGATTTCGCTATTTGGTTCAACTAACTGAATCCAAATTTCGCCGACTGTGTGAGCTTTGACTTTTCCGATATGTTCATTTTGGATATGATAAATACAGATTTTGACATCGGTGTCATATTTCATTACTATAATTTCAGCTTTTCCACCTGGGAGGATACATCCTGTTTCTTTGGTGTAATTAACTAACATCCCGATGTTAAATTTCTGTTGAGGTATATCGCTCATAGAGTTGTTAGGGTTCCAGATACAGTTTCAAATTGGGATTAAGAGAAAGTTTGTTATCGATACTATTGAGCTTGCTGTCATATCCATAATTAGCGAGTATCATCTTTTTAAACTCTTCTCTCGTGGCTTTAAGATTGTGAAATAGCTTACTAATTGGATAGCAAAACGCAGACTCCTGGCGGCTGTAAAACCATACAAGTTGGTTAATTTTGTAGGTATTATTACTATCCAGTAGACAGTAACTAATTTGTTGGTAGAAATTATCTAGAGTGAATGGACGGCGCTTTGCAGTTGTTCTAATATCAATTAGGGTATTTCCTACTAAGACTTGATAATCCGCGCCGCCAATAAATCCACTTAGTGGAAACGAACCATTGCAGATGATTTTACCGGGGATTATTTGACTTTTAACTGTTTCCCAAGTGCGGGGTAATATGCCAATTATTTGGGCTGTATCTTGGATAGTAGGTAACCACTTTCTGAAATATTCAGCCTCTAGATTTAGGTAGTTTTCTCCTTGGAGAAATGGTTGAATTATTTCGTGGATTTTTCTAGTACGAACATAATTTTCTAAGGCACTAAGTATCATGCATTTGAGTGCTTCTTCTTCGAGGGATTTAGACTCTGTAATGCAGTAGTCGAACGCATATTCAACTTTTAAGAATTGTGCGCCTGTTAGTGGTGTACACCCTTGATACCAGTTTTTCTGGTTGTAAATGAGTCCCAAGTATTTGCTGAGTGCCTTGCTGAGAGCATTTCCTGTTAGTGGGAAGTCTGTTCCCTCTACTGGTTGAATTATTTCCTGTTGGGATAGTAACTGATTGTGGGTTGTGATAATTTTTGCTACTGCTGTATTATACCTATCATCAAACCACTTTCTAATGGGTGATTCTTTATTCTTTAATTCTGAAGTTAAACTCATACGGCTAACCAGTTATTTCTTATCTAACTGCGTTAGCTCATATGTGGTGATTTCTAATTTTTAATGTGTCACAAAGCCCTGAGAGGTGAAGATATCTAATAGAGCGCACCTCGTAGTTGGGGGAGTGTAAAGTTAAAGCTTGTTAAATAATAAATACATTCAGCAAAGCGAAATTATACCGTCATAAATATACGATTTGTAAATTATATGGGCAACTCAGCTTGAGAATACCCCATACAACCCTATTAATCTGTAAAACGTGGACTACTCCGTTACGCCAATTCGATGTCTTCTGGCTTGTCCTGGGTTTCTCATGATTCCTTCCCTCTGTGCTTTAACCACTCATTCATCGCTTGCTCAATTAATAAATTGCATAAATTGCTGACTGTCCGCTTTTCCTCTTTAGCTCGTTCCTCAAGAGCTTGCATCAGTTCAGGGTCAAGATAAATTGTCGTTCTAGGTTTTTTTGTAGGCACGTCATGACATAAAGACTGGTTATAGTTCATTATTTTTGCTCTCTTCTAAATATTTGTCACTTAAGTGCATTACCTGTTGACACTGTTCATTACTATTCGTACCATATCACTATCGGTAAAAAACTTCCACAGCTTCCACAAATAAGCGAAGATGAAAAACTGCGAAATCCTACAAAGTCTACCCAAAGAAGGCTTAGAACCAAGGCAATTCCTACGCTATTGCTTTGGTATCGCCGAACTGACTCCTGAAGAACTGCTGGAGGAAGAGACAGATTCTCAATACCGCAAAAAATGTATCACTGTACTATGTGCAGTCTTCGATGTACAAAGACCAACAGTTCGCAAGTGGGGAAGTGATCTCAACTTTGACGGAATGCCCAACTACTGCAAAGTTTCACTTGCTTACATTCACGCTGCCGAAATCGTACCAAACCAGCTAAAAAGCATCTTGAGAGGAGAATACAACGCACCGCAAGTAGATGCTCAAACCTTTCTAGAAAAAATACTCCTTGAAGGGTTAACTGAACAGCAAGTCCTGCAAACTGTCTCCCACGCCAATTTTCGGACAACTTGTGTCAAAACCCTCACGCAAGTCTTACATATCGGCACCAAGTCAGTCCAAGACTGGGGTCAAGATATGTCGTTTCGCAAAATGCCCACAATTCACAAGCACACCTTGGGCTATGCCTTGGCTGCTATCTCCCAAGCATCAAAAGCTTGGGACAAACAAGCAGCCTGAATTATTCGCGTTGACTCAAATAGATGAGGCGATTGCCCATTCCGCCAAGAACTTGCGACCGCTTTCTCTGATATACCCCAAAAAATGGGAGTTAAACACCATGATGACACAACTGCAAGGAGCGATCGCAACTGATGAGCAAGCAATCGCCCAACAGGAATTTGAGAAATACATTTCAACCCAAGCCGAAGCGATCGCCCCAGAGGTAAATTTCTCTTTTCAATCGCTCCCCCATGCCACTGACACTATCCTACGTCACGCATTAGCTCTGGCTAGTGAGAAACAAAAGCGGTCGCGCACAGAGTACAAAAAGCTGCTATCTGACCACGGCTGGCAGGATGAAGACAAGAAATATCTGAAAGTGGCTGCTGCATTTGGCTGTTTCTCGCCCCAAGATTTAGCGCAAATCGAGCCAGATACCATATTCCTGCTGGCAAAGAACAGTAAGAAGTATCAGCCTGTTATTGACCAATTGCACGACTCTGGAAAAGTTAGCCAACAGGCGGTTAGAGAACTCATAAAGCAGCAGCGCAAACCGAGACAGCCAAAGCTTGAGAAACTCAGTATTTGGCGACGAACAAAGAATGGTGGACGCTACTGTCAAATCCCACCTATCCACGAGGAACATGAGCGCACTGGTGTCACCTTACAGCAGATGATGGATTCTGAGGGATTGACGGCACAGCAAATCGTGGCAGAAGCGATTTCACTAAGGCAGGCATACCAGCACGGGCGGCTGGTATTGGTTGATGATGCATCCGCTTTGGAATCCCAACTCCACCAAAGTCTAACTCCTGAGATGAACAGCGACCAAATAGATCCGGTAGGAACAGACGAGGAAGGGAATCGTTGGTCAGAACATATTGAAAAACCCACCAATTCAAATAATCTTAGTGAATTTCAGGCACAGGAACATTCAACAGCAGAAGAGAAAAATACTGATGTGTTGGATAAGCAACAACTGATTGAATGCGATTGCACAAGTGTCACCGCCGTTAGGGACGATGATTCCAGTTCGAGAGATAACATTTTGGCTGTTGATGATAAGCTGAGGCTTAAGGTAATACCTGAGCCAGAATTTAACTCTGGAACTAACTCCATAAGCGAACTGAAGTCTAATTATGTGGTGAAACAGTCAGACACTTCAGTTGAAGAAGTAACTGGCGCATCTGTACCACTAGAAGAAAATCCACTGACTTCTACCCAAATAGCCCAAATGGTAAAACAAGCGGCTACTTGGTCAGAAGTTGTTCGTATTACACAAAAGTGTCCCCAAGAATTAAAGAGCGCGGCTTGGGAATTCCTAAATCCTGAAGAAAAGTGCCGTATTAACCAACTGAAAAACCAACACTTAGAACAATTAGCACTCACACCGCAAGTAGGAGATAAAGTTTACTGGATGAATTGTCCTGCCCATCTTACAAACTGGCAGCCGTTTTTAATTACCAGTATTCAAGGTGAGGAGGCAATGCTAGATATTTGTGCTTATCCAGTGCCACTAACCCAATTGCAGGTTTGCTCTACTTAAAACTGAAAGTTTGAGAGAAACAAACTTCACCAAATATACAAGGTAATGCTGTTGGCGTTGATGTAGGATTAACTTCGTTTGAGGACTTGCTGATGACAGTTAGAGAGTGGAATAAGGCGACATTGTCGGTTAACTAGAATTTATTACTAAATTATTTGGTGTGCTTGCATAAGGCTTGACCCATCAGCAGGGTTTTTATGCCCTCAAAAAGTTTTTGCAACACAACCTCAAATCGTTCATCACAAACCGAGAAAGATTCCTATCCTAGTCGCTGGCTACGGACTGAAAGAAGTCCGCAACCGCACTTACATTTAGGGCACCAACTCACTGTCAATAAAGTCGTGCCAAGGTTTTGCGCTTGTCACTGACTATCAATGCTTCGACTCTTAATTTACGGGAAGACTAAAGCTGTTGAGGCGACAGCTAACAGTTTCTTGTTGGAATCATAAGACCTCGTGGGAAGTATGGAAACTCAGCGTCTTCAGACCTGAGAGGAAATACGACTCGTGCGACTTTAGTCGCTTTGTTCCATTACCGCCTTGGGGTTACTTGAATCGGTGTACTTTTG
>JAHHIB010000133.1 GCA_019359075.1 Kalymmatonema hyalinum WJT4-NPBG1
GGAAAATTGCAGTCTATTCGTCACAAGCATTGTCAGCCAATCCATCGCAAAGATGGTTACTCGTACAGTTTTCACCCAATGTCCACTATTGTCCAGTAAAACGTTGTTTAGAGGCGTCGCGATCGCCGACATTGAAGCATACCAGCCAGACGACTCGGTAGCCAAGGAAAGAGAGCAGTGGCGTGCAGAATATATTGCGCGGGTGCTGCGGGTGCTACAGACACAGAGTTAAACGTTTTTGTTTGAACCTTAACAATTCAAAAGAAGGAATGCGCTTTTGTATGGACGCAGTTCATAAGGAGGGTTTTGTTTGTCTACTCCCGCAAGGTGGATATTTGTCCGGATAACTACAGAAATGGATGTGTATTTTTTATTATGAATCACTTTGCCTTTTTAAAATGAGCATGAAAAACTATTGACGCGGCTACTTTGATACGCAATGAGTTCCTAACTTCTGGAATCCTGAAAAGTATACGGGTATATCAAAAAACAAAAAAATCACGGTGTGCGTCTGATAACTCTACACATTACTTAATTTTCCATGTTCCGACAAACTGCTTTTGGCATTGCTTTAAGTACGCTTGTCCTTGCCAGCGCATTATTATCCAATTCTATAGTAGGTCAAACCTCTACAAAAAAATCAGAGTACAGTAAGGTGTTGTCAATGTCATCACCTCGAGTGACATCACCTGTTACTATTAAGCCTACTGATTTAGAAAAGTCAGTTTTTGACCAAATTAATCGATATCGAGCTTCCAAGGGTTTGCCAAAGCTCTCCCTAAATGGAAAAATCTCACAGCAAGCAAGGATTCACAGTCAAAATATGGCTAGAGGTAAAGTTCCTTTTAGCCATCAGGGATTTGTCAGGAGAGTCGGTGCTATTCCTATTCGCTACAGAAGTGCAGGGGAAAATGTCGCCTTTAACCTAGGATATAGTGATCCCGCGCAGGAAGCTGTGACTGGTTGGCTCCACAGTCCCGATCATCTCGTTAATATCAAAGGAAATTACAACATGACTGGAATTGGTGTAGCAACCAATAGCGAAGGCGAAGTTTATCTGACGCAAATTTTCCTTCGCAGCAATAGATATCAGCGCTTAAGCGCTCACAAGAAACGTAGATAATATAGGTGTTTCACCGAACTTAATCTGATTCATGGAAGATTTTCAGGTTTGCGATCGCGACCTTAGTGACAATTGTCTCTCCCATTATCTACAAGCTGAGGTCATTGCTGTAGATACCGAAACTATGGGATTATTACCGCAGCGCGATCGCTTGTGTCTCGTCCAGCTGTGCAACACTGAGGGCAAAGTCACTGCAATTCGTATTGCTAAAGGTCAAACTGATGCCCCAAACTTAAAAAAACTCTTAGAAGCTGCGAATGTCCTCAAGGTCTTTCACTTTGCGCGTTTTGACATTGCCACGCTGCGTTACAATTTGGGCATTCACGTTGCTCCTGTTTTCTGTACCAAAATTGCCAGTAAGTTAGCCCGTACCTACACCCAACGTCACGGACTCAAGGACGTGGTGCAAGAGTTGGAACAAGTGGAACTCGATAAAAGCGCTCAAAGTTCTGACTGGGGAAACGCTGCTAATTTATCCAAGGCACAATTGAGTTACGCCGCCAACGATGTGCGCTATCTCATTGGTGTACAGCAGAAACTCGCAGTAATGCTGAAACGAGAAGAACGTTTAGAACTTGCTCAAGAATGCTTTCGGTGTTTACCAACGATAGTTTCCTTGGATTTGTTGCAATTCAAGGACTTGTTTGAACATTAACAACTCAGTAATTAGTTAATAGTCATTAGTCAATAGGAACTAATGACTATTGCCTAAAAACTATACTTCTTTTTTCTGTGTTTCTGCGTGATTTTTCAAACGGTCTACAACATTGTAGTCATCTGCGCCAGGGGGAGTTCTTGATTCTATACTTCCTTCGGTAGGACCGCCAACTGCCTTCCATGCTGCCAAACCGCCTTTGAGTTCAGATACGTGTACAAACCCAGCATTTCTCAGCAATTGTGCGGCTTGAGCAGCTTGTTCGTCACTTTCACCGTAAACGTAGATATCACGGCTTTTAGCTAAAGATCCTGCTCTGTCTACCAATTGATCAACTGGAAAACACATCGAGCCCATGATACGACCTAGGTTATAGGTATCGTGATCGCGCACATCGATAATTGTAAAAGCAGGTTCACCCCATTCCAAACGAGACTTAAGGGCATGAACATCAGACTGTGGCTGATGAATTGGTGGTTCTGAGGGAATAACACCGAGATTTTCCCCAGCATTCTTCGCTGATTCCACTGTATTCTTCACTGCTGATTCCACAGTATTCTTCGCTGATTCCACAGCATCCTTCCCTGATTCCATAGTGTTCCTCCCTAATTAGATTAGACGCCTTGCAAAAGCCTTTGTGCGCTAACATACAAACAAACGCGCTCGGACTGCGCGTCTCCAAATTAGTCAGCACACCCTCTCCAGCTCTTTCATCCTCTATTTAAGAGGAAAACAGGGTAATATCACAACGCCTGATTTGTTAAGTACTTTTGCAAGAATTGTATTGACTGTTCAAAATTTACCTGAGAAGAGCACTCGAATTGCTCTTTCTTGAGAATGAAGATTGAGAATGTCTATCTAATGGTAGACTGGCTGACTGGACTTGCTGACTAAAAATAAATTTTATTAATTTTTATGTCATTATCTTTTGCTTCTAAAATATCCTAATAAAAATACATAGAAAAACAACAGAAATGTCTGAAAAAATCACAAAACTCCTTGGTCCTGATGGGGAAGAAATTTATATTCAATACGACGAGCAAGACAGTGATGAACTTCAAGCAGTTGGATATATTGATGACATCAAAGAAAGAACGGAAAGATTGACAAAAATGACAGTCAGTACCGTACGCAGCTATTCAAAACTGGTACTAGACAGTGTGAAAGAAGGAATAACTCATACCAGCGCACCAACTAAGGTGACATTGGAATTTGGTTTACAAGCAGGAGGAGAAACAGGAGTTCCTTTTGTGACTAAGGGAACAGCACAAGCTAATGTTAAAGTCACTATAGAGTGGGATTTCAGTAAAGCTAAACAGCAAATACCGTCCACTCCTTAATTTCTGGGTTCTGCACCGTGAGTCATTACACCCTGGATCAACTCAGAGAATCGATGGTGAAAATTCTCAACCCTAACTCCCCAAAAGGAGAGATTGCGGGTTCTGGATTCATCATCCGTGCTGATGGCTATCTGGTGACTTGCCATCATGTTATCTATTTGTTGGACTTACTCAAGGTAGAGTATGACGGGGAGATTTACGAGGCGCAGTGGTGCGAAGAACTTTCAAACCCAGAGATTGATATTGCCATTCTCAAAATAGATGTCACAAATGCCAAGGCAGTTCCGATTATCAATCCTCAACAGCTATCAACATCGGTAACAGTCTATGGATTTCCGCCTGCTAAAAAGAAAAATTTTCCCGAAGGGTTCGCTGTTTCTGCTCAAAGTATTGATCGCAGTGCGCCTCTCAAGACTGTCTCTACTTATGGAACTCAGGAAATAAAATTTACTAACTCTTGGAATAAACTCCCCCAGGAAACATCTACTTTTCTCTCCCATCGAATTGATGCCAAAGTCGAGTCTGGAACGAGTGGCGGAGCAGTTTTTGCTGAAGAATTAGGTGGAGTAGTGGGTGTTATCCAATGCAGCAAAAGCGATGAAAGTTATGTCATTCGCTGGGACAATATTACAGCCCAATTAGACCAACTAGGACTAGAGCCAGAGAAAAATGGTGTTTGTCAATTTTTGCAAGAGATTGAAGACTATTTTAAATACATTAAGCTTTTCCACACCCAGCAGCCAATTCTCCTGAAAGAACAATATATTCCCATTCAAGTCAGCTTGGAAACAAAACGCAAAGATGTAGAAAATTTCTGGGAATATGGGGAATCTGAAGCCGAACTCAAACGCGCCTACGCCCTGAAACACATGGGTGAAGAATCTCAACACATGGGTGAAGAATCTCAGCGGACACAAGTTGACTGGGAAGAGGCAAAAAAACAGAATCAGAAAATTATGGTTCTGGCTGACCCAGGTATGGGAAAATCTACTTTATTGAGGATGGAAGCTGGGTTAACGGCTCAAGCACAAAGGCAGAAGTTATTAGCTAGAACTCACGCTAATCCTCTCGTGCAAGGAGAGGCAGCCAAACCTCACCCCAACCCTCTCCTACAAGGAGAGGGAGCTAGAACTCACGCCAAGCCTCTCGTGCAAGGAGAGCGAGCGAAACCTCACCCCAACCCTCTCCTACAAGGAGAGGGAGTTATAAATGATGTGATATTTCCGCTGTTTATCAGGTTATCTGATTTGGATGAACAAGCGACTGAAGTTATAGACACAATAAGAATCATCATACAAAGAGACTACCCGAAAACTGCGCCACGGGTCAAGCATTTATTAGAGGAGAAATTGAAAAATGGCAAATGTCTGCTGCTTTTAGACGCTTTAGATGAAGTGCCAAAAGAACATCGCAATGACTTACAAAAGAAGCTGAACCGATTTGCCAGAAATTATCCCTGTCCGATAATTTGCACTTCCCGAATTGTGGGTTATGGTGGTGCATTTGTGGAGAGTGCTAAGGAAGTGGAAATCGTCCCTTTTAGCCAAAAGCAAACAGAACAGTATATTGAAACCTGGTTTACCAATGCTGCGGGTTACATTGAGGATGATTCGGTTTCAGCAGAGAAACTCATTGAAGAATTGCGGGATAAACCCCAAATTACAGGATTAGCACAAAATCCCTTACTTTTATCCTTGCTGTGTAGTTTGTATCAAGAAAAAGGGCTGACGCTTCCTGCACGACGGACTCAGGTTTATGCAAAAGCCGTGGATTATATGTTGAGCAAATGGCGGAGTGACAATCATAGACAATCATCGTCTGGTGGTTGGGTTATCGCCAAAATTCAATTATTAGAATCACTGGCATATCAATTTAGCTGCGAAGGCAAAGAAATTTTTTCGCTACGGGAACTGCGGGACAAAATTGAAAAATTTCTGCGAGGTGAGAGTTGCAGTGATTTCAGAAATGCCACAGCCGCCAATTTAATGAAAGAACTGTGTGAGGAAGATGGCATCATCCAAAAATTGGCAATGCAAGGTGAGCAATACCTGTTCCTCCATCGGACTTTTCAGGAGTATTTGACCGCTTCTTATTTGAAGAATGCCAGTAATAATATTGCGTTGGCGAGAAAACATTTTTGGGAATACGACTGGCATGAAACTTTGACTTTATTCGCAGGGTTGAGAAAAGATCCAATTCCCTTGCTGGAAGCTATCACCAAAAAAAAAGATGATATTTTTAAAACGTTGTTATTATTGGCTGGTCGTGCTGCTGCTGAATGCAAAGAAAATAACCATCCTTTGATTGCTGAGATAATCGACAGCATTTACCAGTTTTGGCAGTCTTACCCAGATACTAGTTTCATCACATCAACTGTCGTGACGCTTGGTCAAGTCAACTCGCAGATGTGCCAGAAGTTGGAAGAAGCCCTCAACCACTCAGACTCGTACGTGAGAAACTACGCGGCAGATGCTTTGGGTAAGATTGGCAACTCCCAAGCTGTGGATGCTTTAATTGCTGCCCTCAACGACTCAGACTCGTGGGTGATAGCCAAAGCGGCATCTGCTTTGGGTAAGATTGGCAACTCCCAAGCAGTGGATGCTTTAATTGCTGCCCTCAACGACTCAGAGGAGTACGTGAGAATGAACGCGGCACAAGCTTTGGGTGAGATTGGCTCCTCTCAAGCAGTGGATGCTTTAATTGCTGCCCTCAACGACTCAGAGTGGTACGTGAGAAGCAACGCGGCAGATGCTTTGGGTAAGATTGGCAACTCCCAAGCTGGGGATGCTTTAATTGCTGCCCTCAACGACTCAGAGTGGTACGTGAGAAGCAACGCGGCAGATGCTTTGGGTAAGATTGGCAACTCCCAAGGTGTGGATGCTTTAATTGCTGCTCTCAACCACTCAGAGTCGGACGTGAGAAGGAACGCGGCAGATGCTTTGGGTAAAATTGGCAATCCAGAAACTTTGGCAAAGCTGATCCAATTCCCTGAAATAAACATTTATGATCGTGACATATTTGTCTTGGCAAGGACATTGGCGGTTCGATTCAGCAAGCAAGGACTACTCAGCAAACGAGGAAAGCCTTTGATTCCCGTCTATCCTGAGTTAGTGAAATTCATACCGATATGGGCATTTGTGAAGCGCCACATCCGATTTTAGATTTTGTCTTTTCGCTTTTTGATTTAGATTGATTTGATTGTGGCTGTGTATCACCTCTAGGACTTACGCAGAAGAGATCCCCCAACCCCCTTAAAAAGGGGGCTTTTAAGATTCCCCCCTTTTTAAGGGGGGCTAGGGGGGATCCAGGTTTCGGGTTTTGAGTGCGTAAGTCCTGACCTCCATGAGACAAGCTTTGGTGATGCATCTTAACGGGCGATCGCACAAAAAACTTGGGATAAGTTCAGGGAAACACTTTAGATAAATCAACAGACAAATCCGGGAAACCAGGGAGATTTACAACAGCATCAGGCAAAAAAATCTGCTTGCTGGCATAGCCAAAGTTGCCTTGCAAGTCTTGATAGGGCTGAGTGTAAACTTCCAAACAACTTGCTACTAAATTAAATATCCAGTAATCGGAAATTCCAGACTCCGCGTAGAGTGGTAACTTCACTTGCTGATCATACTTGAGCGTAGCATCTGCAACTTCAGCCACTAGCAAAATATCAGCCGGACTTGGATGTCCTGATAAGTAGCGATCGCCCCGACTGTAAGCAATCACCAAGTCTGGTTCAGGTTCACTATTGGGAGGTACGGTAATGGGTTCCTGTCCTCGGACTATTGCCCGTCCTTGCAGCAATATTGTAAGTTCGTAAACTAAGGAGGTATTGCAAACGGTGTGGGCAGTTCCTTTAGCTACCATTTGCATCAGTTCTCCGCGAATTAACTCTACTCGGTCATTTTCTGTCAGAAACCCCAATTCAATGAGGCGGTGATAGTCAGCGACTGTAAAACGTTTGGGAGTAACTGCTGCAAAAGTAGCCATACACAGACAATGACTTAGAAATAGGAGTTCTGCCTTTAAAAACTAGTCTAGCGTCTTACCTCTATGAAACAAGCTTTAGTAATGCATCTCAAGCGATCGCATTAACCATTTACATGATTTTAAGCCTCTGAGATACCAACTCAGCCGCCAACTGTATCGCTGCTTTCATACTCGTAGCATCAGCAATTCCCTTACCCGCGATATCAAACGCCGTTCCATGATCCGGTGAGGTACGAACAAAAGGAAGACCAATAGAAGTATTGACTGCTCTGTCAAATGCCATCAGCTTTACGGGAATTAAGCCTTGGTCGTGGTACAGTGCAAGGTAGGCATCGGCTGCTTTTGAAGGCTCAATGCTACCGTACCAAGCTTGACCCGGCTTGACCCACATTGTATCTGGTGGAATTGGACCCTCTAAGTGTAAGTTTGGGCGGTTTTTACGTTCTTGCTCTATCCACGGAATTAACCAATCTTGTTCTTCGTGTCCCAGCTGTCCCTGTTCGCCGCTGTGAGGGTTTAAACCAGCAATGACAATCCTCGCTGTTTGTAAACCAAAATCTTTCTCCAAACACTCCACCAGCAAATCAAGTTTTTCCGTCATCAACTGCGCTGTTAATACTTTCGGTACTTGACTTAAAGGAATATGTGTGGTTGCAAGCAGAGTACGAAGTGTCCAACCAGAGTGGGGGGAATGCGCAACAAATAACATTCCCACACGCTTTGCGCCGGATTTTTCGGCTAAAAGTTCCGTTTGACCAGGGTAATTATACCCCGCCGCCTTCCATGCTGATTTCGCGATGGGACCTGTGACGATACCATCAAATTGTCCTGCAACCGTGGAGGCGATAGCTGTTTCCATATAAGCAAAGCTAGCCGCACCACTTGCCGCATTACCCGTGCCGATGATAATTTCATCCTGTATGTGCTTATCTAACGGCACATCGAGAATTGAGATCTCTGCTGGATTTGCTAAAGGCTCAGAGTTCTCGGCTTTCAGTTTGGTATAAGTCTCTACTAGTAAATCCCGGCTACCCACCACTGTCACGTCACAGCTTTTGCTAACTTCCGGGTCTCTAAGAGCTTTCAATATCACCTCTGGTCCAATCCCCGCCGGATCTCCCAGTGTCAATGCCAAGCGTGGGCGGCTTCGCACTGATGTTATGTTTTTTTCGCTGAATTTGTACATTGTCGGCATATTATTCCCTTAAAGCTGCCTTACTATCTTTTGAGCTTTCTCTCGATGTTTAGCAACAACTGGTAAAATCTTATCTGCAAACGCTTTCAAATCTGGATCTTGTCCTTGTTGAAGATACTTTTGAAGCTCAGTCTGAGTTTTGGAATGAACTCGAACCTGCCCTTGCATATATGCTCTGTTAAAATTACTACTAGGAACTTGCTTGAGTGTTTTCAAGAAGGATTCATTCTCTGAACCAACATCTTTTGGTAAATTAAAACCTTTAACCTTTGCTATTCGCATCAGCTGTTTGCTGGAACCTTCATGAGCTTGAATCATTTGCTGTGCAAACTGTTTCACTGACAGATTTATAGACTTTTGGAGAGCGAGTTCACTGGTCTGAATCGCTATCATGTTACTTTGCGCCACCTTAGTCATGAATTCTTGGTCTAGAACACTTAGTGAAGGACGAGAATTTGTAGTTTCTGCAACAAATGTGGTGTTTCCAAAAAGACTATTCGTTTCTAGTGTATTCTGGGCAAGGATAGGCTGACTAGGACTGTTAAAGTCACAACCGATGAAAACACTACTTATACAAGCAAATGCTGTCAAAATACTATTGCCAATATGCTTTTTGAGCGATCTTTTGTCGGAAACCATAGTCACCTTAACTTGTATTATCAAAGACTTTAACAATTGACTCTTTGTACATCCCACATTCTGCACCCAGTCGTGTCGTGTCACATATCACATACTAAGAGGATGTTTAAAAAGTATAGTTTTTGTCATGCTGTTCGCGTTTGCGTAGCGTGCGCTTTGTGCTCAGCGTGCCGTTCGGCGATAGCCGTGGCATTAGCCATAGGCATACGTAGCGAAGCGGAGTGAAGCATCTCTGACTAACGACTCAAACTCTAGATTCTTCGTTACGCTGAGTCCCAAGGGGACACGCTGCGCGAACGCTTCACTCAGAATGACATTTGTGTAATATTTGGGACTTTCTAAACATCCTCTAAGCCGTTGCGCTTACAATTTGCATTTTTTGTAGTCCGAAGTCTTTACAGGCGCGAGTTCTAGCAGGAAAATTGTAAAATTGACAGTCCATAACATAATATGAGCCAAAAATATAGTACACCTATATAAAAATCACGGAAAACAACAAAAAATTGCGATTGCAAATCGGCTCCTTTTGGAAGCATGGCTCATCAGGATAGGACGCTTTGACAATTGTACATGAAACGATTGAGCCGAGTATTCATGTCAGTGGCGATCGCACTACCCTGAAACTATGTGAAACTAGATTTGAAACTTTCCTATGATGAGCTGGTAAACCAATGACAGAAATTCGGATGGTGATTGAGGGAGACGATGCAATTGATGCAACAGAAGCTCTTTTAGCAATTCCGGGAATATCCGGAAACTATACGGTAACAGAAGAACCTGAAAGAGAGACAATATTGGCAACAGTCGCTGCGATTGTTGGAATTGTTGCCGGAGGTATTCAGATAGCTGAACAAATTCGCAAGTGGTATGAGAAACATAAGCTTGACAAAGTTTTGATTATTGCTCCTAATGGGGAACGTATTCTTGTAATGGGTGAAAATATCGATGATGAGACGATTACAAAAATTAGTCAAGTCTTCTCTAATTTAGAGAAAACTGATTGAGTCTTTATATAGCATTCCTACTTTATATAGCATTCCTAAATGATTCGTGAGATAAAGAAACCCGGTATCTCACAGATACCGGGTTTCTGAGGCTCAGTACTTTCTTACCAAATGATTCTGGATTGCTATAGGTAAATTAAAATAAGAGTATGAAAAATCTGGAATAGCTAGTTCTAGTTTTGAAAATATAGTTGGAGTCTTCAAAGTTCTGGAGTCATAATATGAAAATTCTCCACCTCGATCTCAAGAGAGTTACAGGTAATGATGTTGTAGAACTACGCTACTTTCAGGATAATCCAAACGAATATAAACAGCGTTCCCTTAATTTGAGAGAAATTGATGAACTGATTAAGATAGCTGAACGAGACTACTACGTTAACTCATCGGAAGCGGTGGACTATGCCGAAACTGGAAAGCGGTTGTATGAGTGGTTGGATGGAAGGGATCGCTTTCTGCAAAGCTGCTTGCAGACGCTTGGACTTCGAGAGATCATTTTAGCCATTGCTACAGCAGAAAAACTTGCTCATTTGCCTTGGGAAGTGCTGCACAATGGTAAAAAATTCTTGGTTGAGAATGGGATTGTTCCAGTGCGATGGATGTCATCGGACTGGGTAAAGAAATTATCCATTCAACCCGTTGATAAGGAAAAGAAAAATCGAGCGTTACAAGTTTTGTTCATGGCTTCGTCGCCGATAGATGTAGAACCTGTACTGAATTATGAGACTGAGGAAGCAGGTATTCTAGAAGCAACAAAAGGGCGACTTCCAGAACAATCCTTAGCTTTGATTGTGGAAGAAAGCGGTTCTTTGAAAGGTTTGAGTGAAGTAGTTAACCCTAATGAGGAAGGAACTTTTGACGTTTTACACCTGACAGGTCATGCCACTAAAGGTGGAAGTAAAGATGGAAAACCTTCCTTTATCACAGAGACGGAAACAGGTGAAGCTTACCATGCTAGCGCTAGCGAAATAGTTGATATACTAGAATACCGACTACCCGAACTAGTATTCCTCTCAGGTTGTCATACTGGACAAGCAAGTCGGTTGGGAGCTGTATCTTCTTTGGCACAAGAGTTACTGGAATCAAGAGTGAAAGCAGTTTTAAGTTGGGGTAATAGTGTTTTAGACACAAATGCAACACTAGCAGCAGAAGTTTTGTATCAGGAATTATCAGAAGGGAAGCAAGTAGCCCAAGCAGCCGCCAAGACCTACAAGAAATTGATTGGAGATAACGCGCGAGATTGGCATCTATTGCGGCTTTACACAAAAGATACTTTACCAGGAGAGTTGGTCACGTCCTGGAACACTCGTGGACGAAAACCAGCACCACGACCATCAGTAGCCACCAGGTTATTTGATCCACACGGAGAAAGAAAAGTCCCTACCCGTGAAAATTTTGTCGGTCGTCGCCGTCAGTTGCAGAACTGCTTGCGAGAGCTAATCGAAAAGACAGGAGTGTTGATTCATGGCATGGGTGGCTTAGGTAAAACTAGTTTAGCAGCAAGGTTGTGCGACAGATATCCAGAGCGTGAGCGAGTTGTCTGGGTGGGAAGAGTAGATGAACAGAGATTGGTGAATGAATTAGCGGACAAGTTGAACACTCAGAAACTCCGGGAAAATCTAAAAAACCCTGATGAGGAATTGAAATATCGGTTGAAGGAGGTATTTGCTCAGTTGGATCAACATGGTGAAAAGCTGTTTTTGTTGGTGCTAGATGACTTTGAAGAGAATTTGGAGCTTCGCAATGATAGGTATGTGCTCAAAGCAGAAGCAGCAACCGTTTTGGATGCAATAGTTTGGGCAATTGAAGAAAATTACTCTAGTAACCGCATAATTATTACCTGCCGTTACGATTTCGACTTTACTCAATTGCAGCATTTCTACAAGCAACCATTGGATGCAATGCGAGGAGCAGATTTACAGAAAAAGTGTAATCGCCTCATCACCTTTGGTGATAAATCTCCGGTAGATAAGGATTTACAGTCGCAAGCGAAAAAGCTGGCAGATGGTAATCCTCGTTTGCTGGAGTTCTTGGATAAAGAGTTACAAAAATCAAGCAGTTTGGAAACCAACCCCGTAAAATTACAACAGCAAGTCTTGACAGAAGAACTCGCAAAACAAATAGACCAGCCGATGCGAGAGATATTGCAACGGGGATTAGTTTTTGAGTTACCAGTACCGAGGAAAGCGTTAACGGATTTTTGTCAAACTATTCCCAATTTGGAGCAGCATATAAATAAGGCTATTGCATTGGGACTGTTGGAAGTTAGTCCTGATGAATCGCTACGAGTACCCCGCATTTTGCTTTTAGAAAAGTTGATAGAGAAGTTGGATGAAACCTCTTCACATCATTTATATCAGCAAGCAACAGAAGTGTTGTATCGCCTCTGGTTCAAGCCAGAAGAAGAAAAAACCCCAGAGGAACGACTTTTGGAGATTCATCGACTGGCTAAGCTAGGGAATGTAATAGAAGTAGAAGTAGAAATGACAGAGATTTTGGCAAGGCGCTGGAACTCTAGAAGAAGTCGTTTGCGGGAAGTAGTCGAATTGTGTACATCAACCTTAGACGACTTGAAAAAGTTATATTCCGATGATGTACCTAAGAACCTGGTAACAAAAATTTACAATGTCCTAGCATTTTCAAACCTGTTGCAGGGAAACTATGGGGAGGCAATATTTAACTACAGCACACTCCAAAAGCAACTCTCGGAAGAGGAAGATCTTGACAAAGCTAAAGTATTGGATGGTTTAGGTTACGTATACTCCTTGACTGGGAAGTCTGTCGAGCAAGCTAAAGAGATGCTTGAGCGAGCATTAAAGATCAGAAAAGAAAAACTTAAAGAGCACCCAGATATAGCGCAAAGTCTCAGCCATTTAGCATATTGGCATCGTGAACAATGTCATTGGGAACAGGCTGAATTCTATTATGATGAAGCGTTGAAAATGTATCAACGACTCTTAAACGAGGATGATCTTGTTATTGCTGAAAGTTACCACAATTTAGGTACGGTCTACTATGAGCAAGCACTCCATTACCAGGAGCAAGAACTCTCTGAAGATGAGCAAAAATTCTATAAAAAAGCTGAATGTCTTTATCAACAAGCATTATCTCAGAATCAATCTTTTAAAGGACAGGAGCCTCTGTCTGTAGCTACTTTTTTGAGTTCCTTAGCTAAAGTTCGGTATCAACAGGGAAATTGTAGCAATGTTCAAGGCTTGTTTCTCCAAGCCTTAGAAATTAGAAGGCGAGTGTTAGGCAATCACTTCAAGATAGTGCAAGATACAAAAAACTTAGGTTTTACTAATTATAGATTAGAACAGTATCCAGATGCTGAAAGGTATTTTTGTCAAGCATTAAATACGATAAACCAACTGATAAAAAATGACGATTCCTCATTAGATGAAAATCGGAATAAACTGGTTCGAGATGTAAAAGAGATTCTGGATGGATTAGAATCTGTCTATAAAAAACAAAGTAATTCAGAGAAAGCTACAGATATACGTTACCAAAAGCAAAAGATAGCAGACGACGAACAGGATACTATTTCTCTATCAAGTATATCTGAAATAATCAAAGCGGTCTGTGAAATTGCTGGGTTATGATAACAAAATTTAGTACATCAACTAAGAGAAAAAACCCTGAAATTACAGGATTCCTAATTGAGTACACTAAACAGAATTAAAAATGAAAAAGTTTTCTGTGCAAAGCTTTACATACCTTCAACGGGCTACTCACAGCAATTACTAGATGCATAAGAACATGGTAATATTAGATAGCTGCAACCCCTTTTAGTTCTACGACACACGTAACAATTATCCGTATCGTCCGCTTGTTTGTTACCAGTACTAGGAATTCGATTCACTTTTGGTGGAGTTGGTTTTTCCTTGTGATTTCTAATACAATTGGAAACAGCATTCGCTCCTTTTTCTGTATTTTCCTTTAGAGGACGGGCATCAGTCGCACTACTACTAATCGTAGTAATACCAATAGTTACAATGAGAGATATAGCGTTTTTTACGAGCCTTTTTTTATTACTCATAATTTTGTAAATCCTCACTTTCTTCTTAATGATAAATTAATAATTTTGGCATTCCATCAGTTTTATTTTGTGGTATGTATTCCCTTCATTCCGCCACATAAGCTTTTCATGATAAAGAAGATAAACCCTTTTTCATATATCTTCAAATGAATTATTGTTAATAAATTGACTCAGCATATCATACCTAGAAACCAGCCTCAAATTGGGAGTAGAAACTGGCTTATTGACAATTTTGATCTGTCAATTTTAGCTCTTATACTTACACTTTTAACACTTTAGTCTTAGTTTATATTATCCGGAGGAAAATTTCAATATACGGTTATGTTACAAAAAATTATTGAGAACAAAAGCTCTATAGAAATTCAGATAGGTAGTTTCTGTTCTTTCACTCATCAAGAAATTGTTTGAATTGAAAAATTGCTTTTTTGTCCTCCTTCTTATCTTTAAACTTATTTAATAAATGCAAGAAGATTCAACTTATGCAGTAATAAGATGGAAGACGGATGATAAATCAACGTGAGTTCAACGCGTTGAAAAAGGTATAAAAAAAGGCGCTCGACTGTATTTAGACCAAAAATACCCATAATGTCTCAGCGATGAAAATTATTGTATCTCGGTTGGATGTGACACAAATTTTTTGTGATGTAGATGATTTCTACCAACAATGGGAGATCATATGGCAACAAGTACGGCAGCTACCATCAATGAGGGATGAACGCCGCAGTACCTCGCTTGATGCATCGATGTTTCCCTGAATCATGTTTAGAAGCGCCTGAATTACAAACAAAAATTTCTGATTTAAACAACACTGGGGGTAAAGCGGAACCAGCCAAAGGTTCTATCCCAAGCCTTAGAGGCAATAAGGACGCTCAGGCTCCCACTAATTGCCAAAATGTCAACCTATCACAAGAGCGATATTTTTCACCCCAGCGATTTGATGAGTATAGCCGGACCACTTCCCGCATTACCCGTGCCGATGATAATTTCATCCTGTATGTGCTTATCTAACGGCACATCAAGTATTGAGAGCTTCGCTGGATTTGCCAACGGCTGAGAATTCTCGGCTTGCAGTTTGGTATAAGTCTCTACTAGTAAATCCCGGCTACCCACCACTGTCACGTCACAGCTTTTGCTAACTTCCGGGTCTCTAAGAGCTTTCAAAATCACCTCTGGTCGAATCCCCGCCGGATCTCCCAGTGTCAATGCCAAGCGTGGGCGGTTTTGCACTGATGTTATATTTTTTTCATTAAACTTGGACATACAGATAATTGTATAAGCAATCTAGCTTTACAATGTTTCACATACATCTAATACTATGGCAGCTCTTTGCGGCTCTGGTAGACTTAACTTAATTAAACAATGTTCAAAGGAGAATGACACTCATGGGCGGCGAAATTTTGAATGCAGCGCTGTTGTCCTTCGGTTTAATCTTTGTGGGCTGGGCTTTGGGTGAGTTGTTGCTCAAAGTTCAGGGTGGAAAAGAGGAATCCCTGTAAGGGAAGCTCTTATCGAGGCAAGAGGCACCTAAGAAGCCTCTGTGTCTCGTATAGACTTGTTAAAGAATGTAAAATTTTGTTTACATAGCTCATTCTGATAAGATTTTATTCATAAAAGTTTAATTTTTGTAAAAAGCTCTCATGACATTATTAATAATTGGTGCCACTGGTACGTTGGGAAGGCAAGTGGCTCGTCGTGCGATCGATGAGGGGTATAAAGTCCGCTGTCTTGTCCGGAGTGCCAAGAAAGCCACATTTCTAAAAGAATGGGGTGCGGAACTCGTACCGGGAGATTTGTGTTATCCTCATACACTGAACCCAGCACTTGAAGGTGTCACAGCAGTTATCGATGCGTCAACATCTCGTCCTACAGATTCACTGAGTATCAGACAAGTCGATTGGGATGGCAAAGTCTCTTTGATACAAGCGTCTGTTGCTGCAGGTGTAGAGCGTTTTATCTTTTTCTCTATACTCGATGCCGAAAAGTATCCAGAAGTACCGCTGATGGAAATCAAGCGGTGTACAGAACTATTTTTAGCTGAATCGGGTTTGAATTATACCATATTGCGGCTGGCTGGCTTCATGCAAGGCTTAATCGGGCAATATGGAATTCCCATATTGGAAGGACAGCCTGTTTGGGTCACAGGAGAGTCTTCTCCCATTGCCTACATGGATACTCAGGATGTTGCTAAATTTGCTATCCGCGCCTTGAAGGTGCCAGAAACTCAAAAGCAAACTTTTCCGGTGGTGGGGACTCGTGCTTGGAGTGCCGAGGAAATCATTCGTGTGTGCGAACGTTTATCTGGAAAAGAAGCACGGATCACGCGGATGCCAATCAACTTACTGCGTACCATGCGCCGAGTCATACGCTTCTTTCAGTGGGGATGGAACGTAGCAGACAGACTTGCCTTTACAGAAGTTCTAGCTAGTGGTAGACCGCTAAATGCGACAATGGACGAGGTTTACAAGGTCTTTGGATTAGAACCAAACGAAACTACTACTTTAGAAAGTTACCTGCAAGAGTACTTCAACAGAATTATGAAGAAGCTTAAGGAGTTAGATTACGAGAAAAGTCAGCCCAAGAAACAAAAACCAAAAAGATCGCCGTTTAAGAAAGTTAACAGTCAGTAGTGATCACTCATGAGTCATGCGTCAGTAGTACTTACACAAAGGACAAATGACAAATGACAAACGACTAATGACTAAAACATCAAAAATGTGTAACGATTAACATAATAAAGCGCGCCACCAATAAGTTGGATATTTCAGTGTGCCCAAAGCAGGCATTATCTACAATGACGTTAAGCCGATAGCGAGTCGTATCGCTATCGAACTGAAAGACAAGTTCACCGCTGCAGGTTGGGATGTCTGCATCACATCAGGCGTCGGTGGAATACTGGGTTATTCTACTCCAGAAAGTCCCGTATGCCACACCCCAATTGAGGGACTAACACCGCCTGGATTTGATTCAGAAATGAAGTTTGTGGTGGTGTTAGGGGGAGACGGTACAGTTCTGGCTGCTTCTCGATTGGTCGCCCCTTGTGGTATCCCAATGTTAACGGTTAACACTGGTCACATGGGGTTTTTGACGGAAACTTACCTCAATCATTTGCCTCAAGCAATAGAAAACTTGCTCTTGGGCAATTATGAAATTGAGGAAAGAGTGATGCTCACAATCAAGGTTTTTCGGGGAGATTCTATACTGTGGGAAGCTCTCTGCTTAAATGAGATGGTGCTGCATCGGGAACCGTTGACCTCTATGTGTCATTTTGAAATAGCAGTGGGTCGGCATGCACCAGTAGACATTGCAGCCGATGGTGTGATTATATCGACACCGACAGGTTCTACAGCATATTCGTTGAGTGCCGGTGGTCCAGTCGTCACCCCTGGCGTACCCGTGTTGCAACTTGTACCCATTTGTCCTCATTCTCTGGCTTCTAGAGCGTTGGTGTTTCCAGATAGTGAGCCAGTCAACATCTACCCAGTGAATACTCCTCGGCTAGTTATGGTTGTGGATGGCAACGGGGGGTGTTATGTTATGCCAGAGGATAAGGTTTATGTAGAGAAATCACACTACTGCGCCCGGTTCATTCGCCTGCAACCACCAGAGTTTTTCCGGATATTACGAGAAAAACTGGGTTGGGGTTTACCACACATCGCTAAACCCACCTCTGTGGAATTACCCTAGCGGGATTTTGGATTTTGGATTTTGGATTTTGGAGCGTAAGCTCCAGGAGCTTAGCCCTACCACAGCCCTTGAGCGTGGTTTTGGATAAGTTGCTGGTTAGTTGTCCAAAAGTACTACTCATCACTACTGAGCATTGCTTATGAATAAGCAAGGCACAGCCAGATTTGGAATTAGTGATTAAAATGACTGTATCTGTTGATTTCTATGGCTGATACTTATACGTGCTAAAACATGGTAGAAACAAAGCGTGTCAAGTCAGGATTGATCTATCACCAGAAGGCCGTAAATTGCGCTACCAACTAAATCCAAATCCAAAATCTAAAATCGAACATTTAAAATCAATATGACGCTTGCTCATAGCCCTTGTGTTTTGCTGATTGAAAGCGACGAAAGCCTAGCAAATCAGCTTGCTTTTGATTTGAAAGAAGCTGGTTATGACCCTATCGTGGCTCATGATGGAACAAACGGTATCCAATACAGCCGCGATCGCGATCCTGCTTTAGTTGTGATTGACCGAATGTTAGCAGGAGAATCAGGGCTGTCGCTGTGTAAAAATTTCCGAATCACTGGAATGCGATCGCCTGTGCTGGTACTGATGGCACGCGATACAGTTGATGATCGCGTAGCTTGCTTAGAAGCTGGAGCTGATGATTATTTTCTCAAGCCTTACCGCGCCGAGGACTTTTTGAACCTGGTTCGCTTATACTTAAAACCTGATATCGATACTTCTGAGCAGTTACGTTTTGGCGACCTCATTTTAGATCTCGCAACCCGCCGCGCCATACTTAATGGACGGGCGATCGACTTAACAATGAAGGAATTTGAACTGCTCAAGTATCTCATGGAACATCCCCGCGAAGTCTTAACCCGCGAACAAATTTTGGAAAATGTTTGGGGTTACGACTTTATGGGCGAGTCGAATGTGATTGAAGTGTACATTCGCTACTTGCGACTGAAAATAGAAGATGAAGGTCAAAAGCGCCTCATTCAAACGGTACGGGGTGTAGGTTACGTATTAAGGGAAACTTGAACACTAGTAAGGAAGCAAGGCAGTAGGCAAGGTATGCCGTGCTTTGGTTCCCATCAGTTGTAGACCGTTCTCAGGACTGCGGTGGACATGGGCAGATAAAGAGAATGGGAAATTGTGAGTACTAAATGATGAATTATGAAATAATATAGAGCCTCTAGTTTCAAAATTCATCATTTTTTGACTGTTAAGAAAAATTGCTATGATTAATTGGCTTGGTTTGGTATCAATACTTTTGGGCGTTTTACTAGCAGGCTGTTCTGTTCCTACACCAGCAGTTTCTCCCACCACTACGCCTAGTAGCTCTCAATCTCAAGCACCAATCTCTTCCCAGCAAACACCACTGAGTAAGAATGCTGGTCAACAACTACCGATTTCAGCTGTGGCGGTTGTTCCCGATGGCACAAAAATTGAGTTAGAAGTCGCCCAGACACCCCAGCAGCAAGCGATGGGGTTGATGTATCGCCCTGCTTTGCCCGACAATCGTGGTATGCTGTTTCAGTTCCCATCACCGTTGCAAGCCAGTTTCTGGATGAAGAATGTACCCGTAGCCCTGGATATGGTTTTTATGCGCGATGGGATAGTCCAGTATATTGCTCCTTCTGCACCTCCTTGCAATAGCAATCCTTGTCCGACTTATGGTTCGGAAAAATTCATTAACCAAGTGATTGAATTGCGTTCTGGACGAGCTACGGAGTTGGGTTTGAAGGTTGGCTCTCGTGTCAAAATTGAATTCTTAAACTCCAGTTCTTTACGCAGATAAAGATTTAGCTCTTGCCTACTCCCAACTTCACATAACATTGCTTTTGTAATATTTCTGTAAAAAAAGTCTTGCGTACTCTGCTAAAAAAGTTTATTGTAAGGCTATTATTTAATTCAGTGTAGATACTTGAAGCCTTGTTATTCCAAAACTGGATAACAGATTTTACACCAGATAACAAAAAATATTCCTTTTGACATACGTGTAAAGAGTAGTCAATAAGGGAGTATAAGCTAAGGAATCTTCCTTACTACAGGTGTATTTAACTAGAACACTGAAGTAAAAATATAAAACCACATATACCTGAGCATTGTGCTGCTTAAGACTGGATAAGATAAGTGGCACTATTGTCTATTTTTTCATAAATGCTCTCTTCGAGGAAGATCCAGACAAACTTAGCTGGAGTATTTATTAAGTAAGGGCATAGTGACAGGTGAAATATTGGCTACTTGCAACTATTGAAAAATAGTGAATTGAAATATAAAAGTACACACTATATGAGAAGGTAGAAGACAAAATGTCACCATCAACCTATTCTAGATTTATTAGCTTTTTGCAGGAAGATTTAGCAATTTCCACAGCTTCCATTGGAGTCGCTCTTCGTCATCGGGAGCAAGATCCAGGTCCTCTGCCAATGATTCTTTGGCAATATGGCTTGATTAGCATAGAACAACTAGAGCAAATATATGATTGGCTGGAGACAGCATAGGAATGATTAGCTCATTAAGGAGAATCCAACTATGCTACATAGATTATGCCTTTTACAAAGGCTAACGAGTGAAATTGCAAAAATAAAGAGCGAGTTGAATTCTCAACTCGCTCTTTTGATTTTGTGAGTGAAGGGAGTGGGCTCTGTTGCTGTAGCTTCCCAATCTTTCTCTAAGTCCAGTTGACATCTCCCCTCTTTAGAAAAAAGGGGATTCTAAACTGTTGTTGCTGCGAGGGTTAAAAGCCCATCTACGCAACGTTTACGATATGATTTATTTAATCGCGTAAACAAATCAATTCGTTGTGGAAGTGTCAAAGCTCCCCTAACCACCTCGACTAAGGATACCCCTAGCTGTGTGGCTACTTTTGCAAGAATATTGGCTGCACCGTTGCAATCTGCATTAATTAAAAAGCCTCTTGCTGTTTTGTATAATCCGCGCTCAATCCTTGAACCTGATGGCTTGGTAGAGTCGATGGGCGGTATTATCCGCCGCACCTCTCTTTTAGATCCGGACGTGCGGCCTTTCGGAGCATCCGGCTCCCGATGTTCTTGGCTTTCGCGTTTGCCCATGTGCAGATGGTCATGACAGCTTTCGTGAATCGCTATCAGATTATTCTTTTTCCAGTTGGCATGGTTCGCGTCCACATGATGAAGATGTACTCGCTCATCCGTAAGGAACTTCAGCCCACAGGCTACACACGTATGGTTTTGCCGTTTTAGGGCTTTAGAGGTTTCGCCGTCGTAGAGCTTGCTATTGCGCTCACTCCAGTAGGTTAAGTCACCATCGAAGGGTGATTTTTCGCCTTTGACGTTGACGTGTTTATTTTCGGAGTAAGGAACCGTTGGGAACGCCTTGTCTAGTAATTTCTTACTAGTGTGACGTGTTTGCTTGGTTTCCTTGTTGAATACCCTGTACGCTCTCTGCTGTATATGGATTAGGGAAAGTCTAGACCCTTCCATCTTGCAGTAGCGGTGGTAGTTTCTCCAACCTCTTACTATAGGCGCAAGCTTTTCAGCTTTCACTACAGCACCATAATTCGAGTTGTTGACGATAGCTTTGACTTTCTTTCGGAACTTTTTGAAGTTATCCGTAGATGGGATGCATCGAAACTTTCCGTTGGTTTGCACTTTGAAGTGCCAGCCGAGAAAGTCGAAGCCGTCTGTCGTAGCGGTTAGCTTAGTTTTCTTTTGGCTGATATTCATCCCTCTATCAGCGAGAAACTGACTGATTTTGTCGAGTATTGTTTGCGCGTTATCTTTGGGTTTGAGTATAATAACCATGTCGTCGGCATATCTGGCGATTTGCGAAACCATGCCGCGTTTAGTGCCTATTTTGCCTTCGGTTTGGTGTATATCTTCTATCCCGTTGAGCGCGATGTTTGCTAGTAAGGGACTTAATAGAGTAGGGACGGAGCGCACTTTCAAACCTCACGACTTGCATGTTTCTCTATCCCTCTCTCCAAACGAAGCGTGACAGTTTCCCGTCACTTCGCTTTCCATCATTGCAACCGACTGTG
>JAHHIB010000134.1 GCA_019359075.1 Kalymmatonema hyalinum WJT4-NPBG1
TTGTTTAGGCGTCGCTTGACGGACGCAGCAAGATAGAAATTGTAAGTACGGTTTGAGTAAAAATCCTCTACTGAATTACGATTCTGTTAGCAGAATCTCAGACCCTTTAGGGCTGAGAGTGTCAAAAATAGAACTCTTTTAGCTTTGAAATGCCACAGGCAAAAGCTAAAAGAGCAAAATACCCTTTTATGGACTTTGCCCCCGACTTGATTCGGGGGCTTTTGGTTGCTTTTTGAGGGTAGTTAGGGAAATTTGATATGAAATGAATAATTAATATATATTTTAGGTATAAAATACCTTGACAATAAAATTTAAACTTTGATAACATCAACTACTTAATTTGTATGTTAGGATAAACAGGGATAGCAATTGTTGGGTAAGTGAGAATTTAGCAATATATTTTTCCTTGGCTTGTGTAGAGGTCAATTCAGAGCGGGATAACCTGCGGATAATAGTAAGGAAAAACAGCTATTAAGTCACTTATATATATAAGCAGGTGTGCTGAATGCAGCGCAAGCTTCGCCGATTCCTTAATGAGGTTAAGTAGTCCTTGAAAATTAAAGCGTTGGATATCCAGATTGGCGATCGCATCGTTGCGTATTGCAACAACAGAATGCAGATCTGCACTGTGAAAGAGATTATAGACCCTGGTCAGATAAATATCACACTATCAGTATTTACTGCTGAGCATTATCGCAAATCAGTCTCACGCGTAGTCCGGTTCCGGGGGGACGCTTTGGTTAATTTGGCAAGCTAATGAACCGGACATGATATAAAAAGTGCTTTCTAAAATAGATACATATGTGGGGCAGCAACTATAGGTAGTTGCTGCCCCAAAAATACTATTCCCTATTGTCTGCGTTTATTTACGCAGGAATCAACACTGTATCAATAATGTGGATCACGCCATTATCAGCAGCAACATCTGGTGTTGCAACTTTCGCATCATTTATCTTGACGCCATTGGAGGCGTCAATTTTGACTTCCGTTCCTTCAACTGTTTTAGCTGACTTCAGCTTAACCACGTCAGCCGCGAGTACCTTGCCTGAAACAACATGATAAGTGAGGATTTTCTTCAGCTGTGGAATGTCCTTAAGCAACGCGTCTACTGTACCTGCTGGAAGCTTAGCAAAAGCCTCATCAGTAGGTGCAAATACGGTGAATGGACCAGCGCCTTTAAGAGTATCTACCAGACCAGCAGCTTTGACCGCAGCAACTAGGGTACTGAAAGAACCAGCATTAACGGCAGTATCAACAATGTCAGCCATGTGTTTTACCTAGTTTTGTGTAGTCATGTAAACAAGTATAAACTACTTTCTCAGAAAAAATACAGAAAACTGCTAGGTTTTTAGGAGTTTTTATTGCATTCTTGACGACGTGGATTTATGGTAAATAGGTAGCGTCTCGTATTGCTTACTGACGATCAGGTGTGTCGCCGATATCAATTTGAACGCAACTTAGTATAACCAATTGAGAACTGCTGTAATGAGAATCAACGGTGGGGGTGTCAATCCTTCCTAGTTTGTAATTCCTCGTAGTCCTGTGGGGTATCGATATCAATGGCACCTGCGGCAAAGGAGACAGGAAAGACCTCATGGGAGTATTTCTTGATGAGTTGTTTTGCTCCTGATGTAGGTTGTAAATTCATCAGGTCTGAAAAAAACTTGCGGCTAAAAAGAGCGGGTACACCCAATGTTCCGGCATACTCGGAGGCGATAATCCCCTGACCTGTAGAATAGTAAGCAGCTACAAGTTGATTGATGACATCGCATGAAACAAATGGCTGGTCGCAAAGTGTCAGCACCACTCCCTCAATTTCTTTAGTAGCAGAGTTTAATGCTGTTATACCAACTTCAATTGAAGCACCCATTCCCTCATGCCATTGTGGATTTTCTACCACCTGAACTGGAAGCTGGTTGACCTCTTGATGCATTTTTTCTGCATACGCTCCCAGCACAACTATAATTGGCTTGCAAACTGAGGCGACGACAACCTCTACAGTATGATGAAGCAAGCTGCGCCCTTGGAAGTGTAGTAGTTGTTTAGGTTGACCCATGCGAGTTGATGCGCCAGCCGCCAAAACGATCGCGCCAATGGCTGAAGTCGTATTTTCTACCTGAACTGGGTTGCTCATACACTGATGTGTTGCTAACTTGACTGAATTGCTTGAGCATCTAGTTCATCGATGCGATGGTGAATGGGTGCTTTTCTATCTCTCAACAAACCACCCGTACGTTTGGCAAGGACAGCCTGAATCTCAGCAACAATGGAAAGCGCAATTTCTACTGGTGTATCAGCGCCAATGTCAAGACCTACTGGGGCGTATAATCGGCTCAGTTGTTCTTCGGTGTAGAAGATACCCTCAGCTTGCAAATCTTCCAGTAATTCTGCTGTTCTACTTTTCGGACCAAGCACACCTATGTAACGTACCGCAGACGGCAGCAACATTTTGAGGAGTTCGCGATCATGAAAGTAGTTATGTGTCATCGCGATCGCCACTGTGTTATCTTCTAGCAATACATATTTATGAGCAGCCTCTGCACTGGTAAGAATCAGGTTGTCAGCATTGGGAAATTTTTCTGGGGTGAGATAGGTAGGTCGGTGATCTACGACAGTGACGTGCCAACCTAGCTCTTTAGCAAAGCTTACAACTGGGATGGCGTCTTGACCTGCTCCAAAAATGAGCAGTGGTGTTGGTGGCTTGATCAATTCAATCAAAACTTCTGCACGGCCGGTTGGCAGATGGTAAGTCTTAACTTTTGACTTTTGTTCGTGTAGAGTTGCTTGAGCATCAGCAATGACAGCTTGAGCCAGAGTAGAGTCTGCAATTTCACTAATAACAGTTTTATCTAGGTAAAACATCAAATGGTTTCCGACCTTTGCCTGAACCTGACCTTCTACACAGAACACTGTTGCTAAAACACCCGAGTGTCTGTTACCAAGACACTCGGTAATAAATGTTAATTGTTTATCCAGACGTTCAATGAGAACATGAACTGCGCCATTGCAACCCAGCCCAAGTGCCCAAATAATTTCCTCTGCCACTTCTGGATCATACTTCACCAAAGTCGGTGTACCTGAAGCCATGACGTGTTTGGCGTGTTCAAAAACGTCATTTTCCAGACAACCACCACTAATAGAGCCTGTCATGCAACCATCTTGGGACATGAGCATTCTAGCACCAGGTCGTCGGTAAGTAGAACCTTTGACCTTGACAACTGTGGCAAGTGCAGCAGTTTGACCACGACTTTTGAGGGCAAGGAAGTCGGTAACGATATCTTGTAATTCTTTCATATTTTTAGGAGAATGACTAGGGATTGTAGTAGGCGCTTTAGCGCTAAAGCGCTTACTACGAACTATGAAGACTACTAGTCCCCTTACAGCAGCTTGTCAGGGGTAATTGGCAACTCGCGAATGCGCTTCCCTGTTGCGTGATAGATGGCATTGGCAACTGCTGCCGCAACCCCAGTAATCCCGATTTCGCCAACACCGCGTACGCCCATCCTACTGATGTGCGGGTCGGGTTTATCGATAAATATCACGTCAATGTCTCCGATATCTGCGTGGACAGGAACGTGGTAATCTGCCAAGTTACGCACTACCAAGCGACCGCTTTGCTGGTCAAGTACTGTCTCTTCCATTAATGCCATGCCTAGCCCCATAGTGACACCGCCCAAGACTTGGCTGCGTGCAGTTTTGTGGTTAAGGACGCGCCCAACATCAATGGCACTGACGAAGCGCGTGACGTGTACCTGTCCCAATCGCGGGTGAACGCGTACTTCAGCGAACTGTGCGCCAAAAGATTGAAACGCATACTGCTGCCAGTCGGAGTTTTCGTTTTTACCAACGCAAATCCTTACAACTTTGTTGTCTGAGTTTTGTTGTGACTCTGAAGCAGCTGTGTTTGCGATCGCCTCAACTTCAACCATCGGCAGATTGTTGCGCTGTAAAATCTCTGCGTAAGTTTCTCCTCTGGATGGCTCGTTCTTAAGGAAAACTCGTCCGTTTTCAGTTGAAATTCGCTCTTGGGCTGCTCTATACAGTGGTGACGACTCATCATCAATAGCAAGGCGAATCACTCTGTTGCGTAGCTCCTCTGCTGCTCCTTGAACAGCAGGTGCAACGCTTGCGGCTGATTGCGAACCACCTGCAACAGGTGCTAAAGGCATGGATGATTCACCCAGCTTAAACTCAATTCGTTCAACTGGAAGCCCAAGCGCATCAGCAGCAATTTGCGTCATGATGGTGTAAGTGCCTGTACCGAGGTCATGCGTTGCACTCGACACCACAGCACGTCCATCGGCGAAAAGCTGAGCTTTTGCTGAGGCTGGAGAACGGTAGCCAGGATAAGTTGCAGTTGCCATTCCCCAACCAATCAGATAATCGCCATTGCGCATTGAACTTGGTGTGGGGTTACGGCGTGACCAGCCAAATCTTTCTGCTCCTTTCTGGTAACACTCTTTGAGGTATTTGCTCGACCACGGGTTGCCAGTCTGCGGATTCACATCCGCATGGTTGATGATGCGGAGTTCTACGGGGTCGATTCCTAACTCGTACGCTAACTCATCTAGTGCCGATTCCAGCGCAAACGTACCTGGTGCTTCTCCAGGTGCCCGCATGGCTGTTGGGGTGCCAGTGTTGACTCGCACAAGATTATGCGTCACTTCTAAGTTTGGGCAGGCATACAGTAACCGAGTTGTTAACCCGCACGGCTCAACACATTCATCTACTTCGGAAGTTTGCGATGTTGTCACGTGCCTGATGGCAGTGAGTTTTCCATCTCTTGTCGCGCTTAGTGTAAGCTGTTGAATAGTAGGTGAACGATGACCGCAGGAGCTAAACATCTGCTGGCGTGTGACCACAAGTTTGACCGGACGACCTACTAGACGCGCGGCGACTGCTGCCAAGATAGTGTGCCACCACGTATAACCTTTACAACCAAACCCACCGCCGACGAAGTGCGAGATAATACGAACGTTTTCGTTGGGGATGCCAAGCGTGTAGGCGACAATATTGCGTGTCCCAATCACCCACTGTGTCGCATCGTAGACTGTCAGTTGATTGCCGTTCCATACGGCAATAGAAGCCGACGACTCCATCGGGTTGTGGTGTTCAATCGGCGTTGTGTAAGTCTGTTCTATCTTTACCTCGGCTTCGGCGATCGCTTTGGCAACATCGCCCCGTTGCACTTGCAGTTCTTCACCAAAGAACTGTTTTGGTTGGTATGCCTTTGATAATCCCTGTTCTATTTCAACGGTTGGCTTCTCTTCCTCGTAACTGACACGGACAAGCGACACGGCGTGTTTAGCTTGCTCGAAGGTTTCGGCGACAACCACACCAATATGTTGCCCGTCGTAGAACACTTCGTCTGATTGCAACGGCACAAAATCCTCACCCGGCTTGCCTTCGACCATGCTTCCATCGGTCTTTAAGTTGAGTTTTGGGGCGTTACGGTGGGTAATAACGGCAAGCACGCCTGGTGCTGTTTCTGCCTCAGAAGTATCAATGTCTTTAATCCGACCTTTCGCAATGGTGCTTTGGATCAGCACAGCATGAGCGATGTTGTCTTGTGGAATCTCCGCTGCATAACGAGCCGCACCCATGACTTTGAGTCGTCCGTCAACGCGGTTAATCGGCTTACCAACAACTTGCTCTGTTTCTTTTGGGGGTGAAATTACACCTGTCATGCTTGACCTCCTGACATTGCTGCTACTGTCTTGAGTGCTTCTGCCAACGTCCGCTTTGCTAACTCAATTTTGAATTGATTGTAACGATATGGTCTTGCTTCTCGCAGCGCTGCATCAGCCGCTGCTGCAAAAGTTTCCTCTGTTGCAGGTGCGCTGACTAACACTTCCTCTGCTTCCAGAGAACGCCACGGCTTCGTTCCTACACCACCAAGAGCAATACGGGCATTGCGAATCACTTCGCCATCTATTTCGAGGACTACGGCTGCAGATACCAGCGCAAACGCGTAAGATGCTCTGTCGCGTACCTTGAGGTAATGCGATCGCCAAGCAAATGGCATGGCTGGCAAATCAACTGCTGTAATCATCTCGCCGTGTTCCAACACCGTTTCTAAATGCGGTGTATCACCAGGTAGTAGGTGAAACTCGGTGATGGGAATACTCCGTTCACCTGTTGATCCCTGTGTCTGCACAACTGCATCAAGTGCCATAAGTGCAACTGACATATCACTGGGGTTTGCAGCGATACAATGTTCGCTTGTTCCCAAGACTGCATGCATCCGGTTGAAACCTTCTAACGCAGCACAGCCTGTACCTGGTTGACGTTTGTTGCAGGGAAAAGCAATGTCATGAAAGTACGGGCAACGTGTTCGCTGCATGAGATTTCCGCCGACAGTTGCCATATTCCGTAGTTGAGCGCTGGCTCCCGCAAGAATGGCTTCTGACAGCACAGGATAACGTTCCTGAATTAACGAATTATAAGCAACATCGCTGTTCCGCGCTGCCGCTCCCATACGAATACCACCGTCCTTGGTCACAATTTCCGTAGACGGCAGTTTGCGAATATCTACGAGTTGGCTTGGCGTATGCACGCCTTCCTTCATTAAATCAAGCATATTGGTGCCACCTGCAATCAACATTGCCTGTGGCTCGCGCTTCAGCGTTGCGATCGCCTCGTCTGAGTTAGCGGCGCGTACATAAGTAAATGGGTTCATCCGTTTTGCCTCCGTTATTTTGCTTGAGGTGCTGAAGCGCTCGAGTTCTGCTCGTTATCGCAGACTTCACGAACTGCCGCAAGGATATTTGCGTAAGCACCACATCGACAAATATTGCCGCTCATTTGTTCGCGAATCTCAGCATCAGTTTTCGCGTGTCCTTCTGAGAGCAGCCCCACAGCAGACATGATTTGACCTGGTGTGCAGTAACCGCACTGAAAAGCATCGTGGTGGAGAAATGCCTCTTGTACTGGGTGCAAATCTTCACCTTCGGCTAAACCCTCAATAGTCGTGATTTGTTCGCGATCGTATGAGACAGCCAGCGCCAGGCACGAGTTGATACGCTGTCCCTCAACAAGTACGGTACACGCACCGCACTGCCCGTGGTCGCAACCCTTTTTCGTACCCGTTAGCCCGATGTATTCCCGAAGCACATCGAGTAGCGTGACGCGTGGATCAATTTGCAAAGTCTGTTCTGCACCATTGATGTATAATGTCACCGGGATAGTGTCAGAAGAAGGTGCAGAAGAGGTCAGTAGCGAATCGAATGAAGGTGTTTGGTCGAGTATCGAGACGCGTTCTGAAGTTGCAGTGTTTGAGTTCTCCATGGGTGTCTCTCCTTAAGGATAAATCGTTTGAATTTTTTCAGATCACAGGTAGCGTTTTTACTAAAAACTATAAGTGATATCACTTATGCTCTTGTGATTCTCTCTTATCTTAGCGTCTTGGCACTTCACAGCAGCTTATCCGGCGTCATTGGTAAATCCCGGATACGCTTACCCGTTGCATGATACACAGCATTTGCTACTGCTGCGGCTGCACCAACAATACCAATCTCGCCCACACCTTTGACACCAAGCGGGTTGACATGGGGGTCTTTTTCCTCAACGAAGGAGACTTCGATGTTAGGAATATCAGCATTGACGGGTACGTGGTACTCACCTAAATTGTGATTGACAAAGTGCCCGTAACGTTCATCTATAACAGTTTCTTCATGTAGCGCCATGCCAATCCCCCAGACGATACCGCCAATCATTTGGGAAGCCGCTGTCTTGGGATTGAGGATGCGCCCCGCACCAAACACGCCAAGAAAGCGAGACACGCGCACTTCGCCTAAGTCTTGGTCAATGCGGACTTCGGCAAAATGAGCGCCAAATGAATGCATGGAATATTTTTTCGCTGTTCCATCAGGTTTAGACTCAACTTCTGCCACAACCTCTTTGAGATTATTTCTCGTCAAGATCTGTTGATAAGTTTCCCCTTTTGATGAATCTTGCTTGGAAACGATGCGTCCTGCACGCACCTCCATATCCCCATCGCTTAAACCCTTAAGCGAGGAACGAGTATCCTTTTGCACCAATGCCAAAACTTTAGCACGAGCCGCCACACAGCAGTCTTGAACAGCCGAACCGTAACTAGCCGCTCCCCAAGAACCGCCGGAACCAGGTGTGGGCGGCAGTTGTGTGTCTCCAATTTCCACCCGCACTTGCTCAGGTGAAACACCCAGCGCCTCTGCGGCGACCTGGGTGAGAATTGTATAAGTACCAGTACCGAGATCAGTAGCAGCAATTTGTACTAGTACCTTACCATCTGACAAAATTCGAGTCCGGGCTGAAGCTGGTCGGCGATTGGCTGGATAGGTCGCACTCGCGACACCATAACCTATCAAATAACGACCTTCTTGCATGGAACGGGGTTTGGGATTGCGTCGTTCCCAACCAAAACGCTTTGCTCCTTGTTGCAAACATTGGACAAGCGATCGGCTTGACCAAGGCAAATTCTTTTCTGGGTCTTGGGGCGGGTCATTAATGATACGCAACTCCACTGGGTCAATGCCTAGTTTATAAGCCAATTCATCCATCCCAGATTCTAAAGCGTACATTCCCGGTGTTTCTCCTGGAGCACGCATAATTGTTGGTGCTACCATGTTCAAAGGAACTGCGCGATGGGCGACAAGGATGTTGGGAGTGCTATACATCATGTTAGTTCCAGCTCCCACATGTTCTATAAACTCTCTGGCAATGTCTGTTTGCGTGGTGATTTCATGAGCAACAGCAGTGAGTTTGCCGTCTTTTTTCGCACCCAAACGAATGCGCTGCAACGAATGAGGACGACAACCAACGGAAGTAAACATTTGCTGGCGTGTGAGGACAAGCTTGACTGGACGCTTGACTCGTTGTGCTGCTATGGCTGCCAAAATATTATGTGATTTTGCACGGAACTTACAACCGAAGCCACCGCCGACATAATGCGAGATGACTTGAATGTTCTGTGGGGGAATACGCAACGTGTTTGCAACTGTCGTTTGCACGCCGTTGACGTTTTGTGATGCGTCATAGAGGGTGAGGCGATCGCCTTGCCAAACAGCAATTGTCGCTGAGGATTCCATCGGGTTATGATGTTCCACAGGCGTTGAGTAAGTTTCATCGACTTGTACGTCTGCTTCCTTCAACCCCTGATTGATATCACCTCGACCGCTGTCAGGCTCTAAGGGTATGAGTAACTTTTCCGGCTTGTAGGCACGGGCAAGATTCTTCTCCAAACTCACCACTGGAGTCTCTTTAGCATAGGTCACTTTCACGAGATCAGCAGCATATCTAGCTTGTTCCAAAGTTTCGGCAATCACCACACCGATGTGCTGTCCATAAAAAGTGATTGTGGTATCTTGCAGCACTAAAATCGGTTTAGAGAATGGATCGCCGCCACCTTCTACCGCTTGTTCACCACTAGTATTCCTATTACCAGATGACTGTCCCAGCTTGGGAGCGTTGAGGTGGGTGATCACGGCAAGTACACCGGGAGATTTTTCTGCCGCGCTTGTATCAATTTTTGTGATGCGCCCACGGGCAATAGTACTTTCCACTACCACAGCATGCGCTAAGTTCTCCGTCGGGAACTCAGCTGCGTAACGTGCGCCACCGGTCACCTTGAGCCGTCCGTCAACCCGGTTCATCGGCTTGCCAGCAGCTTGATTATTACCTTGATTTGCATTCATGCCTGTTCTCCTGCTGCTGTAGTCAGCGC
Source organism: Kalymmatonema hyalinum WJT4-NPBG1 (assembly GCA_019359075.1). Taxonomy (GTDB): domain Bacteria; phylum Cyanobacteriota; class Cyanobacteriia; order Cyanobacteriales; family Nostocaceae; genus Kalymmatonema; species Kalymmatonema hyalinum. Next base: position 9,704 of record JAHHIB010000134.1, read on the forward strand.
CCGGACAATTGCCCGTTTTGCCATTTCCACTTTGAAGGCGTTATGTTTATAAGTCTTCGCATCCCGCAGCGTTGCATCAGCCGCCGCCCGAAACGTCTGCTCATTGGGTTTGGCACCGACGAGAATTTTTTCTGCCTCCACCGCCCGCCACGGTTTGTGCGCCACACCACCCAATGCCACTCGCGCCGCTCGGATGGTATTGTTGTTAATATCTAAACCGGCGGCAACAGAAACGAGGGCAAAGGCATAAGAAGCGCGATCGCGAACCTTCAGGTAATGCGAATTCGCTGCAAAAGGTGAAGCAGGCAAGTCAACTGCCACAATCAACTCACCTTGTTTCAGCACTGTATCGATGTGGGGCGTATCTCCTGGTAAACGATGAAACTCGGCGATAGGTATCGTACGCGCACCTTTTGGTCCTTCAACCTGTACAACAGCGTCCAGTGCGACCAAAGCAACGCACATATCAGAAGGATGAGTGGCAATACATTTGTCACTTGTACCCAATATGGCGTGAATGCGGTTCAAGCCTTCAATAGCAGCACAACCTGAACCTGGTTGGCGTTTATTGCAAGGCATTGCTGTATCGTAGAAGTAGTAGCAACGGGTTCTTTGCATCAAGTTGCCGCCGAGTGTTGCCATGTTTCGCAATTGGGGCGAAGCGCCAGCAAGCAAGGCTTGTGAGAGTAAAGGGTAGCGTTCCCGAATCAGCGGGTGATTTGCTGTATCGCTATTTCTGGCGATCGCCCCAATGCGTAGACCTTTGGGTGTCGCTTCAATCTTTGCCAACTCAAGCCGTGTAATGTCTATAAGACTGTCAGGAAGTTCGACACCTTCTTTCATCAGATCGATGAGGTTCGTGCCACCTGCAATAAACTTCGCTTCCTGCTGAGTCGCAACTTGGATAGCTGTGCTTTGATTGGTAGCACGCACGTAAGCAAATGGCTTCATAATTTTTGTCTCACGCCTTCAATGTTTGACTCGCTTCTTGCACCGCTGCAACAATGCCAGGGTAAGCACCACATCGACAAAGATTGCCACTCATCCGTTCGCGTATTTCTGCATCATTTAATTCGACTTGCCCCTGCTTTCTCACATCCGCTGTCACTGCGCTTGCTGTGCCTGCTTTGACTTCCGCTAACATCCCGACTGCTGAGCAAATTTGTCCTGGTGTACAATAGCCGCACTGAAAGCCATCATGTTTAATGAATGCTGTTTGTACAGGATGGAGTTCATCCCCACGCGCTAGCCCCTCAATTGTGGTAATTTCTGAGTCTTCGTGCATGATTGCTAGTGTTAAGCAGGAGTTAATCCGCCTTCCGTTAACCAGCACCGTGCAAGCACCACATTGTCCGTGGTCACAACCTTTCTTCGTACCTGTAAGCGCGATGCGTTCTCGCAGTGCATCAAGCAAGGTAACGCGGGGTTCAATCTGCAACGGGTATTGTTTACCATTGACCCGCAACTTTACATCAATAGTACCAGAACCCACGGTCTGCGGTTTCTGAGTTGAAGAATTTGGTCTTGTTTGTGCAACAGTTTTTTTAGTATAGTTACCTATTAAAGCCACTACTGTACTGACGATTGCTAGCTGACCAAACCGTCGTCGTCTTAGCCTAAGCTTCATAAACCCTCCTGGTAAGTGTGGAAACCCATCCCTTCTAGGAGTGGGAGGAAACACGACTCGGCAACTAAAGTTGCCGTCAAAATATTTTGGGGACTGCTACCGCCTTAGAATTACTCAATTCGGTGTACTTTTGTGATGCACTTTCAACGGGACAGTTACCGTCTCAAATCTTTCCATCTGTACGCATAGCAGCTATAAGCCAGGATAAACCCGTGTATACATCCCTTCGCCGCTGACTGCCAGAGAGGTTACAGACTAGGGAAGCATCCCGTAACGTCTTGTGGGCTACCACGCCCAGGCAGTTCAGTTGCTCTCAAAGAACCAGGCTAGACACCGTTTTAGTCTTGTAAAGGAAGTTGGTGAATCTTCCTCTTCCAAGCCCACGGCTTAAAGCCGTGGGTTAGTGACATGTTCTCTTCCTTATTAAAGGATGTCGGTAGAAAATCAATTGCAGCGGTTATCTGTAAGGATATAGTTGTTGCCTACAGGATGATATAGGTTGGATGTTTCCCTTGGCTCTCTATCTGAAGGTCTATTTCGTGAGGGTTAGTTAATAAAAGTAAAGAATTGCTCTCCCTGCATTACTTTAGAGAGCGTCGCCATGCCACTACATTTCAATTTGTTATTCACCAACTCTAAATCCGATTTCGCAAGGCGATAAGTACCCCGTGGGGCGATATACATGACAGCGCATCACAACTTGTGTATATATAAATTCTGCACTTTAACGTTATCTAGCAGTTGAAAGCAACTTTTTCATAGTTTTTCAATAGCATTTTTTGTAGATTTTGGATATAATTTAGACATTTAAGTTATCTTTTGAAAAGTCACGAGAAAGAGAGACAAAACCTGCTGTTGGAGCCTGCCCTAGCTCTTTTGAGTGCCATGATTAGCTTGACCCTAAGCTGAATTTTAAATTTTCATTTTTTTAATTGCAGCAGCAAGTTTAAAATGGAAGTAGAAAAACTTTTTACTCGCTCCAATCTTTTTCTTAAACCTGTGTTCAACAACATTTGCTTATGAACTTCTCGTCAGCGCGGCAATATTTTGACCAAGAAATCCAGCAGCCTGATGAGCGTATTGACTTAGCAAAGGCAGCTTTGTACATTGCACAAGAAGAATACCCTAACATCGACGCAGAAGAATACCTCAATGCCTTTGATACAATGGCTTTGGAGCTACAAGAACGCTTGCCATCCCAGAGGTATCCCCTGCGAGTTATTCAAAGTATCAATCAGTATCTCTATGATGACTTGGGATTTGCTGGCAATGTGGAAGATTACTATGATCCGCGTAACAGCTACTTAAATGATGTCATTGAACGCCGCTTGGGAATTCCTATAACCTTGGCACTGGTTTACCTGGAGGTTGCCCGAAGAATAGACTTTCCTATGGTGGGGGTAGGGATGCCAGGACATTTTCTGATTCGTCCTGACATTCCAGATACGGAGATTTTCATTGATACGTTCAATGGCGGCGAGATCATGTTTCCTCAAGATTGCCAAGAACGTTTGACTCAATTTTATCAACAACCCGTGCAGCTACAACCGGAATTTTTAGCAACAGTGAGTAAGAGGCAAATTTTGGCACGGATGTTGGCGAATCTGAAATATATTTACCTGAATCAACAGGAGTTGGAAAAAGCTCTAGCAGCCGTTGAACGGATTTTACTGCTGTTTCCTGGTGCGGCAATAGAAGTGCGCGATCGCGGTCTTTTGTGCTATGAACTTGGCCTATCTGATCAAGCTGCTAACGACTTGGAAGCTTATCTGGCAAAGGCTCCCCATGCTCAAGATGCTGCTGCGATTCGGCAGATACTGACTCTGCTGGGGAGGAGTAGGTGAACTACCCAGCCTTGGCTTTGCCTGTTCGGCTTTGCCTCATGTTGGTTGAAAACGATTTCGATTTTTCACGCGATCACTACCCCACCCTATGGGTACCGCCACGGGTGGGGACTTCCGCGATACTGTTAAATAACCACTATCCAAATTGCTGTACTTCCTCTGCAACACGTTTGAGGCGTCCAAGCTGAGCTTGCATATCTTCTTTTGTCCAATTTTGGGCAAAGGTTTGGAAACCCCAACTCACCAAGGCGTTGGGAATCTCGAATTCAAAGCGGTTAACAAGGCGCGTTCCTTTGTCTATCGGTTGACATTCCCAAGTGTCGCGCCCTTTAAAAAAACCTTGGAACTCCCACACAACTAAACCCGGTTGTCTTTTCACAACTGTGCTATTCAATGTAGGTTTTATCAGTGGTATTTGAATCACGAACTGACTTTTACTACCGATATCGGTACTCCACGTACCTACAGGTTCGCAACGTAACACAGGATTCAGCCAGCGATGCATGAGAGCTTGTTCGGTAATGCAGCGCTCCACTACCGTGGCTGTAGCATTAATTTGAATCGATTGTTCAAAAACTTGAGACATTGCGCATCTTTCTTGCTATGGCTGCACCTAGACTAACGCAAAATGAGTTTAATATAGCAGATTTAAACAATATGATAAATAACCTAAGGATTGAAATTTTTATGATGAACTATCTATGATTCTAAAGTTTATTGTTTATAAAACGAAATAAGAAATAACAACAAAAAAGTTAAAAAAAACTCTAGATATCAACTTCATTAGATGAATTTACTGGTAAATTTATAGACAAAATACTGATAAACTTACCGGAATGTAGGATTATCAGGGTAATCCACATCAGAAGCATCTCAGATGTTTTCTGCAATAACACTCAACTTTAATTCTGAACAACCATGAATACAACTTGGCAAGGAATATCCCAGGTGATGGAGGTTGGTTTGTCAGTGAGGGTGCAGCAATTTTTGGCACAATCACCAACCTTGCCATCGGAACAACCCGATGGCGTCAATTACCTACAAGGAACTCTGCAACAGGTGGTTCAGTTTATGCCTCGTTTGCTGGGAGCGGTGCTCATTTTGTTAATTGGCTGGGTAATTGCTGCTGTAGCAGCTGCTGTCACGCGTTCCCTCCTCAATCGCACCAATATAGACAACCGCATTGCTTCAGGGTTAACCGGTGGTAGGGATGTTCCCCAAGTGGAGAAAATTATCTCCACCTTAGTCTTTTGGGGCATCCTGCTTTTAACAATAGTTGCCGTTTTAGATACGCTACAACTTAGGGTGGCTTCTCAGCCGCTGAACACTTTTCTGAATCAGATTGGTGACTTCTTACCTAGATTTGTGGGTGCAGTGGTTATCCTAGGAATTGCCTGGTTGGTGGCTACCTTAGTCAGGCTGATAACAGTACGCGGACTGCAAGCGTTGCGCATAGATGAACGATTAAATACACCACAAGACGATACTCCTAGTCTGAATCAGTTGTCTGTAAGTGAGACTATTGGCAATGCTCTGTATTGGTTCATATTTTTAGTCTTTCTCATCCCGTTGCTTGATAGCCTAGGGTTAAACCAGGCATTACTACCAGTACAAACTCTTGTCACACAGATTATCTCAATTCTGCCCAATATCTTGGGTGCGGCGTTAATTGCTGTGGTTGGCTGGTTTATAGCTAACGTGGTGCGTCGGATTGTCACGAACTTGCTGGGGACAACAGGAATCGACAGTTTGGGAAGTCGGTTTGGACTAAGTGGAACATCAGGGACGCAATCCCTATCGACGATTATCGGCACAATTGTCTATGTCTTGATTTTGATTCCTGTCGCAATTGCAGCACTCAATCAGCTGCAAATCGATGCAATTTCCGTGCCGGCAATCTCGATGCTGCAACAGATTCTCAATGTAGTGCCGGCTATCTTTACAGCGATCGCTATTTTGATTATTGCCTATTTCGTTGGGCGATTTGTGGCGGAACTCGTAACCAGTATCCTCACAAGTATAGGCTTTAACAATATTTTCTCTGCTCTGGGTTTGCGAACACCTACCAGAAGAGTTGTCATTCCACAAGAATCAACAGTACCCTCAGTCACAACCCGCACCCCATCGGAAATTGTCGGCATTATTGTCCTAGTCGGCATTATGCTGTTTGCAACTTTGGCGGCGGTTAATATTTTGAATATTCCGGCGCTGACAGCACTGGTAAGTGGCATTGTGGTAGTGTTGGGGCGGATTTTGTCTGGATTAGTGGTATTTGCTGTTGGTTTGTATCTGGCAAATCTTGCCTTCAACATCATTACCAGTTCAGGCGATCGCCAAGCACGGATTTTGGGACAAATAGCCCGGATTGCGATCATTGCCCTCGTGTCTGCAATGGCACTGCAACAAATTGGTGTTGCGAGTGATATTGTGAATCTAGCTTTTGGGCTTTTACTCGGGGCGATCGCAGTTGCTATTGCCTTGTCGTTTGGTTTAGGCACCCGCGATATTGCCAGAACACAAGTCCAAGAATGGCTTGACTCTTTCAAAAGAAAAAGTTAAGTAAACCGTTTGCCTTGAAGACTGAGAGAGGACACAGAGAAAGTCAAAAGTTAAAAATTCTTTTAACTTTTGACTTTTTCCCATCTTAAGAAAAACACATTGCGCTTCGCTACTCAAATCATGTCCGAATGAACACTTATAAAAAAACTACTTCTCCCCTTGCTAAGAGGAGGGTGCCCGATAGGGCGGGTGGGGTCAATGCGGTAATTATAAGTAATTAAGCGGGCTTGATATCAAATCACAATATTTTCTATAACGCGGTAGTGGGAAACCATTGGAGTACCACGAACGAAGTTCTGGAAAGATAAAATCTGCCAGAAGCCTACACCTACTCGTAGAGAGGTGTAGAAGTGTCACTTTTTCTTACCTTACCCTCTACAACAGCTCTATCTAACCAATCCTGCATCTGTGATTGTCTTACATTCAAAGATTCGGCAAGGGATTTTGCATCCTTTGGTTGTTGTAAATGATTGAGAATGAAAGGTAAAACAGCTTCATAGATGTCTTTTGGACGATATAAAACTTCTTGTGGGTGAGGATTTACGATTTCACTTTGTGAAGGTTGATCTGTAATCGTCTCTGCAGTTTCTTGAGGTGTCGTTTTGATTTCAGCAGTCTGTACCGATTCAACACAAGATGCAGCTGTTGCCAAAAGTTCTCTCAACGAATCATTCCAAGGTTCAACTGGAAAAGATTTTGCTCCCATGTTGTATAGTTGTTGATTACCTTCCAATACATTTGGATGCATCCGTACAAAAACCGGGATATCCTTGAACCTTTGGAAAACTTCGACTGCACCTGCCCAAGTACCACCCTTACCAACCGACGAACTGACGACAAGGGTATAATCAGCAAAAGCATAGATATATTTATTTCGCCCCATTGCATTGCCAGTATTGAAAGCAGCATCAGGATCGTAACTAGAAACCAACAGAAGTCTACCCTCTCTGATGTTGGGACGATACTTGCTGTTAACCGCCGCCTTACTTAAACTATCCGCCAGCACACCAAGAGCTGTTCCCCCAGCATCCAACACCCCCAGCATTGCTGCTTGATCAACTCCCCGCGCACCACCGGATATCACCTGTATTTCTTGTGCTGCACAAGTTCGCGCCAATCTTTGAGTGTAGCCAAGACGCTCTTCATCGACATCCCGAGAACCGACAATTGCTAATCCTCCTGTAGAAAGCAGTTCGATATTGCCAACTCCGTAGAGAATTGCTGGTGCTAAATGTCTGAGTCTTTGCTTGAGACGCTTGGGATAGTTCGTGTCACTTCGTCCCAACACCCACAGTCCCTGATTTGTCCACTTCTCAACTGCTAAACTCAGCATTGCACCTCGTTCTAGTAAAGCTACCAATCTGTTGGGGTTCACTTTACTATCAGTTATTTTTTGTAACTGTTGCTTTGCTGTAGTCTCAAGTAAATCTGCTGGGCGCATCTGATTTTCCCGCAACCACTCAGCTAAAAAATTATACTCACTCAGGGTTAGAGGTTGAGGTTCAAGTTGACGATTTTGTCCAAAGCTGGCACACAACAGCAAAATTGCTTGAGTATCTGGCGGTAGCACATGATTTAACATGATTTTCTAATCACCTTGACTGAATGTATTAAGTGCTAATGCCACAGGGAAAATTAATCCACAACCAGCACGACGCAAAAGTGCCGCAACTACAGTCAAAGTCCAACGGGAATCAACAACATCATCAACTAAGAAAACAGAAGCGTTCATTCCTTTCCAAGAATCAACCGCAAAGGCATTATCCAAATTATTAGCTTGTTGGTAACTGTTGCTCATATTTTTTTGTAACTCAGTTGGGCGAATTTTCCGCACAATTGGCATAAAGGGTATGCCTAATTTATCAGCTAGCCGTTGAGCAAAATTCGGCACAAGTTCTGGACGATTCAATGAGGGGACACAAGTTACCCACGAGGGAAAAGGCTGCGGTTGCCAACGTTGAATCATTTCAAAAGTCCCCTGCACCAATGCATCGTCAAAATGATTATCTTGATATTTCCCCTGTTTGGCTAATTCTCCCCAACCTGCATCACCCCATAGAGATAATGCTCTTCCCTCCTCTGCTTTTAATTTATTCTGAATGTTGCCAGAAAAGCGATAATTTGGCAACGCTTGTGCAGCCCATCTTTTGCGTGGTTCAATGATTTGGTCACTACGGCGTAAATACTGAATTGCTTGGTTGACAAGCTGTATTGAGCAGGTTTCAGGTAATAAAGGTTTGCCTAAACACACGGCACATTTGCCACAAGCAGTTGGATTTGGATCATCTAACTCTGCCGCCAAAAAAGACATCAGGCATTGTTGAGTATGCATATATTCCAACATCCTAGCTTGTTCTTTACGGCGGATTTGTGTTATCTTTTCAATCTTTTCTGTGTCAGGTTGATAATTGACTGCTGTAGCATACCATTTTGAATCTTGCTTAATAACAGGAGCAGGAGATTCCAACGACAGCAATTTCAAAACTTTATCAATTTGCCCTCTAGAAAGATTAATTTGCTGTTCCAATTGTGGAACCGAAAGACCATCTTCTGCTTGATTGAGAACATTTAAAACCTGCTGTGTATGGACTTGTGGTGGGAAAGCAGTCCTGATAAAGTAGTTGGTAATTTCATCGTCTTCATCACCGCTCAGAAGAATCCCGTATGCTTTGTCTACTGCTCTACCGGCTCGTCCTACTTGCTGATAATAGTGTACAACAGAACCAGGGCGTTGATAATGAATAACAAATCCTAAATCTGGTTTATCAAAACCCATTCCTAAAGCTGTCGTTGCCACTAATGCTTTGATTTGGTTCTTGAGAAGTTGGTCTTCTAATGCCTCACGAGCATCACTGTCTAACTCACTATGGTAAGCTTTAGAATTAATACCTTGAGTTCTTAACCACTCAGCAACTCGATCAGTATCTCTAACAGTTAATGCGTAAATAATACCACTACCTGGTAATTTAGGAAGATGTTCTGCTAACCATGCCATTCTTGCGGCTTGACTCGGTATAGAAATATTTTGCAAATGCAAACTTTTTCTGGTTAAAGCACCTCTTGACACACACAATTTTTCCCCCAACTGAGTGATAATATCTTCAACCACTCGATTATTAGCTGTTGCAGTTGTGGCAAGGGCTGGAATATTTTGAGGCAGCGCTTGTAAAATTCTCACAATCCGCCGATAATCAGGGCGAAAATCATGGCCCCAGTCGGATATACAGTGAGCTTCATCAACGACAAACAAACCTATTCTTTGAGATATTGGTAAAAGAATTTTTCTTTGAAATTCGTCGTTAGCCAATCTCTCTGGAGAAATGAGCAAGATATCTACTTTTCCTGTTAGTAACTGTGTTTGTACAAGTTCCCACTCACTTGTATTGCTGGAGTTAATTGTAGCGGCTTGTACACCGATTCGTTGCGCCGCTGCAATTTGGTTTCGCATCAGAGCGAGTAATGGTGAAATCAAAAGAGTACAACCAGCGCCTTCGTCTCGTAACAATCGCGTTGCTAAAAAATAAACTAGACTTTTGCCCCAACCAGTGCGTTGAACGACAAGTAAACGCGATCGCCTCTCGATTATCTCTTCAATTGCTTCCCATTGTCCAACACGAAAATCAGCTGTTGGGTTATCAAGCGCTTGGCGTAGAAGTAATAGCGCTTGTTGTTGAAGTTTTGTTGCCATAGATACACAGCGCCTGATTGTTTCTTCTGTTTTATCATGAGAAATAACCAGCACTAATCTGTGTTTATCTGCGTGCTTTGCTGTACATCTGCGGTTCTAAATACCCCAAAATCGAATTTTTGCAAGAAATCTAATTTCTTCGACTATACCCAAAGCTTGGGGCGAATTCTGCATTTGTGCATTGAACTGGGATTTCTGTGTGAACAAATTGTAGTAAGCGCTTTAGCGCTAAAGCGCTTACTACGAACCCATCAAATCAAACTTGATAGATTACTAGGGATAAAGACCGCGATCGCTCAGCGCCTGAGCAACACGACCGACACCCAGCGTATAAGCTGCTAACCTCAGAGGAATTTGCCGAATCTGAGATTGTTGAATAACCTGACGGTATGCCTGCACCATTAAGTATTCCAACTCCTTATTGACGCGCTCCTCATCCCAAAATATGTAGGAAATACCCTGCACCCACTCTAGATAACTCACAACGACACCACCAGCATTTGCCAAGATGTCTGGTAAAACCGTTATACCCCTTGCCTCTAGTGCTTGGTTTGCCAACAGAGTAACTGGACCATTAGCCGCCTCTGCTATAATTTTTGCTTGGACTTGATTCGCATTGTCTTCAGTGATCTGGTTCTCCAAAGCTGCCGGAATCAAGACATCGCAGGGCAAAGTCAGTAAGTCTGCGTTGCTAATTGGTGTTGCTTGCGGGAAACCAACAACACTCTTGCGGTTTTCGGCAGCATAAGCTTTCAAGGCTAAGATATCTAGACCATCTTCACAAAAAACTCCTCCAGAACCGGTAGAGACAGCTATCACTTTCGCTCCTGCTTGGTGTAGCAACAAAGCCGCTGCACTTCCGACATTCCCGAAACCTTGGATGGCTATTCTCGTTCCCACCAGTGACTGACCTTTGTCTGCCAGCGCCTCGCGTACAATCAACATTGCACCGCGTCCGGTTGCCATTTCTCGTCCCCGCGAACCACCTATAGAAATGGGCTTACCAGTCACAACCCCAGGCACAGCATGACCGACATTTACAGAGTATGTGTCCATCATCCAAGCCATCTCACGGGCAGAAGTCCCCATATCTGGTGCTGGGATATCTATCGAAGGACCGATATCTTTAATCAACTCACTGGTGTAACGACGGGTAATGCGTTCTAGTTCGCCAACGCTGTAGCGCCTCGGGTCTAAAGCAATACCTCCCTTCGCACCCCCGTAGGGAATACCCAAGAGCGCACATTTCCAGGTCATCAGCATTGCTAGGGCTGAGACTTCCCGCAATGTCACCGCCGGATGGTAACGAATACCACCCTTATAGGGACCTAAAATATCGCAATGCTGCACCCGATGTCCAGCCAGAACCTGCACTTCTCCATCATCCCGCTTTACGGGAATGGAAACCGTGACGACCTTGCGCGGATGACTCAGAACTTCCAAAAGACCTTGGTCTAGCGTCAATTCTTTTGCCGCTTGTTCTAAGTAGCTACAAGCTTGATCATATGGGCAAATATGCGCAGGAGTTGGAGCCTCCAGTGATCGAAGAGACGATGAAAGCATAAGATTTTTTCCCTCTTTGCGGTCTCGCCGCAGAGACTATGAAAGTATAGAGTTTTTTCTATTCGCGGTATCTTCGCGAACTAGATGTGTATGCCTAGCCTAACCTTTTTTCTAAAAAAAGATAGTAATTTTGTAAATTTCGTTACAGTTTTATTTTTGCTTTGCATGTCCAGTGTTCCAAAAATGCAAAGCTGAGAATATCATGGCAAGCTGAAAAATAAGTCGGTTTTGTGTTACGTGAGGCACAACAGCAATGACAACCACCCATGTTAAGCGATCGCTACCTTTACCCCCCGGCAGCTTTGGTTTGCCCTTGATTGGCGAAACAATTGGCTTGCTGCGCGATCCAAACTTTGTTGACAAGCGATACAAGCAATATGGAACAATTTTCAAAACCCATTTATTTGGGCGTCCCACAGTATATATGCTTGGAGCAGAGGCAAACCGCTTTTTGTTAACCAACGAGAACCAGAATTTTTCTATTAACCCAAGTTGCTAGTTATTTGAGAAGGCGATCGCAAAGATAATAAAATCCCCTCCAGTAAGAAAAACGGAGGGGAATTATGTTAAATGAAACAATTGCTGTCTATGCTATCATTGACGAC
>JAHHIB010000135.1 GCA_019359075.1 Kalymmatonema hyalinum WJT4-NPBG1
GTAATTTTCTCCTCATACTCATCTTTGATTCCCCCTGTCAACCCCCACAACTACCCTCACCGCCACCATTCTTATCCTGCCTGTTTTACAGCAATGTTAAGAAAGATCCGGGTAATGCATAGCCGCATGCGGGGAGGGGATTAAGGGGTGGGGTCAAATCAACGTGGGATAAAGGTTTGAACGTTCAATTGACACCAATGAGCAATGCTTTTGCCCCTACATCCTGTCCTTTATCTACCCCTTTCCTGCTGCGACCAAATGCGCGTTGGTAATCCCCAAACGTAGATAAAACCCTCCGCTGCCTTATGGTCAAATGTATCCTCAGCACCGTATGTTGCCAAGTCGGGAGTGTAGAGAGAATTATCAGAACTCCGCCCAACGATGGTAGCGTTGCCTTTGAAGAGTTTCACCCGCACAGTTCCAGATACTCGCTCTTGTGTCTTTTGAATAAAGGCATCGAGTGCAGCTTTTAGAGGACTGTACCACAGACCGTTGTAAATTAATTGACTGTAAGTCTCCTCAATACCACGCTTGTAATGAGTAACATCTGCGGTCAAAGTCAAGCTTTCCAAATCTCGATGTGCGTGAATTAACACGAGCAAAGCGGGTGCTTCATAAATTTCCCGCGATTTGATACCTACCAAGCGGTTTTCTATCATGTCGATGCGTCCAACACCGTGATTCCCAACGACTTGGTTAAGTTGTTCAATCAGTTCAACTGGGTTGATGAATTCACCATTGAGGGTGGTAGGAATTCCTCTGGAAAATCCAATTTCAACGTACTCTGGCTTATCGGGAGTGTCAGCGATCGCCTTCGTCATTGCATAGATTTCTTCTAATGGTTCCACATTAGGGTCTTCCAGAACGCCTGCTTCAATGCTGCGACCAAGCAAATTACGGTCAATACTATAGGGTGAGGATTTTTTCACTGGCGAGGGAATGCCATACCGTTCACCGTAGGCAATGGTTTCCTCGCGGCTCATTCCCCATTCCCGTGCAGGGGCAAGTATCTTGATATTGGGATTTAGTGCAGCAGTAGAGACATCAAAGCGCACTTGGTCGTTACCCTTACCAGTACACCCATGAGCGATCGCATCAGCACCGTATTTTTCTGCTGCTTCTACCAATGCTTTGACAATCAATGGACGCGCAAGGGCAGTACTCAGAGGATAACGATTTTCATAAAGAGCGTTTGCTTGAATTGCCGGAAAAGCGTAATCTTTGACAAAGCTTTCTTTAACATCCACCACCAGCGATTCACTTGCTCCCGATTTCAGAGCTTTTTCTCTGACAGGTTCTAATTCATCCCCCTGTCCTAAATCTGCCGCCAGGGTAATGACTTCTTCGACGCCCCACTCTTGCTTGAGGTAAGGAATGCACACCGAGGTATCTACACCACCAGAATAAGCCAGAACAACTTTCTTTGCGCGCCCCATTCGTTTCTCCAGTTGACAAAACACAACAATGAGTCAATATTATCTAACTTATTTAGGTATATTTTTCAACTCAACGAGACAATCATGATATGTTGATATTTTGAATATTTTTCATAACATCACCGATTCATCGGAATTTTTTCTTATTATTTATTCTCTACAGATAGCATTGAAAGTAAATCTTGCTTGAACAAAGGATGAATTGGCATTGCTGCCAAAGATTTGGGGTGAGTCAGTTGTAGAGTTATCTCATGAATGCCAAAAGTTTGCTCCAGATGAGTTTGTAATTGCCCAAGCAGGCGATCGCGTTCTTCAAGAGTCGGACAATCCACACTTAGATGAGCGCAAAGCATGATCTGCTCTTTGCTAATTCTCCAAACGTAGAGTTTTTCTACCTGCAAAACTTTAGGAAAAGACTTGAGAGAGATTTCCACAACACTCGGGTTAATTGATTTTGGTGCATACTCCAAAAGAATCGAGAGACTTTCTCGCACAAGTGGCAAAGCACTAACAGCCATCAAGCTAGCAACTACTAAGCTAATAGCCGCATCCGCCCATAACCAATTCCAAAAGTGAATCGCGACAGCAGCAACAATCACACCCAAAGAACTAGCAGTATCAGCCATGATATGAAGCCAAGCACCCCGTAGATTTAAGTCGTCATGAGAGTGGGGATGCAGCAAAGTCATGTTGAGCAGATTGACGATTAAACCTACCACAGCGACTGCTAGCATTGGCAAGCCAGAAATTTCTTCCGGACTCCCCAACCGATGAATTGCTTCCCAACAAATGAAAATAGCAATCACAAGCAAAGTTAACCCATTCACCAAAGCCGCCAAAATTTCGATACGGCGATGTCCAAATGTTGCCCTACCGACAGCAGGTTGCTGCGCTAACCAACTGGCAAACAGTGATATTCCCAAAGCAGCAATATCAGAAAGAATGTGTTCTGCATCTGCCTGTAGAGATAAACTTCCGCTCCATAAACCGACACTCCACTCAGCAACAAAAAACCCAGCAAGTAAACAAACAGTTATTGATAAAAGTTGAGTTTTTCGACTGTTTTGAGTTCCATCGGCGGAACTATCTGAACACTCGCAGTTGTAATGTTGCTCTAAAAGCATGACCCGAATAACCCTATATAAATTACATCTCTAACATGAACAATGCCTACCATAGCTTGATTTATAGGCATTGCTAGACAATTGACGTTTGATATTGCAGTACGAGTTCCATGATGTATCTTTTAGTACATAAACTCTCTTGAGTTAATTTCACAATGGCTTTACGCCTGCTTTATAACAATTTATTACGAATAGATTCATTTTTACGTATCATTTATAAATATACACTGTTAGTTTATACTCAGTGCTTAACTAATATAGTACACAAGGTCAATTATGCTCCGTTCACACATCAAATGGCTCATACCAGCAGCCTTAGCTTTCGGTGGTTTCGGGTTAAATGTGCAAAGCGCGAGCGCGCAGGCTACATATGATACCTATGACTTTACTGCTAACTACAAAACATCGGTCGAAATTAATCCCTTCAATGAGGAGTTGGGTATTATCAGAGCAACGATCACAGGTGAGAAGAGTGATGCTCCTTACGGATTGAATTTCTTTATCAGCAATACTTACGGTCAGGTACAGCCCAGTGACAACCCATCCATCATCAAATACAACTTTAATTCAGATCCAGCAACGTTTGGCTTGACGGATCAACCAAGATTTTCCGACAGATATTACGGCGGTCCTAATGAGTTATTTGGCAGCGCGAACGACAGCGCTGAAATTAACTTAGAGACAAACACAATCAGGGGTGGTGGTACTATAACTCTCACCGGTGGAACGGGGATATTTGAGAACGCTACAGGCACAATAACGTTTACTCAGGAGGACGAACTTGGTCCACCAGGAACTCCCTCTATAGGTGAGGCTAAACTGAATTTCTCCGTAAAGACTCCTCGGGCAGTTCCAGAACCAACAGCCACCACAGCATTAGTCGGCGTGGGTGTACTTGGAGCAGGTGTTCTGCTACGCAAACACCGTCGTAAAGCGACTTACAACTGACAAAAACTGCTCATTGCATTATATAGCGGTTGTCACTTTGCTTAAATACCGCAGGAACGTTACCTCCCAATTCTCCTCTTTGCAAGATCCAAAGGGGGAGTATTTTCTCTCTTAAGGGCAAGTTTTTTGAAAGTTATCAGCAAAGCCCATATTTTCGTTCAAAAATTTTTCTTTGCGTCTGGGTTTCTCCGCATCTCTACGTCGGTCAAAACGCAAAATCTGTAAAACCTACCCTTGAAACGAGTATTTTCTCCCCTCTTCGCTTGCACCCTTTGGGGTAAGGTGTGGGGTAAAAATTCTATTGCATCCAAATGCAAATCGCCATAATCCTCATCTCAACCACCTCCGCCCTAGAAGAACTAGGGCGGTTTTGCTTTAAGGAACAGTGTTGTAGTCACTGCTGTCCTATCCTGGAGATGGGCAATACTGATGTGGGTGAGACTGTGTTTTTTAGCGTTGTGATTCCGACTTACAATCGTAAGCCAATTTTGGAAAAGTGCCTCAGAGCTTTGGAGGCACAGAAACTAACTGATGTAGAGACGCGCCATGGCGCATCTTATCAACAAACATTTGATGGCGCGTCTCTACAAGGTTACGAGATTGTCTTAGTGGATGATGGCTCTACTGATGGGACATTGGAGTGGTTAGAAGCAAACAAACAGGAGTTTCCCCATGTGCGAGTCTTTCGTCAAAATCATGCAGGACCTGCAGCAGCGCGAAATTTGGGAGTAGAAAACGCACTAGGGGACACTATTATTTTTATTGATAGTGATTTAGTGGTGACAGAAAATTTCCTGCAAGCTCATGAGTCAGCACTGATGCAAGGAAAGGAGAAATTGGGAGGCGATCGCTTCTTTACTTACGGTGCAGTTATTAATACTTGTAATTTTGACAACCCCACATCTGAACCATACAAAATAACAGATTTTTCCGCCGCCTTTTTTGCCACAGGTAATGTAGCCATTCCCAAGCATTGGCTGGAGAAAGCCGGACTTTTTGACACACGTTTTCAACTTTATGGTTGGGAAGATTTAGAACTAGGTGTCAGACTGAAAAATCTTGGTTTAAAACTCATTAAATGTCCAGAGGCTGTAGGATATCACTGGCATCCACCTTTTCGTTTAGAACAAGTTCCCCGCTTAATTGACAAAGAAATTCAGCGCGGACGCATGGGAGTTTTGTTTTATCAAAAGCACCCCACTTGGGAAGTGCGAATGATGATTCAAATGACTTGGTTGCATCGCTTACTTTGGGGAATCCTGTCACTGAATGGCATCCTCAATGAACGTACAATGGCTCCATTTTTACAATGGTTAATTAATTTAGGTAAACCCCAGTTGGCGTTAGAAATTGCCCGAATTTTTCTAAACTGGTATAATGTCAAGGGTGTCTATGAAGCGTATACCCAAATGCAAAAGCCAGCTTGATAAGAGGCGAGGGGCGCAAGCCATTGCATCGGTAAAGATGATGTAGTAATTTCCTATTTTGGATGTCGTATTTTCTCGACACTCCCAATTCCCCAATAGCTGCCACAGCTATGCTACTCTAGTATGGTTAACTAATCTCGCACATCCAGGAGTTCGGGTGTTTCCTACTTTGGGAGATACGCCTGGGTGGAGGTTTAACCCGAATAGGAGTAACAAATATGCCAGTTGTTTCATTGGCTCAAATGATGGAGTCAGGAGTTCACTTTGGGCATCAAACCCGTAGGTGGAATCCAAAGATGTCTCCGTATATTTACACCTCTCGCAACGGAGTACATATCATCGACTTGGTGCAAACTGCCCAGTTGATGGAAGAGGCTTATAGCTATATGAGGTCAGAAGCTGAAGGTGGCAAGAAATTTCTGTTTGTTGGTACCAAGCGGCAAGCAGCAGGAATTATTGCCCAAGAAGCAGCCCGTTGTGGTTCTCACTACATTAACCAGCGCTGGTTGGGTGGAATGCTCACCAACTGGACGACTATCAAAACTCGGGTAGACCGCCTGAAAGATTTGGAACGCCGGGAAGAAAACGGCGCTCTCGATTTGCTGCCCAAAAAAGAAGCTTCAATGCTGCGTCGGGAAATGGCGAAGCTTCAGAAATACTTGGGTGGCATTAAAACCATGCGCAAAGTTCCTGATGTAGTGGTGATTGTAGACCAACGGCGGGAGTATAACGCAGTGCAAGAATGCCAAAAGTTGGCAATTCCGATTGTGTCCATGCTGGATACTAACTGTGACCCGGATGTAGTAGATATTCCCATTCCGGCAAATGACGATGCCATCCGCTCGATTAAGTTAATAGTAGGCAAATTGGCGGACGCCATTTACGAAGGTCGTCACGGTCAATTGGATTCAGAAGAAGAGTACGAAGATTACGAAGGCGCTGAGGGAGACTACGACTACGACGAAAGCGAAAGCGATTACAGTGGCTTGGTGATTCCCGACGAAGAAGAGGAAGAATAATCGGTGCTTATGAGCCAGCGCGAATGATGGCTTTCCTGGAGGCGACTGGTGAGTCCAGTTGTGTGCCTCTTACGGAGATACCCGATAGCCGTAAGGCGTGGCCGTTCCCACTAGAGCGTTGCTGAGTGCCGAGTAAAATAGTAGTACTTGGTACTCTAAAGTACTACTTATTCATGAGTCCTTAGCTACAGCTAAAATCGTAAGGAACGTAGTGAGTGCTGAGTAGAAATAACTCAGCACTTATGATTCATTGCTTAGGACTTTCTTAAACCCAAGACTCTAAACTTTATTTGAGAGCGATTAAAACTGTCAGTCAAGTAGGAATTGAGGCAACATGGCGGAAATATCTGCAAAACTCGTCCAAGAGCTACGCCAGAAAACTGGTGCTGGTATGATGGACTGTAAAAAGGCGCTGAAAGAAACTGATGGTGATCAGGAAAAAGCCATCGACTGGCTGCGGCAAAAGGGCATAGCCAAAGCCGAGAAGGGAGCAGGACGTATTGCGGCAGAGGGCTTGGTAGATACATACATTCAACCCGGAGGTGAGGTTGGTGTGCTCATAGAAGTCAACTGCCAAACTGATTTTGTTGCCCGTAACGAGACTTTTAAAGCTTTAGTTCAGAGCTTGGCGAAGCAAGCGACAACCGCCCAAAGCCCTGAGGCTTTGTTGACTCAACCTTACATTGAAGATGAAAGTGTAACGGTCGAAGCTTTTATTAAGCAAACGAGCGCCCAATTGGGTGAAAATATCCAACTGCGCCGCTTCGTCAAATTTGCACTAGCAGAAGGCACACAAGGGGTAATAGACAGTTACATTCATACCGGCGGTCGAGTTGGTGTGTTAGTGGAACTCAACAGCCAAAATGATTCAGTAGCTGGTCGTCAAGAGTTTCAAACTCTGGGAAGGAACGTAGCTATGCAAGTTGCGGCTTGCCCAAATGTTGAGTATGTGAAGGTAGACGAAATTCCCGCTGAAGTTGCCCAAAGAGAAAAGGATGTTGAAATGGGGCGGGATGATTTGGCGAACAAGCCACAGAACATTAAAGAAAAGATTGTTCAGGGACGGATTGAAAAACGCTTAAAAGAACTAACTTTGCTCGATCAACCTTATATTCGTGATCAGAGTATCACAGTGGAAGAATTGATTAAGCAGACTGGCTCACAACTGGGCGAAAGCATCCAAGTTCGTCGCTTCGTTCGCTATATCCTGGGCGAGGGCATTGAGAAGCAAGAAAGCAACTTTGCTGAAGAAGTCGCTGCGCAAATCGGCAGCAAGTAATTTAGTCATTTGTCATTAGTTTTGGGCAAAAGACAAAGGACTATTTCCAAGACAGGTCAGGCAAGCCAAGCTGACCTGTTTTTCATTTACACTCAGCTTAATGTCAAATTTTAGTTCGGACTTTGGTAATAAAATTTACCATTATTTCCTGAGCGTTACTATAGATTAGAGTTCCTATCTCTGTGTAAATCCAAAATTCAACATCTAAAATCTAAAATGCTTTGGATGGTTATTTTAGAATAGAGTAGTACGTTTATACCAAAACAAGGTTCAGATGGGCAATAGCAAGAAGATATGGCGAAAGCAATTGAGCGAATTGAACGGGATATTTTAGCACTAGAAGAAGCGATACAGGCGATCGCAAAAGAACTCCAAACCGCCTATACGAATTATCTCACCGCCTTGGGGCAAACCGTACGCAAGCAGCTAATTCTGGCGACATATCACCTGTGTACCCAAGGGTATCCGGAAAGCTTTTTGAATTTGTCATTGCATCAGCGGCAACAATTGCAACAAGCCATCCGCAAGTTGGGTCAACACACAGCAGAACAGTTACAAGGTCTCATCAACCGAAGTGAACAGCAGGTAGCAGAGGAAGATGAGGAAGATGAGGAAGATGAGGAAGATGAGGAAGATGAGGAAGATGAGGAAGATGAGGAAGATGAGGGAGATGAGGAAGATGAGGGAGATGAGAAAGTAGATGAAACATCTGCCTCTACTCCCACGACTTCCCCTACTTCCCTGACTCCCACGACTTTCCTTACTTCCACGACTTCCCTGACTCCCGCTACTTCCGTTACTCCTCCCAATCCTCTGACTCCCGCTATTCCACCTATTCCTCCTAGTTCCCCTAATCCCCCGACTTCTCCTATTCCCCCCGTTCCCACTCCCGGTGCTTCCTTCTCCTTATCCCCTTTGTCCTCCTTGCCCTCTTCCCCAAACACCTCTAACCCTATAGAACTAGCAAAGTGGCAACAGAATTTAGAAAGAGCGACACAAGAAAAGCTGAAAAGAGTTTCTCATGAGGCTAATCTTGTCATACAGAAAGCAGGGATAATACCCAAAAAATTACCAGGACCGATTTTAGAAGCAGCTGCGGCTGCGGCATCAGAAGCATCTGCCGAAGTGATGCCAGGACCACCCAATCTACTAAACTTGGTTATTGAAATTGAAAATGAGCAGCAGTCAGAAGACTCCGGCTTGACACAAATTATGGCTATCAACCTGCGGCTTGGGGAAATTGAATTTGCTGACGCGATGCTCTCGTCTTATCGCAAGCAGATTCGCAGTGTCTTGCTTCAGCTCAATCGGCTAGGGCAGGAGTATCAAAAAAAACAGCGGGAACGTTCAGTTGCCCAAGCTGAAGCAGCATGGCGTGCTATTTGGTCTGATGATTAGTGTGGGACACGCTAGCCCACGAAAGATTGGAAGCTCCTTATGCGTGGAGGAAACAAAAGTTATTCTTCTTTAAATAAGCGCGAATTGATTCGTGGAGTGATTCTGAGTTCTGTGTTCTTCTCAAGAATGACTAATGACTACTGACACACCAGATTGGATACGATTGCAGAAAGCCTTGGCAATAGAAGCAGAACAAGGCTTTACTGATTTGCAGGGTAAACAATACCGCTTCAGTGAGTTTCTTACCCTGACTTTTGGCAAATTCCCCACAGGGTTGCCCAGCATTGAACGTCGCCGGTGGCAAGAACTAGCGGCTGAATTTGCTAACTATCCAAATCTGGCAGTGGAAGATAGACAACACTTAGTAGCAGAGACTCGTAGGTATCTGTACCAACTACAGCAAGCGATTGAAGGGGAAGCAGAGGGAGATGAGGGAGATAAGCGAGATAAGAAAGCAAAATCTTCTTACTCATTATCACTTCCAAAATCTCAAATTGTCGCTGAGGTGAGTCGCAGACTTGCGCCTAACCTAGACCAAAAGCTGAGTGATTTGCCAGAAATAGGCGTTAGAAAAGCTGCAAGTTTAGCACGTCTTGGTTTATACACTGTACGTGACTTACTTTTCTACTATCCCCGTGACCATATTGACTATGCTCGTCAGGTGAATATTCAGGAGTTGGTGGCGGGGGAGACAGTAACAATAGTGGCAACAGTGAAGCGGTGTAACTGCTTTACTAGTCCCAAAAACAAGAAATTAACGATTTTAGAAGTGCTGCTGCGGGACAACAACGGTCAGATCAAAATCAGCCGTTTTTTCGCTGGTACGCGCTTTAGCAGTCGTGGTTGGCAGGAAAGTTTAAAGCGTCGCTATCCAGAAGGTAGTATTGTGGCGGCGTGCGGGTTGGTGAAAGAAAGTAAATACGGCTTGACGTTGGAAGACCCAGAAGTGGAAGTTTTGGCACATCCAGGAGATACACTTGAGTCGTTGACTATCGGTAGAGTGGTGCCTATTTATGCCCTGACAGAGGGAGTTGGGGCGGATCTCGTGCGACAGGCAGTCATTGCCGCTTTGCCTTCTACTGTGCATCTCAAAGATCCACTACCTAGTGGTTTGCGAGATAAGTATAATTTGACAGAATTGAAGGAAGCAATTAATAGTATCCATTTTCCCCCAGACAGCGATCGCCTCCAAGCTGCCCGTCGCCGCCTTGTCTTCGATGAATTTTTCTACCTGCAACTTGGGTTACTCCAACGTCAGCATTATGCGCGGCAAAATCAAACCAGTGCCATTCTTGCCCCAAAAGGTGAGCTAGTAAAAAAATTCTACGAGATACTGCCGTTTCAACTCACAAACGCTCAAGCTAGAGTCCTTAACGAAATTCTCAACGACTTGCAAAAATCTGTACCGATGAACCGTCTTGTGCAAGGTGATGTCGGTTCTGGTAAAACTGTTGTTGCCGTGATTGCTATTCTTGCTGCCCTTCAGTCTGGGTATCAAGCAGCACTAATGGCTCCTACAGAAGTCTTGGCAGAACAGCATTATCGCAAGTTAGTGAGCTGGTTTAACCTCCTGCATTTACCCGTGGAATTACTGACGGGTTCCACAAAAACGGCAAAAAGACGACAAATTCATGCTCAGTTAGAGACGGGTGAATTGCCACTGTTGGTAGGGACTCATGCCTTAATTCAAGACCCCGTAAACTTTCTGCGATTGGGTTTGGTCGTAATTGATGAGCAGCACCGCTTTGGGGTAGAACAGCGGGCGCGTTTGCAGCAAAAAGGCGAGCAACCCCATGTATTAACTATGACAGCGACTCCCATTCCCCGAACTTTAGCGCTGACAATACACGGGGATTTGGATGTCAGCCAAATAGATGAGTTACCACCAGGACGGCAAAAGATTCAGACAAACGCGCTCATCAGTCAGCAACGCACCCATGCTTACGATTTGATCCGCCGGGAAATTGCCCAAGGACGGCAAGCTTATGTCGTTTTGCCGTTGGTAGAAGAATCAGAAAAGTTAGATGTGCGATCGGCAGTAGAAGAGCATAAAAAATTACAGGAAAGTATCTTTCCAGAGTTTGAAGTGGGGCTGCTTCATGGCCGCATGAGTTCAGCCGAGAAAGACGAAGCAATTAGCAAATTCCGCGATAACAAAACTCAAATTTTGGTTTCGACCACTGTTGTAGAAGTTGGTGTAGATGTCCCTAACGCAACAGTAATGCTCATTGAAAATGCGGAGCGATTTGGCTTATCTCAGTTGCACCAACTCCGGGGGCGTGTTGGTAGAGGTGCCGCTAAGTCCTACTGTTTGTTGATGAGTAGTTCCAGAAGCCCTGATGCTCAGCAAAGGCTCAAGGTTTTGGAACAGTCGCAGGACGGCTTTTTCATCTCGGAAATGGATATGCGTTTTCGCGGTCCTGGGCAAGTCTTGGGAACTCGTCAATCAGGTGTGCCAGATTTTACCTTAGCGAGTTTAGTGGAAGATGAGGAAGTGTTAATTTTGGCACGGCAAGCAGCTGAGAAAGTGATAGAGATAGATCCAACTATAGAGCGTTGGTATTTGATGAAAGAAGAGTTGAAATATCGGTATGAGCGGTTGATGGGTGGAGCAATTTTGACGTGATTGACCATGACCGCTTGTTCAAGGAACTGCTCACCACATTTTTTGTGGAGTTTTTAGAGCTATTTTTCCCCGAAGTCATTGCCTATTTAGAACCTAATTCTTTAGAATTTTTGGACAAGGAAATTTTTACCGATGTCACTGCTGGTGAGCAATATGAAGCTGATTTACTGGTGAAGGCAGGATTCAGAGAGCAAGAGTCATTTTTTCTGATTCCTATAGAAAACCAAGCTTATTCACAAGCAGATTTTGGGCGACGGATGTTTCGCTATTTTGCTCGATTGTTTGAAAAATTTGCGCTTCCTGTGTATCCAATTGTCGTTTTTTCCTTTGATACTCCACATACGCCTCAACCAAATATATATAGAGTGGAGTTTCCCGACAAGGTGGTTTTAGAACTTAACTACGCGGTACTTCAGCTAAATCGTTTAAATTGGCGGAATTTCCTCAAGCAAGAGAATCCAGTTGCCAGTGCGCTTATGGCTAAAATGAACATAGCTCCGGAGGAACGCCCTAGAGTTAAGTCGGAATGTTTGCGGCTGCTAGCAACTTTGCGACTTGATCCAGCACGGACAAAAATGATTTCTGGGTTTATCGACACTTACCTAAAGCTCAATGCTGAAGAGGAAGAGATTTTCAAAACAGAGATTGCGAAGTTTGAACCAGTTCAACAAGAGGTTGTTATGGAAATCGTTACCAGTTGGATGGAGCAAGGAATGCAAAGAGGAGAGTTGGCAGTAATCATGCGCCAACTCAATCGACGAATTAATACAGTTGAACCTGAGTTACAAGAACGCATTCGCCAACTATCGCTTGCTCAATTAGAAGATTTAGCTGAGGCGTTGTTGGATTTCTCGAATGTAGAAGATTTAATTGCTTGCCTGAATAAACAACAGGGGTAGAATCAGGGCAGTGTCTTATAATAAACTGCCACGCCTCTACCCCTGTAGTGAAAACTTGTAAAAGTTCGTTAACCTTAAGTAAACTCGATGGTATCAACAAAATTTAAAACATTCTGCTTGATCCCCTCAGCTTCTTCTTCAATAGAACCTGGTTTTTCTCCATCCAAAAAGCTGCGCTGGTGGCTGACGACATACAAAAAGTCGCCATAGATAAATGACAGAAGCCCTCGATACGCATTCAATTTAGTAGCAGTACCGTTATTTCCTGTTTTGGAAATTTTTGAACCTTCGGGCATATCAACTAACACAAAGTAAGCCCCCTCCAATGCGTCTTCCAGATATTCAGTATGTTTTATCTGAGCATCTGGCAAATTAGCAACAATTGTTTGAGGCACATACTTGTTAAGGAGAAGTGAACGCAGATATTCTTCCTGTCCTACAGAATCTATTTCCTCTACCTGTTTAGAGGAGATAGGGGAATAATCGATTCTCAACAAAGTGCCATAGTCATCAGAAAAGTTGACTAACCCTTCTTGAGTTTGAACTCTACCACCTTGCTGAACGTCCACAGGAATTAGAACTGTAAAATTACCGGAGGGTGAGTCATATACATTTGCGCTTGAGCCTTCCTGAAGTAGTGTCTCATCCTCGTCTTCTGCGAAGTCTTCATCTTCTACCTCTTCAAAGGCGGCGATCACCTCGTCTACAATTTCTTTAGCTTCTTCATCATCAATTCTCAAAGCTTCCTGGAGCTTTTTGAGCAAAGCCGTTTTGCCTTTGGGTATACGCACTTCATCTTCGTCTACAAGAACACTCACCCCCGCAGCATAAGCATCAAGCAGTAAGTCTTCTGTTAGGGCATTGTTTGCTGCGTTATATAGCGCTCCAAGTCCATCTTCCTCTGCAATGGCTATGACTTTATCAAGTGTTTCTAACAACTCGTCATCTGAGTATTCTTCAAAAACCTCGAGTCCCCAGAGGGTATCGGCTAAAAATTCTGCATCCACTTCTTCTAATGAAGAATCAGCACCAGCGGTGACAACTGCGATCGCCGCTACTGCTTCTTGTGGACTCAGTGATTGTTTTGATGTCTTACCTGAGCTAAAAATCTTGTCGTACTTGCCCATGACTGCTCCCTCCTAAATGGCTTGCTGGTAATAACACAAGTCTAGTGCCAATGGGTAGTTTACCAATCGAGCGAGTCTCCTCGGTTCTATCTTCACACAAAGCCTGTCTCCAGATGTATACTGACACGCGATCGTGAACCGAGGAGAGCAACGCTGAAACATGACTTACATAAAGTATTGGAGGTTGCAAAACCTATAGAGGAAGTGCATATCAAGCGTCAACTAACCCTTGCTGCAATTCAATATGTTGCCCCAACTCCTGATTGACACCATGCTTACTTGCAGCATACAGGAACCGCTTGGCAATGTCTTCATAAAAATTTGCATCTGTCCAGAATCCCATATGCGCTTCGATTCCCCAAGCGGCATTGTATTTCATAAGAACATTATCTACGTTTTCGTAGTAATCCAAGTGACCGCTAATCGGGTCTTGCAAATGATAGTAATTGACCCACTGAACATGATCTAGCTGGCAATCCACGGGACTTTTAGTGAAGTATAGATTTTGGCGAGCAACTTGCGCTTTTACACGGAAGGAATTGAGGTGTTCTAAAATTGAGGATCGAATGTACTGTTGCTTCTGTGCTTTCTCTTTACAGAAAAAGGCAATTTTATCTAGTGGTGAACCAAAGGTAACTAGCCCCTTAATCTTATCTAAGAATAAATTTTGACCCTTGTTTTTAGAGAGACTTGCCTCAATACAGAGAAGATTTAGGGTGTCGTAAGCAATACAGCTGCCGAGAGAATGCCCAGCTATTATGACTTGGTCGTAATTGGCTTCTTTATCCCTAACAATTGCTTTCAATAATGTTAATGATTCTGTGAGTATCTGCTCTCTAATCCTTTCGTAAGGAGATTTTACATCGGTTGTCGTGTATACAGCCACATCACCAACTAAATTAACCAGTGGCGGAGTCACTAGTGTTTTACTGAGTGTCCAAGCTGATTGCAGAAAACGACCACTGAGAAATGGACTCAATAAAAATAGAATGAGCCAAAGTAAGAGCCGCAAAACGGGGTAGATAATATGGAACAGACGCAGGAATATTGTCAGCCAACGTAAGCGAAATTTAAAGACGTTGTTGACATCCTGATTTTCCAAAATTTCATTTAATAAAGGTTTATTTTCCTCCGTGTTATAAAAATTGATTGTGCCACTGAGTGTCTGCTCTGTCCACTGCAAAATCTCAGACATACCGATTTGGTGTGATGTCTGATTTGCCCAGTAATATTCATGAATATCAATTAACCAGTCTTGTTCGGGGTCTTTTGAGGTGAAGCGAACAAAACTTTCTGTCCAAATATAGCCATTGGCTCGTCTTCGCTTAGCAACTAAGTGTTCTACTAGCACTGGTAAGTTCTGCTCTTCAAAATATTTAATAAAATTTTGGGCAGAATAATCCACAGTTTCAAAAGGGTTTTGTTCGCCGATTCCGTGGATGATAAAAAATGCAGTGCGACCTTTGAGACATCTAAGATCGATATGTTCCTGAGTCATTGTAGTTACTACTTTTGTGGACATGGCTTTGCCTTGCATAACAGTTCCGGACGATCTATCCGCCATTATTTTAGATAAATTCAGCAGATAGTCTTGTGAAAGTTATGAAACAAGGGACTTGTTGCTTTTCCTTGAAAAGCAACAAGTACCTAAATAGCTTTTTCTATAACCCGTTTAAACATAACAGGCACCGTGTTGTAAAGCCTAAACCGATATAGGTATTGCTCCAGCAATAACATACAAAATTCCGGAATAGTTGAATCCCAAAGAGTAGTTATAGATGCATTATCCTGTTGTAGTCATCCACAGTGTCATCTCTATGATGCTGGTGAATGAAAACAAGTAGGTGTATACCAATTGCAAGCGTGGATTTGACCAAGCCAAGTCTATGTTTTCGCACATTTTGGAGTGGGAAACAGACTATCACAACTAGTGAATCCAAATTTTGGATGATTTGTCAGCCCAAAACCTAAAATTTATTATCCAAAACCTAAAGATACTATAAAAGCGTTTTCGATTGGATGTGATATACCTTACATAGGGCAAGCAATATTGGTACAACCAGGGCATCAAATAGGGAGGCAAATACAGATGGTTACGGTAGCAACAAATACTTTTTCACAATCATCCTCCAAAGAGCGATCGCTTATCCTTTGGTTTAATGAGGTTGGCATTACCGACATACCCTTAGTTGGTGGCAAGAATGCATCTTTAGGCGAGATGATTCAACAACTCGTGCCCAAAGGCATCAATGTTCCGATTGGATTTGCTACCACGGCTTATGCTTATCGTTATTTCATTCAATCAGCCCTTTTAGAAGAAAAGCTGCGTGCTCTCTTTTCTGACTTAGATGTAGAAGATGTCAAAAATTTACGAGAACGAGGGAAAAAGGCGCGATCGCTCCTGATGCACACACCATTTCCCAAAGAATTAAGAGAAGCAATTGTTAAAGCATACCAAACTTTATGTGAGCGATACAACCCAGACACAGACGTCGCAGTGCGCTCGAGTGCTACCGCTGAAGACCTCCCCGATGCCAGCTTTGCCGGACAGCAAGAAACTTACCTCAACGTTACCGGTATAGAAAGTGTTTTAGCTGCCTGCCATAAATGCTTTGCTTCCCTATTTACAGACCGTGCTATTTCTTACCGCCACACTAAGGGATTTGACCACTTTAGCATTGCCCTCGCTGTTGGCGTGCAAAAAATGGTGCGCTCCGACTTAGCAACCTCTGGAGTCATGTTCTCCATTGAAACAGAAACAGGCTTTAAGGATGCTGCACTGATTAGCGCAGCATACGGTTTAGGAGAAAACGTTGTCCAGGGTTCCGTTAACCCAGACGAATACTACGTTTTTAAACCAACTCTTAAAGAAGGTTTCCGCCCAATTATCGATAAAAGATTGGGTAGCAAAGAATTGAAAATGGTCTATGACGACGGCTCCAAATTCACGAAAAACGTAATAGTTCCTGAGAGTGAAAGAGGCAAATTCGCCCTAAGCGATGACGAAACTTTACAACTAGCGCGTTGGGCGTGTTTGATTGAAGAGCATTATTCCCAAGTCCACGGAACCTATACCCCAATGGACATCGAATGGGCGAAAGACGGGATTACAAATGAATTGTTTGTTGTGCAAGCGCGCCCAGAAACAGTGCAGTCTCAAAAGACGGAAAATGTGTTGCGGACTTATCGCCTCTTGAGGAGAGATGAGAAAGCAAAATCCTCCTCATCTCCCCAACCTCTACTTACGGGACGTGCTATTGGGGAAGCCATTAGCCAAGGAAAAGCGCACCTGATTATAGATGTCCATAAAATTGATCAGTTCCAAGCAGGGGAAGTCTTGGTTACAGATAGAACCGATCCCGACTGGGAACCAATCATGAAAAGAGCAAGCGCGGTGATCACCAACCAAGGTGGACGCACCTGTCATGCGGCAATTATTGCGCGAGAATTGGGTGTACCTGCAATTGTTGGATGCGGAAACGCTACAGAAGTTTTGAAAAATGGTCAAGAAATAACAATCTCTTGCGCTGAAGGTGAAGAAGGGCGGGTTTACGCAGGGCTACTGCCTTTTGAAGTTAAAGAAGTTCCGCTAGAAAACTTACCCCGCACTCGTACCCAAATCTTAATGAATGTGGGCAATCCCCAAGAAGCACTGAGTTTGTCTGCTATTCCCAATGATGGGGTAGGTTTAGCAAGGACAGAATTTATCATCGCCAACCACATTCAAATCCATCCAATGGCGTTGATTCATTATGACCAATTAAATGATGAATTTGTTAAAGCTAAAATTGCTCAAATCACTGCACTATACGACGACAAACCCCAATATTTTGTTGATAAATTAGCTCAAGGTATTGGTAGAATTGCTGCTGCGTTTTATCCCAAACCAGTTATCGTGCGGATGTCTGATTTCAAGAGTAACGAATATGCCAACTTGTTGGGTGGCAGACAGTTTGAACCCGAAGAAGAAAATCCGATGCTTGGCTGGCGAGGGGCGGCGCGTTACTACGATGAAGGTTACAAAGCAGCTTTTGCTTTAGAGTGCAAAGCCCTTAAGCGAGTCAGAGACGAAATGGGATTGACAAATGTCATCGCCATGATTCCCTTCTGTCGCACTCCTGATGAGGGGCGTCTGGTGTTGGCAGAAATGGCAAAAAATGACTTGAAGCAGGGTGTTAATGACTTGCAAGTCTATGTGATGTGCGAGTTGCCCAACAATGTCATCATGGCTGAGGAGTTTGCCCAAGTTTTTGATGGGTTCTCGATTGGTTCTAATGACCTGACTCAACTGACACTTGGTATAGATCGAGATTCAAATTTGGTGGCGCGGTTGTTTGATGAACGCAGTGAAGGTGTCAAGCGGATGGTGAAGTTAGCAATAGAGGGTGCGAAAAAGTACAATCGTAAAATCGGTATTTGCGGGCAAGCACCCAGCGATTATCCAGAATTTGCTCAGTTCTTAGTTGAACAGGGTATTGACTCCATCAGTTTGAACCCGGATTCTGTTTTAAAGACTATGCTGGAAGTGGCAAAAGTCGAACAGCACATCTTAAGGTAAGAGCATTTTTGCCAGAGGACTATGAAACCTGCCTTAAAAGGCTACTTTTATCCAACGCTTGTCTACCCAAAGGGGGTGCTTTGGACTCACCTAATTCATGGTATCTGTTGTAAAAGTCAATGTGGTCAACATCCCTGCCTAAAGGCGAGGGGCTTCTAGCCTCAGACCGATAGGATTAGTTGACCCGACGCGCGTACCTTGCGTACTACGTTATTGGTAAGCGTTTAAGTTCCTACCTACGGATGCGTGATGCCAGTCTGTAGCTCTAGAAATCGCGGATTAAACAGGTGTACAGTCTTTATGCCAGTGTCCTCGATATAGCACCGACCAATAACATTGTCTAGGCTCACATTACCCCGAAAGGGAGGCTCTACGGAGCAACACCGTTATGCGTACAGGTGAGTCCAGTCCTGTTGGCGCAGCCTGCCCGAAGGGCTTAGGAGGGTTTCCCTCCGTAGGGAACTGGCTCTCCCGTTGGGGTGAACGATTCGAGATGGTAATTGTCAAGCTCGAAAGTACAGTACAAGAGTACACCGATTCAAGTAACCCCAAGGCGGTAATGGTTCATAAATATAAAGCCGTCCTAGAAGGACGGGGTTTCAGACCCAAATTTTCGATGAAAATAAAACCACAGATGTAGGCGTAAGCCGTGCCGTAGGCTACACAGATGCACACAGATGAATTATCTGTGCTAATCTGTGTGCATCTGTGGTTCCAAATATTGGAATATCATGTTTGCAAGAGGACTAGTGACTATTGACTCTTGACCAATGGATAAAAAATGGTTTCGGATTGGCATGGCGGGTGTGTTCTTACTATCACTCGCCTTGCGATTTTGGGGACTAGGGCGATTTAATACCTTTGTATTTGATGAAGTTTACTACGCTAAATTTGGTAATAACTATCTCACCCATACACCATTTTTTGATGGTCATCCACCACTAGGTAAATATATGATTGGGCTGGGGATTTGGATTGGCAGCCACATTCCCTTTTGGCAAGATGAGGTGAACGGGTTTACAGGTTCAGTCATGTCGCCCATCAGTTACCGTTGGATGAATGCCTTTTCTGGTTCATTTATCCCTATAATAGTCGCTGCCATTGCCTATCAAATAAGTTTCCGTCGCAGTTTTGCTTTACTTGCTGGTTTGTTTACTGCTTGTGATGGCATATTTCTCGTAGAATCTCGCTATGCCCTGATCAACCAATATATTATCATCTTTGGGCTACTAGGACAGTGGTTTTTATTATTAGCATTAGCAAAACAAAGACAACAACGCAACTTCTGGTTAATACTTTCTGGGATAGCTTTTGGTGCCTCAGCAGCTACTAAGTGGAATGGTTTATGGTTTCTGCTAGGTGTTTATCTGATCTGGATATTAGCTTGGGGAATTCGTTGGTTGCAGTCTTTTAGCTTGATTGGTGAAAAAACTCAACCTCAACTTAAACAGGAATTTCTTTCTCATCCTTCCTTTAGTAGTGATAGGAAAAAAGGCAGGAAAAAAACTTTTTCCTTATCTTCCTTAACTCTGTTTAGCTCTAGTTTTTCTAAAAAGAGAACATATAAAATTTTTCCTTATAGAGGAAGCTTCGGTACTTCCAGTAAGAACGGGCAGAGCAATCAAATATCATTGCAAAATTTAACTCAACTTAATCTTGTTCATATTATTCTTTATTTAGGTATTATCCCTTTCATCACTTACAGTTTGATTTGGATTCCACACCTACTATTAGATAGAAGATATGGATTTATAGAAATACACAGGCAAATTTTACTGTTTCATGGACGTCTTGGCGGCAATAGTCCCAAGGTGCATCCTTACTGTGCTGCTTGGTATAAATGGCCCTTGATGACTCGACCAATGGCGTATTTTTATCAAACAGCACAAAGTACTCATGAAGCGCTACCTGTGATGGGACCTCCTTTGCCTTCCGGTACCGGGAAAATCATTTATGATGTCCATGCAATGGGCAATCCCTTTTTGTGGTGGTTTGGGGCTGCAGCGCTTTTATTTTTAGTAGGAATGCTGATGTGGCAATTCGTTATTCCTTGGGTGAGGCAAAAGCGTTTTTCTCCTCCTACGATCATTTGTGTTGATACTTGGATTGCCCTGTTCTTGGTGATAAATTATGCTGCTAATTTACTACCTTGGGTGAAAGTAAACCGTTGCGTTTTTATCTACCACTACATGACGGCTGTGGTGTTTGCCTTTTTAGCGATCGCTTGGCTTGTGGATCAGTGTTTACGCAGTTATCGAATTGGACTGCGCGCCCTTGGTGTGACCATTACCTTTATGATTGTGATAGCTTTTGTTTTTTGGATGCCTATTTATTTAGGTTTACCCCTTTCACCTTTTGAATATAGACCAATGCGGATGTGGTTCAATTCTTGGATTTAGGATTTTGACCCTAAAATCAGGGTTGTCTAGTTGAGTGCAAACCCCATGCCTAGAAGGCAGGGGCTTGCACCCTTAAATTTTGGTGATACACCCCTGAATGACCAACAGTATGCTTCAGAGCGTGGAAGCGTCAAGGCGGAAAAGTTAACTCAGTGGAATCTCAACAAATGCATCAATTTCAAACAAAAAACCGTTTAATGCAAGTCTGGGAACCGGAATGAGGGTATTTGCTGGCAGTTTCTCCCCGAACAGCGCCTTGAGTTCAGATATCAACAGCGGTATTTGTTCTTCAGTTTGATTGACTATAAGTTCGGTAACCTTTGCCACATGCTCTGGACGTGCGCCGACTGAATCTAAGGCAATGCGGAGATTTACAAAAGACTGCTTCAACTGAGCAGCAAAGTCATCGGAGACAAGATTGGCGTTCTCATCGACACCATTTTGACCGGAAATATAAACTGTTCTTGACCTTGGTGGTGCTACGACTATTTGGCTGAAGCCAAGTGGAGCTGCGTTATATAACCCTGGTGGATTAACATATTCCAGCCCTTTGTTTTGTTTTGCAATAACCTCATTGTCTGAGCCAACTACAAAAGCAGCGGTCATCCCGCTACCTCCAAGCCAAAAGAGTGCGTGACGTCGCGATAGTTTATTCACCAGTGGCTGTATGGCTTTGGTAATATGTCGATTCATAAAATTCTCTCGCTTGATGCACAATGTTGAGATGCAAGGCTCTGATGCCCGATTTTACCCAGATTTTTTGTAACCCTGTCATTGCCAGTATGGTACAGGCAATTCGGTTGGTGTTGACGCGCCAAGGTAGCGCTAATATGGGGTTGCAGGCATTGTAATAGTCTTAGAATCAAGGGACATGGGCTAAAGTAGTTTCCCTTGTCGTTGTAGTAGCAACAACTCTACTACAAAAGCGCTGTTCATTTTTAGCGAAGGTATTGTTAACTTATCTCCTACTTAACAGAGCTACATATATAAAATATAAATAATCACGTATTTTTAACATTTATAGGACTTACGCATTGACAAAAAACATCATCCATGTGTACTAGGCAGCACAAGTCTTGGTGAGATTGTCCACAATGTACTCACGCACAACGAAAGTGAATAAATTTCTTTGCAATTCATACCAAT
>JAHHIB010000136.1 GCA_019359075.1 Kalymmatonema hyalinum WJT4-NPBG1
GAAAAATACTTAACACAGCCAATTACTGTTATTAATTTCAGCAATGCCCTCTGGGTACGCCACTTTGACATAGTACGTAAATACTATAAAATTGCGATCGCGCTGTGCCAGTTGCGTAAGTCCTGTTTGTTACAGTTCTTCTTCCAGAAGACCGAAAGGACAACAAGGTTTTTTGAACCCATTTATGCATATTCCTTCATATATTCAACTCCTGGCTTGAGGACTTTTTTCCAAGCATCTTCAACGATCTCTCTATGGACATCGGTTGTCTGAGACCAGGGATCAAACGCAGTGACTGTTTCGATGAGGGAATGTACAAATTCTTCGTAGAATTTTGCTGGAATACCGTGGCGGTGGTGAGTGTCCGCAATCCGAGTCAGAACATTAAGTTTTTGTTGTTCTGTATGTCCACAGTAGCGCTGATCTTCTTCAAAGTAGGTGAATAATAAGAGCACAGCTTCCTTAAGCAACTGATATTGACGCTTCCAGTTATCTTCATCCTCAAGCGAAGGAAATTTTTTAGCAGCATGAGGACACTTCGCTAAGAAGTTACAATAAAAAGCTTTGAAGAATTCCTGGTCACAATTCGGCGTATTAACACATCTCTCGTAACTTTCCTTAACTGTATTGAGATCTGTCTTCACATCAAAACTGACATTGTGAAGTACATCTAAGGCAGCCTCAAGGGTCTCATAGCGTCTGCTTGGATTAAGGGATGTCATTCTTAAAATGACTGTTTCCAAAATTTTAGGGCACTCAGGGCGTTTGTCAGTAATTGATGTCAATTGTTTGAACGCTTTACCGCCTTTTTGCTTCAAGTCTTCAAGATCTTGAAGGACAGATGGAATTTCGCCTGTCAGGAGTTCATATGCCAAAAGCCCAAGCATATATTGATTAGATTGCTCAGGAGATGGACTCTCAAGGCGCGACATCCCAAAGGTTTCTGGAAGCTGGTACGCTAACGCTTCTTGATAAGCTTGAGCCTCTAAGTCCTTTGACTTACACTCAAGTTCTTCCAAAATCTTTTTAGCACAAAAGTTTTGGCATAAGTTCAAAGGTGAGATAAAAGGCTCATACCCATACTCTTTATCATGCTTCACAGTAAGAAGCATAATATTTGATGGCTTGATATGAGCATAGGTGAACTCTAATCTCGGATTTCGTATGACTCGAACGAGTGCATCGCCAATCTTCAAAACGATTTCGATTACCTCTTCGATAGGTAAACCTTGCTCGTTATTACTAATGAGTTTGCGAAGGCTTTGCCCATCAATAAACTGCATTATATAGTAATGAGGGTACCTTTTTAAATCAACATCATAAATGCTGATGAAGTACAGTTCATCGGAAATTTTAACTGCATCTCTAACACTTTGATCGAAATATTCTTGTAAGTCCTCACGATCTAAGACTTTGATAGCTACATCACGTTCTAAAACTGTGTCTTCTACCTTATAAACTGACGCAATGCTACCTTCACTAAGCAGTTTTTTTCTTATATATCTCGGATGTATACGTTCATCTAACTCTAGAAGATTTGACTTCTCAGAATTCAAAAGATTCTTGATTCTTTTTCTGAGCGGTTCAATACTATTATTTAAATCCTCCATCAAAATTTTAAAGGCTTGTCGCTCCGAAAGCTTACAAATATTCTCAGGTAGAGCCTCAGCCACAGGCATTCCCATGCCATCAATCAAGACAGGAATTATTGTCTTCTCTTGCTTTAACGCACACAGTATTTCCTTACGAACCCAATCTTCTTCAGAATCAATGCGGCGCTTATTGTACTGCCCTACCTCAAACCAATTTTTTCCAATAATCACCAAAACAACTTTTGCAGAACTCAGGGCTGTTTCAATTTCTTTAGGCCATTCTTCCCCATAGTGAATTGAATTTGAATCTCTAAATACAAGGAATTCATGGCTTAACGTTTCTGCGATCATACTCACTTGATCGCGGGTGTCATTTCGTCTATAGCTGATGAATATATCAAAACTCATATGTCTAGATCCTACTGATCTAATAGACAGTTCTGGAGATAACTTCACGAGATATTGCCAAACCTAAGGAGTCTTGCAAAAATAACTTGAACACTTTTGACTGGGAAGTAAAGCTAACAGCCTATTCCAGATTAAATTTGTACAACTTATTCTTACATGATGCCTAAGGACAAGACGTACTTGCTGAAGTACCACAGTAGACCTTGCTTTATTAAAGTCTCATAACTATATATTCAACTGCTTGAGCTGATTTTCCAGATTTAGTAAATTTTAACTTTGTAAGGTGCGTTATCACAAAGCGCAACGCACCATTCGTCTTGGTGTGTTACTGAAAACACAGTAGGTGTTGAATCGATTTACAGAATATCCAAAAACTCTTCCACAGAAACTCCAGCTTGATTCAAAATACTCTTTAACGTTCCGACAGCCACTGTTTTACGATGCACAGGCACAACACAACCGACTTCAATCACTTTTTGCTCTTCGCCTTTTGCCATAATTTGTTTCTTCAAAATCACATGACTTCCACGCTGTCGTACTTGAACAAAACCTAAGCGTTCCAAAACGTAAAGGACTTCACAGGCTGGTACTCTAGGTAGCCTAGGCACAAACTGCCTCAAAGGTGGTTAGCAACAGACGAGGTGCTGTCTCAGGAAGCGGGAACTCTTCTAAATAAAGTTCTGTTGCTTCTTTCAAATGGGTAATGGCTTCTTCTATTGTCTCTCCCTGACTAGCAGTTCCCACCTCTGGACATTCTGCTACGTAAACATCTTCTTCCCAGTACACGATCGCTGTCAAAGTTCGAGTTTTCTTGCCCTTAGCTTGTTGTAATGAACTCATAGAGTGTTTATCTTTCCACTTCCTATTTTGACTTTAACTTCACCACAAGATTTCAATTGTCCGGAACTAACAACATCCGTTCTTCAATTGCTTGCCAGCTTTTGGGTAACACCTGCACTGGTGCTTGTTTGCACTGAGTTAGGTTCTAAATTGCATAGAGATAATTGTCAAGTGCTTCGCTTTCTTCCTGAGATAAATTGACCATTTCTGGAGAAAGATTGAAAGCATTGAGCCAAGCTTGTAAAAGGTTGTCAACCAATGTCTAAAATAGATCTCGATTCAAAAGTATGGATAGCTGCATCATCGAAAAATTGCACACCAGTATATACAGATTCTCATTCCACAGGCTGCCGCATTCCTAATAGTTTCAGGATGCCATGACGTTTCTTATAGTTTTTTTCATACTTTTGAGATACAAACAGGATTTGTTTGGTTTGCTCATCTACATTTTTGCTAAACCGACTGAGAAGCTGACCTCCGCCTCCCCAGATACTCTGGAAAATGGGAACGGTTACACCACTGACTGCTGATGCTATGGCGGCTGAGATTAAAGGTTCAGCACCTGTCATGACATTAATGAATTCATAAATCAAACCTTGATTATTATAATTTTAACTCTTAAATGAATACCAGCCTTATAGTAGTTTACATTTGGGTACAATACGATTTTCCCCCCACCCCTAACCCCTAAGCGCAAGCGAGGAGGGGAAAATAGCTCCCCCTCTGGCGCTTGCACACAGGGGGGTGAGGTTTTTATACCACCGCCGTCGCCTTCAATTGCAAAATCTTATCAATTACATCTTCCACCACCTTATCTGGCGTAGATGCACCAGAGGTAATTCCGACGACAATTTCCCCATCTGGTAACCAGTTTTCTGTGATTTTCAAATTGCCACTTAATTCCCGATGTTCAATCCGGTTTCCTGACAGAATCCGCACTTCACTATCGATGTGATAAGAAGGAATTTCTCGCTCGACTGCAATCTGTTGCAATTGCGTCGTATTCGATGAATTAAACCCACCAATAACTATCATCAAATCTAGCTTTTGTTCCACTAACCCCAACATTGCATCTTGCCGTTCTTGGGTGGCATCACAAATCGTATTAAAGCTTTGAAAATGCTGATTCAACTCAGTGGGATTATACTTTTTCATCATTGTCCGCTCAAACAGTTTACCAATTTGCTCGGTTTCACTTTTGAGCATTGTGGTTTGGTTCGCAATCCCAACCCTTTCTAAATCTTTATCAGGGTCAAATCCAGCGGAACAAGCTTTACTAAATTTTGCTAAGAATTCCTCTCGGTTTCCTCCATTCAAAATGTAGTTAACAACATATTCTGCTTGCTCCATATTCAGCACAATCAGATATTTGCCTGCGAAGGAACTCGTAGCGACAGTTTCTTCGTGCTTATATTTGCCGTGAATAATTGATGTGTAATCGACTTTTTTGTGTTTTTCAACAGTATTCCAAACCTTAGAAACCCAAGGGCAAGTTGTATCAACAATTTTGCAACCTTTCTCGTTAAGCAACTGCATTTCCTGAACACTTGCCCCAAAAGCTGGTAGAATAACCACATCCCCAGACTCGACAACAGAAAAGTCTTTTTTACCTGCTTCAACCGGGATAAATCCTACTTCCATTTCCAGCATCCGCTGATTCACAGAAGGATTGTGAATAATTTCATTCGTCATCCAAATGCGCTCAGTGGGGAAGTGCTTGCGGGTTTCATAAGCCATCGCCACAGCACGTTCTACACCCCAACAAAAGCCAAAGGCTTCTGCTAACCGGATAGTAACATCTCCTCTTTGCAGAGTGTAGTTGTTATTGCGAATTTCCTGAATTAAATTGCTTTGATATTCAGATTGCAACTGAGTCGCGACTTCTGCTTGGTGACCAAATCCTTTACGATGATAATTTTCTGAATGTTGGAGCGAACGTTTAAAAGCTTTGGTATCCATTGTTTTTTCTCTTAAATTGCCACTTATCATTTTCTCGCGCAAAGACGCAAAGACGCGAAGAATTTCTTTGCTCCTTTGCGCGAAATTATTTTTTCTGCGCTTCGAGTTCAATTTGACTATATAATTGCAAGGCGGAACTCCAAACTAAATAGCCTTGTGAATTTAGATGTAACCCATCTGTACTCAGTTCGAGGCGCAGGTTAGTTTGGTTGTTAACAAACAATGGATGCAAATTCAAATATTTCACGCCTTCTTTTTGAGCTATAGCTTGGAGCTGCTGGTTCAAGGAGCGAATGCGACTATTGGAAATCGCCAAAAGTTTTTCTCGCCTTTCCCAAGTTGTCTGTTCTCCTCCATGCGGTAAAATGGACTGCACAACGATTTGCGTCTGCGGATGAACTTTTTTGAGATAACGTATGATTTGCAACTGATTGTCTAAAATTATCTTATCGTTCACGCCCCGAATTAGGTCATTAATCCCAATCATCACAAAAATTGTTTCCGGTTGGGTGGAGTTAAATAATTCTAATCTTTTTAATAATCCTGTACTCGTTTCCCCAGAGATTCCTTGATTTAACCAATTTCTGTTTTGGGGTAATAACTCAGAAGGAAACCACAAACTCAAAGAATCTCCCAGTAGTATGGTTAAATGCTGAGGACGTTTTTGGGCGGCAACAGTGGCTTCTTGTTTAAGGATGTCTACCCATTGCTGATAATTCAGTTTGTGACGCCGACCTAACTTAGGTGTGACAGCTTGGGGTTGAGTGTCTCGATTGAGTTGTGTAGGGGAAGTGATTGTTCCCAAAAAAGTAGTCGCTCTCTGCTGTCGATAAATGAGCAGGGCGACCGTCAACATGAGAACAATGTTGGTGAGTACAGAGAAAAATGCCCAGGTTGGAAAGGTTTTTGCAGGAGTAGACACGAGTAGCAAGACTTACCAAATCTTTGACTCAGATTTTAGACGCATACGCGAATAAATCCTACTGCTTGCTGCTGAAATTGATGCGGTCTGTGAACTCCTCGTTGTAACCTTCTTCACCGTGTTCGTTGATATCCATGCCTTGTAATTCGGCTTCTTCGTTAACCCGCAGACCAACAGTGGCATCTACAATTTTCAAAATGATCAAGGTACCCACGCCAGCGATGATATAGGCAACAACAGTTGCTAAGATTTGTGTCATCAATTGACCGGGATTGCCATACAACAAGCCATTTTTCCCTGCTGAGTTGACTGTGGTGGTAGCAAAGATGCCTGTGAGAATTGCTCCGACTGTACCGCCTACGCCATGCACGGGAAATGTATCTAGGGCATCATCAATTTGCAGTTTGTGCTTGAAGCTAATAGCATAAAAGCAAACAAAAGCGGTAATGCTACCAATCAAGATTGCTGCCACTGGTGTGACAAATCCTGCGGCTGGAGTGATGCCTACCAAGCCTGCAACTGCTCCTGTGGCTGCTCCGACTGCTGTTGGTTTACCACGCAACACTTTTTCTAGGATCAGCCAGGTTAAAGCCCCTGCTGCCGCACCTGTATTGGTGGCAACAAAAGCGGCTGTTGCCAACGCACCAGAAGCCAAGGCACTGCCAGCGTTGAAGCCGAACCAGCCAAACCACAGCAAACCTGCTCCCAGCAAAATAAAAGGAACGTTGTGAGGAGGGCTGAGACGGTCAGGATAGCTTTTCCGAGGTTTGAGGACGATCGCCGCTACAAGAGCAGATACCCCAGAACTGATGTGGACGACTGTACCGCCAGCAAAGTCTAGGGCACCCCAGCCACCGTACAAGCCCAACAATCCACCTTTAGCCCATACCATATGGGCAAGGGGGCTGTAAATAAACGTTGACCACAGCAGCACAAACAAAGAGTAGGCGGTGAAGTTCATCCGCTCTGCGATCGCCCCTGAAATTAGTGCTGGGGTGATGATGGCAAACATGGCTTGGTAAATCATGAATGCCTGATGCGGAATAGTCGGAGCGTAGGAAAGCATCTCAGCGGGATTTGACCCTTTGAGATAATCGGTTAGCTCGTATCCGACACCATTCAAACCAAACCACTGCAACCCACCGATGATGGCGTTACCTGGAGCAAAGGCGAGGCTATAGCCCCACAGAATCCAGGTCACTCCTACAATCGCCATGAGTACAAAGCTCATCATCAGGGTGTTGAGGATGTTGCGCGATCGCACAAATCCACCATAGAAAAACGCCAGTCCGGGCGTCATCAGCAGCACCAAGGCTGCTGAAATCAACATAAACGCTGTATCAGCAGCCGTTTGAGCATTAGAAATTGCTGCGTTGACATCAACGGGTGCAGCAAAGGCATTACCTATGAGCGGTCCACCCAAAAGCAGTAGAGCGATCGCCCCGATGATCAATACTTTTTTCAACACTTTTTTGTCCTTTCGCACCAACAGTTTTGTGTTAGGTAAATAGATTTGAGCATTGTATGATACTGTGATTCCGTATGAAATATTACGAAAACTTGACTTTTGCGAAAATTTAATAAAGAAATCCGGCTAAATCTACTTGTTAATTATTGAAAATTGTGTATGCTCATACTTTGACTTTCTGTTTTGTTCAAGCAGTAGAAAATTTAAACCCACCCCCTATACAAAAGACAAAGAGGGCGGGTATATCGCTAATCAGCTAAAAAATCAAACAACCTAGAACTTTGACACTCCCCTGTCTAAAGGCGAGGGGATTCTACTTTCATCCTAGTTACTTGTTCTAACAGGTTTTCACCAATCAGAGTAGAGGTTACTAGTCCAGTAGCGTTACTTCCCGGATGCCCTCCGGTAGCTTTTGCAAGATTCAGAATATTGATTGCTGCGTTGGTATCTCTCTGAAGTTCGCAACCACAACTACATTTATGTGTACGAGTTGCAAGAGATTTTTTCACAATTGCACCACAATCTGAACACTTTTGAGATGTCATTCTAGGATTGACAGCTACAACCGTTGTTCCGAACTTAGCAGCAAAATATTCTAGCCAACGACGAAACAGAGTCCAAGCAACATCATTAATGGACTTGGCTAGACAGTGATTTTTTACCATGCCTTTGACATTCAAGTTTTCATAGGCGACTAAGCGGTTTCGCTTGCACAAGTTACGCGCGAGTCTCTTCGCGTGTTCATTCCTCTGCCTATTTACTCTTAAATGTTTCCGAGCATATCTCTGTCTTGCTTTTCGTCGCTGGTTTTTGCCTTTCTCCTTTTTGTATATTTGTCGTTGAGCGTGTTTAATGGCTTTTTCAGCCTTTCTCAAGAATTTTGGATTTTCCTCATGATGTCCATTGGAATCAGAGTAGAAAAACTCAAGCCCAACATCAAGACCTAACTCAGCGTTAGCTGTTCTCTGTTCAGGTTTAACCTCAATGTCAACTGCAAATTGGCAGTAGTATCCATCAGCTTTCCTAACTAATCGAACACGCTTAATAGACTTGACAGGGTAGGTGTGAATGTCCCACTTTCCCAACAGCTTGACTTCCCCTATACCTTTTTTATCAGTAAAAGTGATACGTCTTTTTGTGGGATGCAAAGACCATCCACTGGTCTTATACTCAACTGAGCGATTATCTTTTTGAAAACGTGGAAATCCTTTCTTGCCTGGTTTCTTAGCCTTACAGTTACCGTAAAACCTATCAATCGCTGACCATGCTCTTTCAGTTGCAGCCTGACAAGCCATTGAATTTAATTCTTCAACGAATGTGAACTCTTTCCGCAGCGCTGTGGAGTAATTGTTTAGAGCTATTGTGTTGATTTTAGCTTCTCGTGGTGCGTCCATCCAATAGCGAATTGCTTTGTTCCTAATGAACTGGGTAGTACGGATAGCTTCATCGATAGCTTGATGCTGCTGTTTTTTACCCTTTACTTTGTACTCTAATACCAGCACTGCGTTATCACCCCCATTGTTATACTATTTGTATATACTTTCAGTGTAACATTTGTTTCTTGTAATGGCTAGAACAGAAAGAGTATTGGTACGATTAACAACACAGGAAAAAGCAAAACTCCAAGCCTATGCAGATAAACTTGGAGTTTCGATGTCTGAAATTATTCAAGATTGGATCAAAGCACTTCCTGAACCACAAAAAGATAGCTTCACGGTAGGCTAAAGCCTACGGGGGGCGGCTTTCATCCCTGGTCTAAAGCACGGAGTACGCAACTGCGTTGCTGCTCCTCCAGGGTTTTCAGCCAGCCGTCCTTATAAAGTTGTCGGTAAATCTCCCCTGCGCGAAACTCCACCAGCGTGGCTAGCTGGATCGCTAAATCCACTTGCACCAGCCTCTTTGACAAATCCGCTGTATGCTTCCATACCGTGTTCGGCGATATCTAAACCTTCAATCTCCTCTTCTCTAGTGACTCTGATACCTAAAGTCGCCTTGAGTGCCAACCAAAAGATGGTGCTGAGGAGAACAGTTATACCGCCGACTGAGACGACGCCAAGCAACTGAATAAAGAATTGTCCGAAGCCACCACCTGCAAATAAACCCTTTGCAGGAC
The DNA here is from genome assembly GCA_019359075.1 of Kalymmatonema hyalinum WJT4-NPBG1. GTDB lineage: Bacteria > Cyanobacteriota > Cyanobacteriia > Cyanobacteriales > Nostocaceae > Kalymmatonema > Kalymmatonema hyalinum. The sequence goes on from JAHHIB010000136.1 coordinate 9,303, forward strand.
CAAGACCATCAGTATACCAGGGAAATTGTGCAACACCAGGACCGACAGCAAACAGACCAACTGCTAAAGTTCCCCAAATACCACATACCAGGTGAACTGAGGTAGCTCCGACGGGGTCATCAATACGGAGTTTGTCAAAGAAGGTGACAGCGAAAACTACTAAAATTCCCGCTACTAAACCAATGATGAAAGCACTGCTGAGAGTGACGAAAGCACAACTTGCTGTGATGCCAACCAAGCCAGCCAAAATACCATTGATAATCATGGAAAGGTCTGGCTTACCCAGATATAACCAAGCTGTAGCTGTGGCAGCCAGTCCACCGACAGCACCAGCTAAGTTGGTGGTTAAAGCAATGTGACTAATGGCATTCGGATCAGCAGCCATAACTGAACCGGGGTTGAAACCAAACCAACCCAACCACAGAATTAAACAGCCTAAGGTGGCAATGCTCATGTTGTGACCAGGCAAGGCAACGACTTGCCCATCTTGATATCTTCCAATGCGCGGTCCCAGGAATGCTGCTCCCATCAAAGCTGCCCAGCCACCTACAGAGTGAATGACTGTAGAACCAGCAAAATCAAAGAAACCTCTCTTGTAAAGCCAACCACCGCCCCAAATCCAGTGTCCGGTAATTGCGTAGGAAATACCTACAAGTAAGAGACTGAAGATTAAGAAGTCAACAAACTTAATTCGTTCAGCAACCGCGCCAGAAACAATCGTTGCTGCTGTTCCGGCAAACACGAGCTGGAACAAGAACTTCGCTGCTAGAGGGACACCAGTCCAATTGAGAGAGCTAAAGACACCTTTATAAGCATCTCCTATGGCGGGACTGTTGTCTGCGCCTTGGAGGAAGAACCCATTTAAGCCAATGAAGTCATTGCCATTGCCAAACATCAAGCCAAAGCCAATCGCCCAAAAAGCGACAGTGGCTAGAGCAAACACAATCAAGTTTTTAGCAAGAACGTTGACAGCGTTTTTCTGGCGACAGAAGCCAGTTTCTAACATACAAAAACCGGCGTTCATGAAGAACACCAAAAATGCGGCGATCGCTACCCAAAGAGTGTCAATTGCAACTTTGAGTTCTGCTGTGGTTGGTGCTGCTGGAGCAGGGGTTTGGGCAACTGCTGTATAACCCCACGCCAGGACAATCAGACAAGCTAGGGGGATGCAGGCTTGCCAGCTAGGAGACAACTGCTTAATGACTCCATTCAATTTCTTGACACTTGATATATATTGTGCATTGCTACCTAACAATTTTGCTGGTCGCTGCCTATTTTTTCTTCTGGATTTGTTTTTGTTTGTGATTTTTATCATCATGCGCTCAAGCATCCTGAATCGGAAAATATGTTGAGTATCAACAGCTAATACCCAAAGCTAAAAAAAGCTGTTTTTGATATTTGCCATTTAGGTTAGCTGTCTGTTTAAAGTCACTGATTTTCATTATCAGTAAGTGGTTGTTTGAACAGGATATCAAAGAACCTGTTCAGCAGTCGCTCATGCTACTTGTGTAGCTATTAAGAATATTCTTAAAAAACTATTATGTAGTTTACAAAGTAGTCAAGTCTACTTCATTAGCTCTTTAGGCATTATCTTTGACAAGATTAAATATCCAAATGAGTGAACTCATCATAACAAGATAGTCCTTAGATGACTAGTCATCGCTACAGAAGTCTTTGAAAACTGCATAATAGCTGTTTTTAGGGAAAAAATCAAAAGTTAACCAGCAAAAAGGACAACTTTTATCTTGTTTTCTATTACGTTCTTATTTTTACCTTCTCTTATTTGTTCCTACGTGCTGAATAGAAATGCTTTGTACTGAACCTTTCTGAGTCTTCAAGCGTATGACAAACCACCTAGAAACATTGCTTCAAAACCATAAAACATAAAAACAAGTCAATACAATGATGAAAATTGTGATACTAAAATTCTGTAGTTTTTAATACAGTTTTTTTGAAAGTTTCAAATTCAGTACTCGCGTTACATTCTTGCTATCTTTCAACAGGAATATAGAACCGTCAAATGTAATTATTAAATTTTTATAAAAAATATTCATAAGCTGTTATTTATGGATATCTTGATGTGAAGAACCCAGCTTTAAACATCAGATCACCCACTACTAATGCTCATGGCTATAGCAGGAAAAACACTAATATATTTTTATACAAAAATATAAGTATTTTTACTTATATTTTTATGGTGATTGCATCTGCCTTAAATATTGCTCGTAACCAACTTGTTCTAGTTTTGCTTGCTTTGCGATGACTGATTCCGACAAAGTTTGACGGTACTGCTGCACCTTCTCTAGTAATTCGCTTTGCTGGGTGGCAAGAATTTGTACTGCCAAAAGTCCAGCATTTTTAGCATTACCTATAGCAACAGTCGCCACTGGTATACCAGCAGGCATCTGTACTATTGAATACAATGAATCAACTCCTTGTAAGTGACGACTAGGAACAGGAACACCGATAACAGGGAGTGGGGTTAAAGATGCTACCATTCCTGGAAGATGAGCCGCGCCACCCGCACCAGCGATAATGACTTTAATGCCTCGTTCGTGAGCAGATTTGGCATATTCCACCATGCGTTCTGGAGTACGATGGGCGCTGATAATTGCTACGTGTGTGGCAACACCAAATTCTTCACAAACTGCGATCGCGCCTTGCATAGTAGGCAAATCCGAATCGCTACCCATAATGATGGCGACGAGAGTCATAGGAGTGGTGGCAGTAGGGGGAGTGTATCTAGATAATCATCTCATCTATAGCGCTTCTCAATTGAATAGAATACAATTCTAGATTCTTGTGGGGTGGGATTGGCACCCACCCAGATATAAGACGGGCAGGATGCCCATTCCACAAGATTTGTATTGCATTCAAACGAGAACTGCTATATCGCTATAGACTAGGCTGTGATCGCAATTTTTGATTCATCACCGCCTATTGCCTCTAAAATCAGGTTAGATGAAACTCTCTTCTTGCTGACGTAATGACCGAAGCAACACAAAGCCTGATTGGTACTCCTGTAGACATTATCAACGCTCGAGTACTTGGCAGGTCAGATTTGCAGATGATCTCAGTCAATCCACAGGGCATAGTTCAGCAAATCTTACCAATGTCTAAAGTCCTCAAGCCCGTTCCACCAATTGACTTGCAAGTGTTGGATGTTGCTGGCGACTGGATTTCCCTAGGCGGTGTGGATTTGCAGATTAACGGGGCGTTGGGATTGGCATTTCCCGACTTATCAGCAGAAAATTCTCACCAACTGCTAAATATCTGTCAATTTTTGTGGGATGCGGGGGTAGACGCCTTTTTACCTACCCTGGTGACAACTTCGGTAGACAATATTCAGCGATCGCTTGCTGTCATCTCTGATTTTATGAAGCTTACCTCCAACCCCTCTTTGTATGGGGAGGGTAGTGCCAAAATTTTAGGAGTGCATTTAGAAGGACCATTTTTGAATCCTCAAAAGCGTGGCGCACATCCAGCAGAGTACCTGCTACCTCTTACTTTGGAGGAAGTAAAGCGGGTTTTGGGTAATTACGCTCATATTGTGAAAGTCATGACTTTAGCACCGGAGTTAGATCCAACAGGTGAAGTGATAACTTATTTGCGTTCTTTGGGTATTACTGTCAGTTTAGGACATTCCCAAGCCACAGCAACAGAAGCGGAACGTGCTTTTGAACTAGGTGCAACAATGGTGACTCATGCTTTTAATGCTATGCCACCATTACACCATCGTGAACCAGGATTGTTGGGGGCGGCAATTGTTCATCCTCATGTTATGTGTGGTTTTATTGCTGATGGTCAGCACGTCTCACCAACAATGCTACAAATTTTACTACGTGCCAGCAGTCCCTCCTTTTCTCAATCAGAAGAACAGGGGATATACAAACAAAAACTTTTCCTTGTCAGTGATGCGCTTGCACCTCTGGGATTGCCTGATGGGGTGTATCCTTGGGATAATCGGCAAATTGAAGTGAACAATGGAACGGCTCGACTCCCAGATGGAACTTTATCGGGGACGACTTTACCTTTATTAGTAGGTGTGCAAAATTTAGTGAAGTGGGGAATATGTGATGCACCTCGGGCGATCGCACTTTCTACCATTGCACCACGAAGTGCGATCGCCGCCTCAGCAATTCTCTCTGGTGTTTGTAGTAGTCAATTATTGTGTTGGCATTTAGATGAGTATACACAAGAACTCTCATGGCGGCGGTTGTTGTCTTAATATTTCGCGCCAAGATGCACAACTAAGCAAAGATATTCTTAGTGGTTCGCACACATGGTACTTTGAAGCATTGGAATGGTTAGATATTGAGTTTCATGAACGCAGCCGACGATAAAACGATAGTTAAAGAATATTTCAATTCCACAGGCTTTGACCGTTGGAGACGTATATACGGTGATGGCGAAGTCAACAAAGTCCAGCTAGATATTCGCAATGGACATCAACAAACAGTTGATAAGGTACTGGGCTGGCTCAAAGCTGATAACAATTTAGCAAGTCTATCTATCTGCGATGCTGGGTGTGGTGTGGGTAGTCTCAGCATACCCCTTGCGGAAGCTGGAGCAAAGGTCTACGCCAGCGATATTTCCGAAAAAATGGTAGAGGAAGCCAAAGAAAGAACCATTAGCATCTTGGGAAGCGAAAATCCCACATTTGCTGTGCAGGATTTAGAAACGTTAACCGGTAGCTATCATACAGTGATTTGCTTGGATGTTCTCATCCACTATCCTCAGCAAAAAGCAGATGAGATGATTTCTCACCTGTGTTCGTTAGCACAATCACGGCTCATTCTCAGTTTTGCACCAAAAACCTTTGCCCTGAGTTTGTTAAAGAAAATAGGTAGTTTCTTTCCAGGTGCTAGTAAAGCGACTCGCGCCTATCTGCACCGTGAGGCTGATGTGGTGCAAATTTTGGCAAGTAATGGCTTTACTGTGCAACGCCAGTCCATGACTCGCACTCGCTTCTATTTCTCTCGCTTATTGGAAGCAACACGCCAGTAAGCTTAAAATCGCAGCAAGATAAGTAATATCTTTTGCTGCGATTATAAAACTTCTTAAAAAAGTTTCTGCCGATTTTCTGGTTTGTTTCGGATTTTTATTTCTATATAGTTAGCTTTTCTGCTTTACCTGATTTGATTGACTAGGGCAAGACTTCCCTAGAAAAGGAGGATGCAAGAGGCGCTTTTTTTGGTGGCATAGCTTTTGGTATGCCAATGTTACCAGGGGGAGGATGGATACTTTAACAGTGAACAGTGAACAGTAAACAGTTATCAGTTAAATACGAGTGGTCGCGCGTCCCCCACCAATTGGACCTTTATGCGTTGGTGGCGGTGAGCGCATCCCCCACCATACGCCTAACTGACTGATAACTGATAACTGATAACTGATTTAAGGGTTGCACCAACAACACCAAAAAGCAAAATGGAAAACTCAGAATTTAATTGTTAATTGGTAAGAATAATGAACAACATTGAAGTCATTCAAGAACTTTATCGGGCATTTCGTGAAAAGGACTACGACGCCTTCCTACGTATTAGCACAGAGGATCTCGAATGGGTTCAAAACGAAGGGTTTCCAGGCGGTGCTACGCACAAGGGTGCCTCCGAAGTCGTTGAGAGGGTTTTCAAAGCCAACAACAATAACTGGGAAGGCTTTGCTTACGAGATTAAAGAATTCCTTGATGCAGGTAGATCGGTAATCGTTATTGGGATGTACACTGGACGTCATCGCGTTTCCAGCAAGTCCATGCGTGCAGCCGCCGCGCACGTCTACGATCTTCGTGACGGAAAAGTCTGTCGCTTCCGTATGTTCGCGGACACAAAAACAATCTGGGACGCAATGTCTTGATAGCCAAGATGCCTAACAAGCAGCCCAGCAGCTAGATAAAATCAGCAAAAGTGTAGCAATTTTTCCTATCGCTGCTCATTTTTTTCAATGAGTGGAAGCTTGACGTAACTAAGGTTAGAATCACAAGCAAGGTTTAAATCTGAAATAAAAAACTATGAAGACTGCTGAAAAATTAGCTGCGGGTTGGCTACTTACACTCGGATTCATGTTTTTGTCGCTCTCAGCTTCTGCAGTCATGCAGAAAAATGACATGCAGAAGGAAATTCTACCAAGTTGGACACCAGTTAGAGATTTGCCAGATTTTCGTCATCAAGATTTTCGTAATGAACCTGCAATCACTGTACTTGATAATACTGCGTTGAATGGTCTCATTTTTGGCGTTCCTACCTCAGTTCTAGGAGTATGGCTAGCATTGGGAGCATACCGTGAAAGTCAGCAGGAGAAAAAGGCGATTAAGGCACAAGCGAAGGATCAGCTACAATCTACCTTTTATCAGATGATTCAAGAGAATAATGGGCGCATCACTCTTGTCAGCTTTGCAATGCAGTCACAACTCCCACCAGCAACCGCCAGGCAATATCTAGATGAGCAAGCTAAATTATTCAATGCTAACTTTAAGGTAAGTGAAGAAGGGGGAATCTCTTACGATTTTTATATTTAAAGAGGAATTTGGCAGAAATTGAACCCCATGACGCAAATTTTTTTAAGCTTAGCAGCCATTCTAGGCGGTTTATCTGTTGCTGCAGGTGCTTTTGGCTCCCATGCTTTGCGGGAAAAAATCACTGAGCGATCGCTAGAAATTTTTGACATCGGCACTCGTTATCAGATGTATCATGCTCTAGCACTGCTCGTCGTGGCACTACTCCTCAGCCGTATCGAGTCACCTCCGCCGCTCCTTTTAGCAAGTGGCTGGCTGTTCATCATTGGTATTACCATTTTCTCAGGGAGCTTATATGCTTTGAGCTTGAGCGGTGTTAAGTATTTAGGAGCGATCGCTCCAATCGGGGGAGCAGCGTTGATCGCAGGTTGGGGTGCTTTAGCTTTTGCCGCTTGGAGTTTGAAATAATTAAAAATTATGAATTATGAATTATGAATTGTAAAAAGAATGATCATTCATAATTCATAATTCTGGGAAAGTGCAACAGTTAACAGTTATTTAAGGACAACGCGATCGCGTCCTTTTCGTTTTGCTTGAATGAGCGCTTTTTCAGCAGCATTAAGCAGAGTCTCAGGCTCTGTTTCAGATTCTGGTATAATGCTAACAACGCCCAAACTCACAGTTAAAACATTAGCTGGAAGACCACCCATACCAGGATACTCGCAGGGAATTTCCAAAGCTTTGACTTGCTCGCGGATGTTTTCAGCGATAGATATAGCAGTCATGACATCTGTTTGAGCGAGAATGGCAAATTCTTCACCACCATAACGAGCGACTAATACTGAAGTACGTTCATAGCTGGTACACACGGGACTCTTAACAGTGCTGGCTTGTGAGAAGCTGCTATAACCCACCAGATGCTTCACGCAGTTATCAATAACGTTAGCGATTTGCCGTAAACAATCATCTCCTGCTGTATTACCGTAGTTCTTGTTATAAATTTTGAAATAGTCAATGTCGCACAAAATGAGTGATAGGGGAGTGCGATCAAGAGCAGCTTTTTGCCACTCTATTTGTAAGTGAGTCTGAAAGTTGCGGCGACTAATCAGTTGAGTGAGTTCATCCAAACTAGAAAGAACGCGTAATTGCTGGTTCTCTTTTTCCAACTGATTCACACGAGAATTGTTCCCATCCTTCCTTGCTTTGAGCTGTCTAAAGTACAAACGATACAATTCATATGTCGGAGTACAGTACTCGCCTTGCAAGTTGACTAGTCCCATACTCTGTAATTTATATGCAACAACTGGCTCTAATTTCACAGGGCTTGTCGCAAAAATGACCTCAGCAAAAGCAGCTTCCAATTCTGGCTGATCTCGGAGTGCTAGCACATATTGCCTTAAATACTCGTTGTAAATTCCTGTTTCTGTAGGTGCTTGTTGCAACAGTTGCTCCAAATCCCGTTGTAACCCACCCTTACCCATGAGAGAATACAAAGCCAGTCGAACTAAATAAGGATGTCCTCCAACCATTGCCATCAATTTCTCAACTTCGGAACCATTTGTCCAGTCCAGTCCGTGACGTTGTGCCAAATCTTGCACTTGTTCTTTTGTAAACGGCGGTAGCTTCAGTGGTAATCCGATATGAAATGGAGATGGAGTCAGTCTGAGGAGAACAAAAATTTCCGTTGAGTAAGCCAAGACAAGACGGAGTTTTTGCCAAATTTCTACACCTTTGGCTTGCTCGTACCAGAAGCGCAGCAATGATAGAAACTCGTCGGTAATTTCTGGATACTCAAACACCCAATCCACCTCGTTTAATACTAAGACAAGGGGATTTTTCAGAGAAGGCAATAAATACTCTTGAAAGTACAAAGAGCAGCTGACTTTATTGCCAATTTCCTGATTCCAATAATCATTGAGTTTTGGTTCTAGCCCTAACTCCCGGCTAATATTGGCACAGAACCAGCGCAAAAATTTATCGATGTTGGCAAAGACTGCTTTGTCTGCTTGCTGAAAGTCCAAACTTACGGTGCTGTATTCAAGATTCGCTGCGTGAGCAAGAATGCGTAAGATCAGGGAACTCTTCCCCATCTTCTTAGGAGCTTTGATGCAGATGACACTCCCTGGTTGTGCTATTTCTGCGTAAGCAAGCTGTTCAATTGGTGGGCGAGGAATGTAGAATCTAGAATCAAGCGATACTGGACCATTAGGAAATTCTAGGGATATGGCGATCGCTGTACGGTTGAATTCCCGAATTAACTGCTGTTGCGCTCTATTCAAACGGCGAGGTTCCAAAGTCTGACGGAAGTTAGATTTATTTATCGGTTCTTTCCAAACTTCACTCAGCAATTGCCATAAATGAGAAGCTACTTTTCTAACTCGCTCTTCTCCGTAGTGTGCTTCCGACGCTATGCTACCATAAGTTTTGCCATCCCACGTAGAGCGCAGCACTATTTCTTGGAGTGGAGTTAAAGCGTTGGGAAGCGTTGCTTTTAGTAACAGTAGGACTTCTTCTATAGTCATTAGTCATTGCGTCCGACTTCTGTGTGAGAGTTCCTGAAATAATTTTCTTTGCAAAATTTTAAGTGATCAGAATAACCCCAATGTAGCTCCTCAGTAGAGAGGATAGTCTGTCTTGTTCAAAGAAGCTACAAACAAGTATTGACATTTTATTGAATATATGTAACTTCAGCCCACTTCAGGTTACAGTTTTTTGAAAAATCTTGTAAGGTATTAGAATTTAGACTTTTTGTAGATTTATATACTGACTTTAAGGCATTTTTACACAGTCAAGCAACGAAATGTAGCCTATTTTTTGTGAATGAATGTGTTAATGACCAAAAGACTGGTTACATTCCTCTGTGTACGTTTCTCTAGGTTCAATTCAAATTAGTGGTAGAGGTGATTGATTTCCGAGTTAATCACACAAAAGTTAAAAGAATATTAACAAATCCCACACTTTACATGTTTATACTGTCGTCAGGGTGCTAAGACAGCTTAGGAGCTACAGGATATCTTCCTCATCGTACAGCAGCTATGTATACCGAAGAACCAGCTACCAACGAATGGGAGTTACAGATCTCATCACAAAGCACCCAAAACATCCGAAAGCAAGAGCAAACAGCCCAAGTCTTATTAGAAAAGTGCCAATGCTTGCAAGCGGATTGGCAAGTGGCGTTAGCAACCAGTGGTTTGGGGTTGTGGAATTGGAATCTGGTGACTGACAACATTTATTACACCCCTCACTGGAAGCACATCCTGGGGTATGAAGCAGAAGAAATCGAAAACAATCACACATCTTTTAAGCGGCACGTACATCCACAAGACTTACCCAAACTTTGTGAGGTTGTGAACGACTACCTAGAAGGGCGTACACCAGTTTACGAAGTCGAATTTAGAATGTTGAGTAAATCCGGTGAATGGAAGTGGATTTTAGATCGGGGAAAAGTTTTGCAGTGGGACGAATCTGGAAAGCCAGTGCAGATGGTGGGAACACACCAGGATATTACTAAGGAAAAACGGTTAGAAGAAGCTTTACAGCAGCAACAAAAGCGAGAGCAACTGTTTAATGCTGTCCGCAAGCGCATCCATTCTTCTTCTGAGGTGGAACTCATACTCCAAACTGCTGTAGATGAAGTGCGGCGGTTTTTGCAAACTGATCAAACACTTATTTACCGCTTTCAGCCAGACGGAAGTGGTATGGTCGTTTTTGAGTCAGTGAAAGAGCCATACCCGGTTGATTCATTCATTCAAGATCACACCAAAATCAGTTTGGTTGTTCCCATTCTCTTAAAAGTACAAGAGGATGAGAACAAGCCATCCGCCTCAATCCAAAATCCACAATTAGCGCTTCTCAATTCCTGCTTAGGAGAGAGTCAAAATCATTTATGGGGACTACTCATAGCTTATGACTGTTACAGTTCCCGTCAATGGCAAAAATGGGAGATAGAGACTGTTAAACAACTGAGTGTAGAAATTGCGATCGCCTTACAGGGTGATGCGCTTCGGGCGATCGCCCTCAAGCAATGCCAATTTGAACAAATCCAAACAGAAATTGCTTCAAGGCTATTTGTGGAAGCACAAGAAAAGAAAAATTTTCAACAGTTAGAAAATACGCAAGAAGAACTCAAAAATACCCGAGAGCAGTTATTGCAGAATGACAAAATGGCTAATCTCGGTCAAGTTGTGGCAGAAGTAACTAAGGAAATTTATCACCCCACTGACTTCATTCACGCCACCTTGTATTCTGCTAGCGATTACGCTGAAGAATTAATCCATCTTTTAGAACTTTACCAACACTACTATCCCAATCCTGTACCAGTTATTACCTCACAGCTTCAACGCCTCGACCTTGATTTTATTAAGACAGACTTTTTGAAATTGTTGTGGTCAATGCGAGCAGGATCTGAGCGCATGAAAGAAATGGTTTTTGCCTTACAAAGTTTTTCAAATTTTGACGATGGTCAAATGAGAAAAGCTAACCTACATGAAGGACTTGGTCATGTTCTGAGGATTTTGCAGCATCGCCTCAAAGAACAGCCAGATAGACCACGAATTGAGGTAATTAAAGAATTTGGGGACTTGCCCTTGGTGGAGTGTTACCCTGATGAGCTAAATCAGGTGTTTATGAATATTTTAAGTAATGCCATTGATGGCATAGAAGAAAGGTTGAAATACGATGATTTCACTCCCAAAATTTGGGTTCATACAGAAGTTATTCAAAGTCATCTATCATTAGTAAGCAAATATGAGCAACAACCATTGAAACAACACAAAGTTGTTATTCGCATTTCTGATAACGGTAAAGGTATTCTCCCCCACATTCAAAGACATATCTTTGAACCCTTCTTTACAACCAAACCAAAAAGCAAAGGTAAGGGACTGGGACTATCAATTAGCCAACAAATAATTGTCGAAAAACATCAGGGTAAGCTGCAGTGTTATTCTCAGTTAGGTAAAGGTACAGAGTTTGCGATCGAGATGAATATCAAAGCAAAGCACTACACCGATATCATCAAACACGGGTAGCTTTTAGGCAGCCAGAATTTTCGTACAACCCCACCCCGGTTTTGTCTTGCGCCAAAACCGCCCCTCGCCTTAGTAAGGCGTGGGGTCAAATCAACGTAAGATAAAGGTTTGAACGTGATTGTTGACACCAATCAGTTTAGACCCCTTCTTTTTGTTTCATTTTTCATAGCTATCAACTAGGTAGTAAGGTTTGACCTCTCCCCGCCATAAATGGACGGGGATTCTAAACTGTTGCTACACATGGGGCACCCATCCGCCATGTTCCGCTTTTTAGTTTTGGTTTCCCAGACGCGATATCTGGTAGGCACGGTC
>JAHHIB010000137.1 GCA_019359075.1 Kalymmatonema hyalinum WJT4-NPBG1
ACAAAAGTACACCGATTCAAGTAACCCCAAGGCGGTAATGGAACAAAGCGACTAAAGTCGCACGAGTCGTATTTCCTCTCAGGTCTGAAGACGCTGAGTTTCCATACTTCCCACGAGGTCTTATGACACAGCTATTCCACACACGACGCACCCGTATCCTAGAGCCGTCTCCCATAGCGCCGGAAGAAAAAAGCCGCCGTCAAGAAAAACGTGATGCCCTTGCAGCCAAATGCCGTGTCGTTTTCGAGCGCTTGCGCCCGCAACTTATCAAAACGCACTACAACTGGCATATTGCAATCGATCCTGACACAGAGCAGTATCTCATTGACCCAACCTTGAAAGGGATAACGCAAAAAATCCGTGATGCCTATGGCAACCTTAACGAGGTAAAGCTAACAATCTTTCGGCTAAACGACACAGGAACCTGTGGCAGGCTATGGGTGTAGGTTCTTTTGGCGATAATGGCGAGTTGTACTTTAAAATTCAGCTTGTTGCCGCCAATGGTGAGGAATTCCCTATTGAAGCCTTATTAGATACTGGGTTTACAGATGGATGGTTAGCCATCAATACCCAAGATCTGGATGCTTTGGGGTGGGCATTGCTTACTGCACAGGTTGAAATGACGACAGCACGAGGGAATGCACGGTTGGACATCCACGAAGGCAAAGTGATCATCGACGGAACCGAAGTTATCATTCCCGTCCACGTTGGTGATGATATCCCTGATACCATCATGGGTTCGTTGTGGTTGGATATTATGCAACTTGTGGTTAACAAACCGAAAGGCATATTGACGCTTGAAATGGTGGAGAGCGATTAAAACAGGTTTGGGCATCGCCCTATTTAGTGCGATAGCATTTTACTGAGACGATAAAAGTTATAAATATGACAAAATTTTGTGGTGAAATTTAGCTAGCCTAAATCTTTCTGCCGTGGCTTGACACGACCGTAAATCTAAGCATAACAGCTGCAATCGTTCTTTTTGCTCATGGTTGTATGTCAAATTATTACGTTTAGCCACACTTTAGCAAACGACAAGTCATTTGCCCTGTGAAACGTTTCACAGTCTCTTTGGTAAAATGCCCTTTAGTTTCCGTATACGGAAACTAAAAACGAGGTAAGTCATATGCACATCAAGCGCCAAACGAAGAAAGATGGAAATACATATTTGTATCTTGCAGAGGAGCGTTACAGCCCAGAGAAAAAGCGTGGCGAGACAAAGATAATTAAATCTTTGGGGGTAGAGGAACCCCCCAGCCGAGGCAGCATGACCGAAACATTTGCCGTGGTCTGGGCAGAGGGCAGAACACTAGGCAATGCTGTACCATTTAGCGATCGCATTACAGGGCAGTTTCCAGAAGCAGAGAACGGGGAAGGCGTAATTTTACCCTGTGATATTGTGGAGTGCGGCAAGTTTCGCAACGGAGCGCAACGCTGGTGGTGTCGCACCCATCAAGTACATTGGGGAACTAAAGCAGACTTGCAGCAAGCAGCAAAAGAGGGTGAAGAGGGCATCAGGTGCGCGAATGCCAACTCTGCGATGCATTACACCAAAAACCCCAAGGTCATTGACCTTGATGAGTATGAAGGGGGAATTGGTATCTGGGCGGCGCTGCCAACAGCTATCAACACTACAGACGAACCAGACATTGATAAAGTCAAAGTTCACTTACACGCACGCCCCAAACCAGACGGTAAGAAAACCATTGATGCTAACTTTGATGCAGTGGTGGTGAGAGCGAACGATATATTACCTTTGCTCGGTGTCACGGGTGATAAAAAAAGAGTTGTTATCGCTCCACCGTCAGCATTTGCCTATCTAGAAGCATTAATCAACAATCTTCCCTTGGGTACGCTTAACTGCAACAAATGTCACCACCCACACTTAGACTTGGGTGATTTTGCTTTGAATCCGCATAAAAAACATTTCTGCGGCAACTGCGGCGCTGATTCTAACTGGTCAAAAGAACCAATTGTCAGCAGTCCCCTCTGGGAAGTAGCAGAGCAGTTTACAAAAAATCGAGACTTCATTGAAAGCGATCGCACTCTTGACCTCAGAGACTATCAGGACTGTCAGGTAAAGGTGTGGTCATCAACCCCGGCAATTCTCTGGACAATTGACCAACCCCAGGAAACGGGCGTTCACGTTCACGTCTACCAAAGTAAAAAGAAAATCGTTGATGACACTTTCAAACAGGTAACTTGGTTTGATGGTTCTGCTCTTGAGCGTGACAAGCTACTGACAATCATGCTGGATAAAACTAAGAAAATTGCCCGCTGATATCAACAGCGATATCAATATAATGGACGCAGTGCGAAGATTGCGGATGTGGATAGGACGGGCGATCTGCCGTTCGCGTAGCGTGCGCTTTGCGCTTAGGCAGTAGCGAAGCTATCGCTTCAACACAAAACCCCAGAGAAATATTTTTCTGGGATTGTTCTGAATCTTGGGTTTTACACTTGCCTACTAACGCTTTACGAGTAGCAGGCAATGTACTCCTTGTCCCGTCGCCTTTAAGATAGTGTGTGCAAGTAAGGGAAAGTGGAACCTTTATAAATCGTTGTTAATGATAATTAAATCACCAGTACGTATGACCAAGCGCACAACCATTTTATGCAAAAAAATATACCATTTTTTAAATTGTCAGAATTATTATCCGTAGCAAAAAATATAAGATGATTATCCTGCACGACGGAACCAGTGGTGATTTATCCCACGTTGAAGCAATGGCTAACCTTGACGAAGGCTTTGCTTTATTTGATTACGTCCGCATTGAGCAGCAACACGGAAATGCTTGGATTGGACAAATAGTTGAGCCAAACCGCAACATCTCCACTGTAAATAGCAATAGGCTTGACCCAACAATTCTTCATGGGTTGACGCTGATGCAGAATCACCCTAATGTACAGTCTGTAGAGTCGGTGCAGGTTTTTGAAATAAAAATTTTAGGTGAGTATGATGGGAGACAATTACTTACTCCGCGTCTACGCCCCTTACCTGGAGCGATTGTTACCAGGCTTGATGCAAGTGTTACTAGTCAGGTGATAGGGATACCGCAGATAAAACAGCGTGAAGATGGCACATCCAATGTTATAGGAGAACTTCTCAATGCAGCAGACGTACCTCTGTGCATTGATGTAAATAAATTTAATTACCACATTATGGTTGCAGGGGGTACAGGCTCAGGTAAATCAAATGTCTCAGCTAATTTAATTGATCAAGCGTTAAAGTTTGGTAAATGTGTCTTACTCCATGATGCAAAGCCTGATTATGGGTTGGTCAGTCTAGCAAACACGGACTCCAACGTAACTGATATTTGGCGATTATTTCAGCAGTATGGCTTGCAACCACATAATGCAAGTAATCTTAGGCGAGTAGGATTTTATAGGGCGTGTAATCCTGACAGTGTAGATATCGTTGTAGGTTTTTACGCATCAGATTTTTCGCCTGAAATGCTAGCTGGATTATTTTTTACAGGAACTAACGAGCAAAACCAGTTTGAAGGTTTTGCCAGTGCAGCAGATTCATTACGAGAACTTGTTAGGAGCGGTGATCGCCAAAGCTACTCCTTGGATGACATCTTACAAATCGTAGAGCGTCGGATGAATCCAGAACAAACTCCAGACCCACGCGAACAGCTACATAGCAGCACCGCAAATACGATATTACGAAAGGCGAGAACTCGTCGTCGGGCGATGCCTTGGCTAGATGCAGTTGGACAACAGGTAACTACTAGACAACCTACTGGTCGTCTTCAAGCTTCTCGCAGCCTTAATGGTGCTAGAAACCAAGGTGTACAATCTTTCAATCTTGAACAATTTGTTCAAAAAGGTAGATTGCTAGTGCTTGATTATTCCCAAATGGATGAACAATCCTATGCCTTGATACTGTCTTACTTCCTGCGTATTTGCCAAAGCTACCGTAAACGGCGTGACTCCAACTTAGTAGGTATTGTGCAGATGGTAGATGAGGCACATCGGATTTTTGACAATGATTCTCGCCATAGTGCAACTTTAGCAGGTGCATTTGAGCGAGTTATGCGGGAAGGTCGTTCTGTGGATCACTCAATTATTCTCAGTCTGCAAAATGCCTCACAAATACCGCCGCGTGTTATGAACAACCTCAACACAAAGGTAGTAATGCGCCAAAACAGCAAGGCAGAGGCGGACGCAGCAACGCAAACAATGGGCAAAGAATTTTCTCCACAAGCTATGAGATTAGGTACTGGTCATGCCCTTGTAAGTATTTACGAATCTAAGGCTACTGTTCTAGCACAAATGGCTCCTTCACCATTTGAGTTAATGAGGAACGATAATACAGGTTCTAACGCAAATAACACACAGCCAGCATTAGCAACCGTAGGGGATGACATTGACTTTTGAAACAAGAAAAATTCAACCAGTAAAATCTGAAGATAAATTTGAAACTGTTAATAATATTAATGGTTCTATTTCGGAAATTTCAGATTTATTTGGAGACGTTTTTAATCGCTTTCACAGTGTTGTAGACAGCAGTGCTTTTTATGAAGCTGCTGAATCTATATTGTGCAATATTGAGCAGCCTAAATACCTTGCTAAATGTGCTACCCTAGCTAGTCTAAGAGAACCTGGAGGTACATTTTACAGAGCGAAATTATGGGCAAAAATCAATAACTTGTTAGCCACTGAAAATAAAGCTAATAAGAAGGAATTAACCTTTGGACAGGTATGTAAACAAGTTAGTGTGCATCCTACAACAGCGAAAGGCTATGTTATTCAAGGTAAAGCAATTGAATATGTTGAAAAAGCTTCTATTAGTACAATTCATTTACGTGAAGCACCAACTGAACTTTTCAAATATGCTCAACGTCAAAAAGAGCGTGCGGGCGAGTATTTAATCGCCGCTGCAAAGTTTATCAATAATAAACCTAATGCTACTCTAGCTCAAATTCATAGAGACTGGTGTCTGAAAAACGGCAGTAGAGCAGCTAACTTAGACATCATTAAGCCTTCTGATTGGTGGGCTTTTGGTAATCCAAAATGGCGTCGAGAAGACAATTTTCTAGGTTCAATTCCCGGAGAAATATATGCCAATGCCTTATATTATTTTGCTCCTAAAGTTGGTATAGCTGTAGACCCAATGGCGGGAAGCGGAATGTTAAAGCGCGTCTATGATGACCGTGAAAGATGGCAGAAAGATTCCGCGTTTGAGCTTGAGATACATTTGTTTGATTTACATCCCTGCCGTGATTTTATTAAGAAACACGATGCTCGAAAACCATTACCAATAAAAGCTGATTGGATTTTCATTGACCCCCCTTATTTTGGTCAATCCAAGCATTTATTTTATGGTGACTTAGCATCCGCAAAAGACTATGCCGAATATTTGATATTGATAAAAGAACTAATTCAGGCAATGTCTAAATCTCTGAACCCTGGTGGAAGATTATGTGTATTTTTACCAAAATGGAGTGGATTGCGACCCGAAAATCCAAATCATGATATTCCGGCTGATGTTTACTCATTTGCTATTAATGAAGGTTTAATTTGGATTGATGCAGCTTTTGTTTCTCGTGGTCGTCAGCAAGAGCCTGGTAGTGCTGTTAAAAATAATGCTGCAAAACGTAATCGGAGAATGCGTTCTGATACCTGTGTTTTGAATGTTTTTGAAAAGCCCGGAGTTTAAAATGTCGAACACATTTAGAAAATTAGTTAATCAATCAAGGCGTATAAATCGTGATGAATTTGCTATTAGCTTCGGTGGTATAGCAGATGATGTTGTGGAAATGCTTGATAGCGAACAAGCGCGTGAAGTTGTACGAGAAGCTAGAGAGGTTATGGAATCAGCAGAACTTCTTTCCAATGGTAGACAAAGGTTGCGTCAAATTGATTTTGGTTTGTTTAGTACAGCGTCAGAATTAGAAAGAGGAGAGGTTGCTGCAGTAGATGGAACTAACACATTACCCATGCAAATGTACTCAGCAGGGCAAGCATTATCTGTAGGGGTAGGCAGTATTTCATACCGTCGTCCTCTACAAGAATCTTTACATTATTGGTCAAGTAAAATAGAACTTTCTCAAGCAGAAGATAGTGATGATTTTATTAAAAGAGAGGAAGAAGGACTATATGGTATTTCTCAAACAGCTTATTTACGATATTATGAGGTATTACATGGTCTAGAAATAACTGAACCATACATACTTTTTGATGGGACATTAGTATATGAATGGTTAGGAGCTACTCAAGAAGGCGTTCAGTTATATTCCAGATTATTTTCAAGCGAGAAAAAATGTTTGGGTGTGATGAAAAATGTAAAGGCTAATCCTGTATTTGCCAAGTTTGCTCGCGCCCTTAGACAGGGAGAATTGTATATAGTAGAAACTTTAGAACAACATCTAAGTCAAAGTAATGTACCAAATAAAAATCATGGTGAGACTCGAAATCGCTATGTTTTAGAAGAATTTAAAAATGGTACGGCAAGGCAGATACTTAGAGGACTATTTAAACCGAGAAAAAAAGCTTTTGGTTTTGAAGTCCATGAAGACCATTTGGAGGATATGCTGCGGATAATGGCTGCTGACTGCCAGTTAAACAACGTCGGTCACGAGATACCTTTTTTACTTAATCGTATCGATGAGGAAGTGCGTAAAAACTTCAATCCTCGTATCCTTCAAGATAGAATAGCTGTTCAAATGGCAATCCAAAGCGAAGAGTTATTTTTTGAGGAGACGAACGAACGCTCTTTCCGTTAAAGGAACCATACCAGGATAACTACGAAAAGGAACACCTGTTAATAAAGATTAAGAACTGTTAGCATGGAAAATTATGAGAGCCACACAGTTAAGTTTTGTGAAACTTTTATCAATTTAAATAATCAGATAATAATACAAAATACAATGCATATAAAATTGACTAAATGATGGATATTGGTTAAAAAAACGTATAAAAATATTGTACTTTAAAACGGTATTAGTCTCACATTTACTCCAGGCATTTTATCTAATTCAAGCTTACAGCGCTTTTCAAGTAAATAAACCACGCTTTAGGGGCTGTTCTGTGCCGTGCACCTACGAAAATCTGTGGTTCAATTAACTGAAAATAGCTGTAAGATATTTTATTGTAATGATCCAAGCTCAGGAATTTGTAGAAGCTGCCCGCAATCGAGGCTTTGAATGATACGCTGGTGTACCTTGTTCCTTTCTCACCCCTTTTATCAACTACGTCATCAATGACGTTCAACTCAGTTCCTCCGGAAAGTTCATCTGTCGTCCTGAATGCCTTCTGCCGGAGGGCTTTAGCTATGATGAGTTTCACGACCAAGTGAAAGCGCACGGCTATGTGATTTATGCTGGTCAGAGAACTTTAGCTCAATCTATCTTTCGAGTCTCGACAATGCGAGCGATCGCCCGTGCTGACATGGAACGCTTTGTTGGTGTTGTCAAAGAAATTATATTGGGAAGAAAGCGAGATAAGAGAGTACAAGTAGGAAGGCGATGCCCTTCTTGTTTGCCTTAAGTTAAGGACAGATACTGTAGAGTCATCCGCTTTATCTGACCCTAATTGTTCGTCCATTCTCACATTTGTACTCTCTGCCATTGACAGTGGCGGTTGTAGTCACTTGGTCATCTGGTGAGTTGGAGGAACAGTTAAGTTTAACTTCACCATTCCTGATTTCTGTTGTTTGATTGACTTCTGAAGAGTTCGTGTCACTAGAACTTTCATCCTTACAGGCAGTTGTCATTGCTAGCAAAGAACAAAGTAAGCCAAATACAACTATTTTGTTAGCAAGGCTTTTGGGCATTATAAAATCCCTAATCGTTGTCAGAAACCTCTATCTTCTATTGTAGGAACTATTGTAGGAACTGAGCCGAACGTTAGTGCAGCGTGCCTCCTCTAAAAGGAGGCACGCTAATAGAATGAGATGTGTAACTTAGGAATTTGTGCGATTGTGTAGTAAGCTCAAGCCTCAGACTAGCTTCCCATACCCAATAGCGCCTTCACCGATCGCCCGATATTTGTCGGCTGCATCGCATCCATTGCAGCAGTGGGTTCATAACCGCAATGTACCATGCAATCTCTACACTTGGGATTACCACTAGCGTGACCGTATTGCTTCCAATCTGTTTTTTCCAACAGTTCTTGGAAAGTCTTGTAGTGACCTTCATTAAGAAGGTAACAAGGCTTTTGCCAACCAAGGACGCTATAGCTGGGACTACCCCAAGGAGTACAATCGTAGTCTTTCTCACCAGTGAGAAAATCTAAAAACAGTGGGCTATTAAGAAAATCCCAGTTTTTCTGACCTGCCTTTTGAGGAGCAAAAATTTGCCGGAAGAGTGCCCGTGTTTGTTCGCGCCCCAGAAAATGCTCTTGATCCGGTGCCCACTCGTAACTGTAGCCTGGGGAAATTGTCATGCCATCAATACCCAAACTCGTGAGGTAGTCAAACAACTCCTGCAATTCTTTAGGATCAGCCCCTTCAAAAACCGTAGTGTTTGTAGCGACACGAAATCCTCTCGCTTTTGCCGCACGAATCGCTTGAATTGCAATATCAAAAACTCCTTTACGATCCACACACTTATCGTGCCATTCGCGCATCCCGTCTAAATGGACACTGAAAGTCAGGTAAGGTGAAGGTTGAAACTTATCCAAGCTCTTCTCTAACAACAATCCATTAGTACACAAGACAATAAACTTTTTGCGTTCAACCAAGCCTCGGACAATCTCATCAATTTGAGGATGTAGTAGGGGTTCGCCGCCAGGAATAGAGACAACTGGTGCGCCACACTCTTCCACTGCAGCAAAGCATTGTTCAGGAGTTAAGTGTTGCTTAAGTATTTCTTTAGGATGCTGAATTTTACCACAACCGGAACAAGCCAGATTACACCGGAACAGCGGTTCCAACATCAGAACCAGAGGGAAGCGTTTGCGACCCAACAGACGTTGAGTCACTATGTACTTACCTATTTCAATAGCTTGTTGTAATTGAATGCCCATAATTCTCCTCTACACCTTGATATGGACTCTAGCTGTCAGCAGTCTGCACTCAACGAATTAGGCAAAATATCTGATGACAATTTTGTATGCTTATGATAAACCACAGAAAAGTCTCTATTTGTATGCTAGCTCAACGTATTTCTGAGCCACAAACCAATTTACGGCGTCTTGTAAAGCTGTTCTAATTGGGGTTTGAGGTAAACCCAATTCTCTGACGGCTTTGGAAGCGTCGTAATACATCGGTTGATGCGACATACGAACACCATCCAAAGGAATCGAAGGGGGTTTCCCCAAAGGCGCGAGAATTCGCTCATCAATCCAAGCTAAACTTAGGGGTATCCACCCTGGGATAGATTTTTGAGGGGCACTCAAACCTGTGATTTCGGCAAGTTGATCAAGCAATTCTTTGAGAGTAAGGTTTTGGTTGCCTAAGATATAACGCTCTCCTGTTTTTCCTTTATCGAAAGCTAATAAGTGTCCCCTCGCCACATCGCGCACATCGATAAAATTCAAACCCGTTTTTGGGTAAACAGGCATTTGCCTTCGCAAAAACCGCAGAATAATCTCCCCCCCAGTGGGAGTTGGTTTAATGTCCCAAGGACCAATTGGAGTGCTTGGATTGACTATCACGATATCTTGACCCTGTTTTACCGCTTGTTTCGCTTCCTGTTCAGCCAGATACTTAGACTTCTTATAGTGACCAACAAGTTCCTCAAGCGGACTTTGATGTGTTTCATCCACTACCTGCCCTGGTTCACCTACCCCAATAGCGGCGACGGAACTGGTATAAACAGTCCGTTCAATCCCTGCTTGACGGGCAGCTGCTAAGACATTACGTGTTCCCAGGACATTATTTTGGTACAATAGCTCTCGGTCAGCTTGCCAAAGAGAATAGTGAGCCGCAACGTGAAATAGTACCTGAGTTCCCTGCATTTTCTGGTGTAAATTTGGCTCGTTTAGGTCGCCTTTCACAATCTCTACGTCTAAATCTTGTAAATTGTCCAAGCGGCTGTTAGGACGAACTAGCGCCCGGACTGCATAGCCTTCCTGCACAAGCAACCGTGCCAAGTTAGCACCAACAAAGCCTGTAGCACCAGTCACAAACGTGCGAATTGTCATAAGTCGTATACCCTGCTATAACGCTGTTAAACTTAATACGCATAGAAAAAATATAATTCCCTCAAGTATGGAAAAACATAGGGCTGAGGATAAATACATTGCTTTTGATGCTTACGAAACCCTAGCAGAAGCTTATGCAGCGTTAATTGATACTAGTATGTATATTCAAGCGATAAAAGCTTAATGACAATCCCTGTTGATGCCATTCTGGTTGCTCAAGGACCAGAGTACAAATCTGTTTGCAAAGGATTAAATCGCGTTGCGGTTCCTACGCCGCCCGTTTTCCCCATTCCTATGGGTCCATCAGCATTAAGCAAATATTTAGAACAATGGCTACAAGCTGGACACCTTTTTCATCATTCGCAACCCAGAGTTTTGCTAATGGGTTTGTGTGGAAGTTTGTCGCCCAAATACAGGATTGGAGAGGCTGTACTGTATCAAAGTTGCGTTTATGCCGTTGCAGAAGAAAATAAGATTAGTGAGGTTTTCTGCAATTTTAAGTTAACAGAGATACTACAAAATAAATTGCAATCCAGAGTTTTCACGGGGATTGGGTTGACGAGCGATCGCCTCATTTATTCTGCTAGTGAAAAACTGCAATTAGGTCAAGCATATAATGCTGATGTTGTAGATATGGAAGGATATGCAGCCTTACAAGTTTTGAGTGAGTTGGGAATTGCCGTAGCAATGCTGCGAGTTATCAGCGACGACGTACGCCATAATATTCCTAACCTCACCAATGCATTTGATGATGGTTCTTTGCAGACGTTTCCTTTAGCAATGGGGCTACTTAGACAACCAATTGCCGCAACTCGCTTAGTTTCTGGTTCTCTTAGGGGATTGCGTGTTTTACAAGATTTAACAACTTTTTTGTTTAGCAAGTAAGCTTGGTTAAACAACATTGAAGGTGGCGTTTGTTTTAAACTAACTATGTCGTAAATTCGACAGAGCGCTTGGTAATGACACAAATCACATTTAAGGTTCAAGCTTTCTGGGATTGGGAAGCACAAGTTTGGGTTGCAACCAGTGAAGACGTGCCAGGATTAGTAACGGAAGCTTCTAGAATTGATATTCTCACGCAAAAGCTTCGAGAAATGATTCCAGAACTCATTGTTCTCAACAGTATCTACCTATGACATCACCATCAGCAGTTGCTATTTCCATGTGGACTCCCCTGCGTCAGCCAGTGTTTCGTGCCTTGTGGGTGGCATCGGCGGTGTCAAGTATTGGGACTTGGATGCACGATGTCGGCGCAGCATGGTTGATGACAACTCTTGCACCCAATTCACCGTTATTAGTGGCGCTGATGCAGGCGGCGTCTAGCTTACCGTTTTTCTTGCTGGCGTTACCAGCAGGAGCGATCGCCGATGTTGTTGACCGCCGCAAGTTGTTGCTATGGACGCAGGGCTGGATGCTGGCTATGGCTACTCTATTGGGTGTGCTGACAATAGCTAACATCACAACTCCGTGGATACTCTTAGCACTGACCTTTGCCCTGAGTCTCGGCAGTTCGATGAATATGCCTGTTTGGCAAGCTGTCACCCCCGAACTTGTACCAAGAGAAGAACTGCCGCAAGCTGTGACTCTCAGCGGCATTGTTGTGAATTTATCTCGTTCAATTGGTCCAGCGATCGCCGGGATAATCATCGCCACATCTGGAACAGGTGTTGTTTTCCTGGTGAACGCTGCCTCATTTGTGAGCGTGATACTTGTGATTTATCGCTGGCAACGCAGGCATGAAAAGAGCGCCTTACCCACAGAACGCGTCGTAGGAGCAATGCAAGCAGGGATACGTTACATCCGTTATGCCCCAGTTTTTCAGTCTGTGCTGATTAGAACTTTTGCCTATATTTTCTTTGCCAGTGCCTTGTTTGCCTTGCTACCACTGCTGGGGCGTAAAGAGTTGGGGCTGGATGCGCTGGGGTACGGTATAGTTCTTGGCTTTTGGGGCATTGGTGGTTTAGCAGGAGCGTTCATTTTACCCAAAGCACGGCAGAAGCTTTCCAGCGACAGGGTGGTGGCGATGTCTTCCCTGCTTATGGGCGTGATGATGCTGGCGCTGGCATTTTTCCGCATCGTACCACTGGTTTGGGTAGTGATGCTGCTGGTGGGAATTTCGTCCCTCAGCGTTATGGTAAGTCTCAATGTCGCAGCGCAAACAGCGGTTCCTACGTGGGTGCGTGCCAGAGCCTTATCTGTGCAATTGCTGGTGTTCCAGGGAGGTATGGTGCTGGGCAGTCTTTTGTGGGGTGCTTTAGCCCAACGGACAAATATCTCAATAGCCCTTGCCTGTGCCGCTGTGGGATTAATTGTGTGTGTTTTGCTAACAGTGCGTTATCGTCTTCGCTGTGCTGAAAAATTGGACTTGCAAGCGTCCCTTCACTGGGAGCAGCCACGCATCGCTTTTGAACCGTGCCCAAATGATGGTCCCGTCTTAATTACCCTGGAGTATCGCATTGATCCAGCAAACGCCGAAGAGTTTACCAAGGTGATGCAGGCACTCAGTCAAATTCGTCGGCGTGATGGCGCAATTCAGTGGGGTTTGTATCAAGATTTATCAGACCCTGGTCGCTTTGTGGAAACAGCGCTTGTGGAGTCTTGGGTAGAACACAAAAGGCAATTTGCGCGGGTGACGAATGCGGATAAACTGATTGAGGAACGAGTCCGCGCCTTTCACATTGGCGATGAACCGCCTAAGGTTTCGCAGATGATTTATTCAAATCCTGACAAACATCCCTGTTAGTTGGTGCTGATTCTATCCGGCTGCAATCGGGAGGATGAGAACCGCTGCGCTGTCTTCGAAGGGATGAAATCCGAGTCGACGGGTTTTAACCCGGCGTTTCTCTACTTTCCGCGCTGATTTTCAATGTACTTTTTGACTACCTCGGTACTAACCTGACCTGTTGTCGCCACAAAATAGGTTGGTGTCCACAAAGCGGGTAGTTTTTTCAATTCGGGGAATTCCTTCCTTAAATGGTGAAATGCCCTACCCTTTACCCATCTTGCAATATCTGCGGCTGATTCATTAGTGGGGGCATTGATGAAAAAGTGAACGTGCAAAAACGCATGATTTCTAATGCGATCATCTTCCATCCATGCTCTGCCACCAACTCAAAAATAATTTCTTGCAAACGTTTTGCCACATCTTGCAACAGACCGCCAATTACGTTTGTCGGTCTGCTCAACTGGATTGATTTGATTACACGTTGTTAGGATTTGGTGCAGGGTAAGCGCATCTAATTTTGTGCTTAACAATAAATACAGACTAGTGAGCGAAAATATGAGTTTGTGCCTCAAATTTAAGTATGAAATGGGCTTTCTGCTATTAACCTTGTAAGCGATAACTACAAACCCATACTTCATCCAAATGACAACCGGGATAACCCCACCTAGACAGCAACTAGGTGGGGTCTTGATGAACAGGACTTACGCAGTGAAACGAAAAATGAAGGTTTTTGAACGAATGTACGGTGAAGGGAAATGTTTCGGCTGCGGGCTTCCCCGGTGGGCAGTTGCTACCCGGAGGGAAACAGCTACGCGTCTACTTTGTGTCTACAATGCAGGAAGGAAACCTCCAAGGACGGACTACCCTCCCGTTGAATTGAGTGGCGTGCTAAAGGTGTAATGGCTTGCGCCCTTACGGGTGTAGGGAAAATGCCACAATCCTCACTACACTTCCACACTTCACTCCCCACTCCCAGTCTTAACAAAAATTTTAGTGCGTAGGTTCAAGATTAACGGAAATCTTCAAGGAAAAAACCTGCCGCTACCGCGATCAGTTTCGATGGTCACAAGATGCTCCCTAATGATCTAGAGGGTTTCAATTCCATATACAATCAATGAAATGGAAAACAGGAAAATAGGATAGTTCATCGTCAATGGCAGCGGCAAATATGGCGCAAGCTCAATTAAAAGCCTTTTTGTAACAATTTATAAAGCAAAGTAATAATATTAACGCCTAAAGGACATGAAATTTTTCCGTAATCATTTGGCATTGAGCAGTAGTCATAATTATCCTCGCCAAAGTGAACTTCTGCACAAGTGAATGCTACTGTTGATTACGACCACATCTTACCCAGCAACGGATTTAGGGTACTTACTGCATAAACACCCAGACCGCTGCCAATCTTTTTCTCTTTCCTTTGGACAAGCGCACGTCTTCTATCCAGAAGCCAGTGAGCAACGATGTACTGCGGCGCTGCTTTTGGATATTGACCCAGTGAAGTTGGTGCGTGGACGTAGTGCAAATCTGGAACAATATGTGAACGATCGCCCTTACGTCGCTTCTTCATTTTTAAGTGTGGCGATCGCCCAAGTCTTCAGTACTGCGCTTGCAGGTCGCTGCAAAGACAAACCAGAATTAACACAAACTCCTCTACCTCTGGTTGCGAAATTGTCTGTTTTACCTTGTCGAGGTGGCGAAGGATTCCTGCGGCAGCTCTTTGAGCCGTTGGGCTACACTGTAACTGCCCAAACTCACCCCTTAGATGAGAAATTTCCTGAGTGGGGACAAAGCAAGTATTACACCGTGGAATTGCAGCATACCCTGCCCCTTGCCGACTTACTGAATCATCTGTACGTACTGATTCCCGTATTGGATGACGATAAACACTATTGGGTAGGCGATGACGAAGTAGAAAAGCTACTGCGTCATGGAGAGGGTTGGTTAAGGGCGCATCCAGCACGAGAAGCAATTACCCGTCGTTACTTGAAACGACAACATCGTCTGACTCGCGCTGCGTTAGCACAACTAGCAGAGGAAGACGAACTTGATCCAGACAGTGCCGAAGAAAGCCATGCAGAAGAAGAAGCAGCTGTAGAAAAGCCTATTAGCCTCAATCAGCAGCGGTTGAATGCTGTAGTTGCTGCTTTGAAAGAAAATGGTGCAAGACGAGTTATTGATTTAGGTTGCGGTCAGGGGACTTTGTTGCGTATGCTGCTCAAAGACAGCTTTTTTGAGCAAATTACAGGTGTTGACGTTTCCTATCGGGCGCTAGAGGTAGCACAAGAGCGATTAGACCGCCTACACTTACCTAGCAACCAATCGAATCGCCTACAACTGATTCAGGGCGCACTCACCTACCAGGATAAACGTTTCACAGGATACGATGCTGCCACGGTGATTGAGGTCATTGAGCATCTCGACCTACCGCGCCTTGCTGCTTTTGAGCGGGTGTTGTTTGAGTTTGCCCAACCTAAAACTGTGGTAGTGACTACACCGAATATAGAATACAACGTTAAATTTGAGAACTTGCCTGCTGGCAAACTGCGACATAGAGACCACCGTTTTGAATGGACACGCCAAGAGTTCCAGACTTGGGCAAAGCAAGTTGCAGAACGCTTCGGCTACATGGTGCAATTTCAACCTATAGGAGTGGAAGACCCAGAGGTTGGTTCTCCTACGCAAATGGGGGTATTTAACCGTGAACGTTAATGAACTTAATAGCAAAATGCGGATATTTGAGACAGCACACGACCACTGTGTGCTGCCTAAACTTTATCAGGTACTACTCCCAGTATCCACAAGAGGCAGGTAAAATGACCCAGAAGCAAAAAGATGTGCGAAGCGATTCTCGCTCCACTGAAGAACTCATCCAGATTGCACTAACTGTAGACAACGAAGATACAGCTTGGGATGCTGTCATGACCTTGCAATTTCGCGGCGATAGTCAGGTTTTGGAAGTCGCATCAATGTTGTGTGAAAGTCAAAACCCCCAGGAAAGACAATTAGGAGCTGATATATTAGGTCAACTTGGGATACCCTATCGGACTTTTCCTGATGAGTCTTTGACAATTCTATTGAGATTACTTGAGCGAGAAGAAGATACAAGTGTTCTGCAATCAATTGGAATAGCGTTAGGACACCTGCACGATGCTAAAGCAATTCCTGCATTAGTTAAACTGAAAAACTACACGAGCGAATCTGTTCGTTTTGGAGTTGTTGTAGGTCTTTTAGGGTATGAAGAGGAATTAGCAATCACTACCTTAATTGAACTGTCTTCTGATGAGGATACAGAAGTACGAAATTGGGCAACTTTTGGACTAGGTTCGCAAATTGAGACTGATACAACAGCTATCAAAGAAGCACTATTTGAGCGTTTTCTCAAAGAGAATCCCGATGAAAATTATGAAATCTATGGAGAAGCTCTCGTTGGTTTGGCTAAGAGAAAAGACGAAAGAATACTAACTCGACTGATAGAAGAATTGTCCTGTGACTGTGTCGGTGTACTGGCAATTGAAGCTGCAGATGAAATGGCAGACTCAAGGCTCTATCCAGCTTTGATGCGATTAAAGGAGTGGTGGAATGAGAAAAGTGACTTACTGGAAAGCGCTATTAGTAATTGCAAAGGGGAAACTTAATGAAACTGACAATTCCTGAACTTTCCCTGGTTGTCCTCATTGGTGCTTCCGGTTCCGGCAAATCGACCTTCGCCCGCAAGCACTTTCAGCCTTTTGAGATTCTGTCCTCAGACTTTTGTCGCGGCTTGGTATCTGATGATGAAAATAACCAATCTGCTTCCCATGATGCCTTTGAGGTGCTGCGCTATATTGCCGCAAAGCGACTGGCAGCAGGTAGAATGACGGTGATTGATGCTACCAACGTCCAACCAGAAGACCGTAAAGGATTCGTGGCATTAGCACGGCAGTATCATTGTTTTCCCGTGGCGATCGCCCTCAACTTACCAGAAGAACTGTGTCACCAACGCAACCAGCAAAGAAGCGATCGCCAGTTTGGTCCTCATGTTGTACGCCGTCACACTCAGTGTTTGCGGCGTTCCTTGCGAGGGTTGGAAAAAGAAGGCTTCCGCTACGTCTACGTCCTCAATTCCCAAGAGGAAATAGAAGCCGCCGAAATTGAGCGTCAACCTCTGTGGAACAACCGTAAGTACGAACACGGTCCGTTTGACATCATTGGCGACATTCACGGCTGCTGCGACGAACTCGAAGCATTACTACAGAAATTGGGCTACGAGAAAGGGCAGAGGAGCAAAGAGGAATTAGAGTTAACACTCTCCCCTGCATCCCTGCACCCCTGCACCCCTGCACCCCTGCACTTCCCCACCTATTATCACCCCGAGGGACGCAAGGCAGTTTTCCTCGGTGATTTAGTAGACAGGGGACCGCGTATTTTAGATACGGTTAAGCTTGTGCAAAACATGGTTGCAGCAGGTACGGCTATTTGCGTTACTGGTAATCATGAGAACAAGCTCTTGCGGAAATTACGAGGTAAAAATGTCAAGAGCAATCATGGGTTAGAGCAAACCTTGGCAGAAATTGAGGCGTTGCCAGAGGATGTACGCAAACCCTTTACTAAAGAACTGTATGAGTTTCTCGATTCCCTCGTGAGTCACTACGTTCTCGACGCAGGGCGGCTTGTCGTTGCCCAT
Organism: Kalymmatonema hyalinum WJT4-NPBG1; assembly: GCA_019359075.1. Taxonomy (GTDB): domain Bacteria; phylum Cyanobacteriota; class Cyanobacteriia; order Cyanobacteriales; family Nostocaceae; genus Kalymmatonema; species Kalymmatonema hyalinum. The sequence continues at coordinate 17,481 of JAHHIB010000137.1, forward strand.
GCGGGGTTAAAGCAGGAAATGCAGGGACGCGGATCTGCGGCTGTGCGCGAGTTTGCCTTGTATGGCGAAACTACCGGAGAAATTGATGAGTTTGGCTTACCCGTTCGTTACAACTGGGCTGCGGAGTACCGGGGTGAGACGATGGTTGTCTACGGACACACCCCTGTTTTAGAAGCCCAATGGCTCAATAATACAATTGATATTGATACAGGCTGTGTTTTTGGCGGCAAATTGACTGCGCTGCGTTATCCAGAGAAGGAACTAGTCAGCGTTTCTGCTGCCCGCACTTACTACGAACCTGCTAGACCTATTCAAGGGTTGAGTAGAGATGTTGCATCCGAGAATTCTACAAGCCTACAGCAACAGTTAGATGATGTGCTTCATATTGAAGATGTACTTGGTAAGCGCATCATCACCACCCGACTTTCGCCCAACATTAAGATACGGGAAGAAAATGCGATCGCCGCCCTAGAGGTGATGAGCCGTTTTGCTGCTAACCCCAAATGGCTGATTTACCTGCCACCCACAATGTCGCCTGTAGAGACATCTCAAGAAACAGGATATCTAGAACATCCAACACAAGCCTTTGCCTACTACCAAAACCAAGGAATCACTGAAGTTGTGTGCGAAGAAAAGCACATGGGTTCACGGGCGATCGCCATTGTATGCCGAGATGAAATAGTTGCTAAGAAACGCTTTGGCGTGGTAGATGAGGGGATTGGTATCTGCTACACCCGCACGGGAAGGCGCTTTTTTGACAATCCAAACTTAGAGGCAGAATTTTTGGCGCGGGTGAATGCTGCCCTCTCCCAAAGTGGGTTTTGGGAAACATTTAATACCGACTGGGTTTGCCTGGACTGCGAACTTATGCCTTGGTCAGCGAAGGCACAAGGGTTGCTGCGGAAACAATATGCAGCCGTTGGGATATCGTCACGCCTTGCTCTTGGGGATGCTGTAAGTGTGTTGCAGCAAGCACAGCAGCGGGGTGTTGAGGTTAGCGCCCAACTGAGTCAATTTCAACAACGTGCAGAAATGACACAGCAGTACGTCAGTGCTTACCGCCGCTACTGCTGGTCAGTGACTGATATATCCGACCTCAAACTTGCTCCTTTCCACATTTTGGCAACCGAGGGAAGCGTCCACACAGATAAAGACCATCGCTGGCACATAAAGCAAGTAGCGGAAATTGCTCAGTGCGACCCGGAGCTACTGCTAGCAACGGCATACAAGGTGATAGATTTGACTGACCCCAGCAGTTTAGCAGAAGGAGTTCATTGGTGGGAAGAACTGACCACAGCAGGGGGTGAAGGCATGGTTGTTAAGCCGATGCAATTTATTGTTAAAGGCAATCGCGGTATTGTCCAACCTGCTGTTAAGTGTCGCGGACAGGAATATCTGCGAATTATTTACGGTCCTGAGTACTCAACGCCTGAGAATTTGCAACGTCTGCGCCAACGCGGGTTATCGCTGAAGCGGTCTTTGGCTATGCGAGAATTTGCCTTGGGTGTTGAAGCGTTGGAGCGATTTGTTGCTCATGCTCCTCTGCGTCGCGTGCATGAGTGCGTTTTTGGTATTTTAGCGATGGAGAGCGAACCTGTAGATCCAAGATTGTAAAAACTTTTGTAGCCACTAGCTCATTTTGGGGGAAAACAAAATTTGTCTGCAAGTCTTGTAACGTAAGTGTTTTGAGGAGCAGATGGCACTTACCCCTTTTAGAGACATTAGTGGAAAGCTGGTTGGGAATTCATCCCTAAGACCAGTTGAATTGAGGCTCTGCTAGCTTCCCAAGTCGATTCCACCAAATACTCGCTAATAGTCGCCATCATACCAAAGCTGCCTGGGGCTACCTCTAGCAGAATTTCTAATATCACCTCACAAATAATCGGCTTCCAGTAGATTCGCATAGCCTTGCTCCAACAACCATCTGAATATAAATACAGTGACTTTTGACAAGTTATGCACCCTGGCTTACTTTGATGAGAATGAGATTTTTGTCATATGTTCTTGAGAGATGTATTTTCTAATTCAGATTTCCTTGAGGGAAACTCGTGATTGTCTACGACATCCAGAATTTGGTGAAATTCTATCCAGGACAAACCCAACCCGCCAATAAGAACATTACACTGCAAATTTATGAGGGTGAAATCTTTGGGATTTTGGGCGATAACGGAGCAGGGAAAAGTACCCTCATACGCCAGATGGTGAATTTGTTGTCTATTGATTCCGGGGCGATCGCCTTCTTCGGACACAATATCATCAAGGCTCCCCATCTTGTACAAATGAATGTTGGTTATATGCCGCAGGAAAGCGGGGCACTCAACAATTTGACGGTGGGTGAGGCGCTGTTCTTCACTGCCCATTTGCGCGGGATGAGCCGCACCGATGCCCGCAAAGAGTGTGATGCGTTGCTGGATTTATGGCAAATTCAACAACTGCGTGACAAACCGAGTTCCCGGCTATCCGGTGGGCAAAGGCGATTACTCAGGTTAGCTGTAGCAATGGCAGGTTCGCCACCTGTGCTGATGCTGGATGAACCTACAAATGACCTTGATCCCCAACGCCGCAAGCTGGTTTGGGACAATTTGCGCCGTATCAACCAGGAACAAGGCACTACTATTATTCTGATTACCCATGATGCGATTGAGGCAGAAAAGGCAATCCAGCGAGTGGGAATTCTACGTTCTGGGGAACTGGTTGCAGTAGGTCGTCCCAGCGAACTCAAGCAGCAAGTTGACCGAATGCTACGCTTGGAACTCTTTTTTTCACCAGACAACCCGCCAACTCTACCACCTGGTCTAACCTTCATTCCCTTACAAACGGGTCATTGGCGGGTGTTGTTGGAATGGAACCAAGTCACTTTAACCCTCAATTCTCTAAATTTCGATATGGTGGATGACTTTCGCCTGTACTCAGCAACTCTAGAAGATTTGTATCTGCATTATGCACAACAAGCGTAACCCTCCCTCTTTCCTTGTGCAACTGGTGGACTTATTTTTCATGGAGCTGACAAACTGGCGTTGGTCATGGCGGGCTATCATACTCACGAGTTTCGTTGCTCCGATGCTGAGTATCATCGCCCTCGGTAGCTTTGCTCAAGGAACTGGACAGGAAACGCTAGGATACATCCTGACGGGAAATCTTGTGATGACGCTGATGTTCGGTAACTTAAACAAAATGGCAGATCGATTTGCCTATATGCGATTTTCTGGAACCTTGGAATACTATGCTACTTTACCAATTCGCCGAGAAGCTTTAATCATTGCTTCAGTCCTAGCATTTTTTCTCCTCTCCCTACCAGCACTGTTAGGCATCCTGGGGTTTGGTATCCTGTTCCTCAAGCTTTCGGTGAGTTTAAACCCCATCATTCTATTGGTGATACCCTAGGACTTACGCATTGACAAATATTTAATATTGTGTCTTCAAAAGAAGGTGGGAGCAATCCACATTTCATTTCTTAAAAAGAGAAAGGATAAAAATTTCCGAAAAGTCGCTACAGTAAGGTTTTG
>JAHHIB010000139.1 GCA_019359075.1 Kalymmatonema hyalinum WJT4-NPBG1
TATTGTCCAATTATTTAGTTCAGCAACTAAAACGCCCGAATGTTCCCATGTTTATTGTCTAGTTGTTTGGCGCTCGGTGCGGCGCAGCCGCACCGTCGCTTGTGACAGTTGCGTAAGTCCTGTTATTAACAGGGTTGAAGGCAAAAACAAAAGGAAAGAAATCCTCGCCAGGACAAATGAAACTACCTTGGGATGAGTGGAAAGCAACGAACCAAGAAATAGAAGAAGTAGCGTGCAAGTTTGTCTTCGCTAATTGTTATAACCCACAATTTGCCAGCATCGTACTACAAGTACAACAAAAAGATCCTCTTTAGATTCAGTGCCAGGTAACGGAAACGTAGAAACCGCAATACTTCGTGGGTAATCACTTGTTTGCGAATCTTTACAATTCTGTGTAAGCCTTATATGTTACAGTTTACAAGTCTGGACGCGAGAGAAGAGAGGTGTTCTCGGGGTGCCCATGAAAAAAACTCATGCCAAACCCATGCCGTATTACCCGTAACCGGATAACCCGCGGTTTCAACACGCCAAGCGATCCGCGCCGGGAGATGTCCGTTTGGGGCGTTCTTGGGGGCATTTGTGAAGGTTAATTCACTGTAATCCAGCCAAAATTTCCATTTAAGTATTTTTTGTTTGCGCCAACCCACGCGATCGCCAAACTTTTCTTCGTCTTTACCCACACTTTCCCAAATGCGCTTTTGCACACTAAAGCCGAAGCACCGCTCACTGTATTTTACCCAAAGTTGGTCAATTGTGCGGAGGTCAGTGCAGGGAAAGTTTTCGATGGATTCACTAGAGAGCCAGCCTTCTTTTTCTCTGCCAGTTGCCTTGAGCATGACAGCAAGAGTTTCCTCATCCGCTTCTTTCCACTGTCCTGCTTTTAGGAAATCGCGCAGTTGTGTGTAGTTTACACCGGTTTCGCTACTAAGGTCATCACCTGAATCATCTCGTTGATTTTGCGGGGTGTTTTGAGTTTCAATAACTTCTCTACTGGAGTCATCGACCTGCCACTGCTGTCCTGTTATAGCTCCAATTAGTTCTTGGATTGGAGCTTTAGATGTGCGCAAATCTACCGCGTGATGCTTAAATAACCAATCATATGGTGTATAGGCGTACTGATTCCGAATTTCTTGGAATGTTTTTTGGCAACTAGGTAGTATAACCAATCCTACACGAGGCGTAGTTTCTCGTCTAAGAAGCGTGAAAATAAGCGTGAAAAGGTTGTTATTTCGCTGAGATATTTCTTCCTCAGTCCATGTTATTTCCCGCTTTTGCCACTCTCCAAACCCTGAGGAACCAAGGAATACAGCTACAGCATTCATCTGAGAAAGATTTTCTTTTATCTTTTTCTTCCAATCGTCAAACCCTATGATATCTTTCTCATCCATCCAAGTTTCAATACCTTGCTGGCGTAGCTTATCCCTAATTTGTCTTACCTCCGGCTTGTCGTCACTGTTGTGACAAAGAAATACGTTATATTGGGACATCCTCATACCTCAACTTTTCTTGACTAATTCTCTACACCAGCAATCTGTGCTAAGGCATGAGCATATTGTTCCAAATCCCTTCTCAACGCTTCCAACTCAGCCCGCAAATTTCCTTCCTCAGACCAATTGCGCTCATGCTCTTTAGGACTGAGGTGAGGAGGACGCTGTGCTTCCCATGTCTGCAACAGTGGATGCCATTTAGCAAGAATGGGGCGCAAACCATTATTCAGCACGGCTATAGCAATGCCTCCAACTGACTCGCGGGATGCACCAACATCTGGTCCGGCTTGTTTGAGGACTTCCCGTGTTATGCCAAACAGACTGTATAAAGATGTCAGCGCCTCACGCAACAGTCCTTCGTCAATTTCCAAAGGTTGAACAGCAATACGAGTAACAAGTTCAACATACAACGACCATGCAGCCCGACGCTCTGTTGGATCGGCTTCCCATTCAGCGGAACCGATGCCAAAGGGAAGGCTGACAGAGACTTTTTTCAACTTGGCGGGGTCTATTTTAGGCATAAGTTTGTTGTCACTAGTATAGAGTCGCAGCTTTTAGGTCTTAATAATCGTCCGCTTGGCATCATTCAGCGGTTGCAGGAAATTTAATTAATTTTATAATTTAATAATTTAATAATTACATACAGCCAGCTTGCCGTGAATTCCGGGTGAGCAGTAACACAGCACCACGCCCAGGCGAATATAGCGATTCTCACTCGCATAGAATACACGCTACACGGTAGGGGCAAAGGCTTTGCCTATACGTGTCAACTTAAGCCAAAAGCCATTATTGGCAAGCATTTGATCATTTTTGATGTACCATCTAGATTTTTGATCCCCCCTTAATCCCCCCTTAAAAAGGGGGGAAATAAAATCTTAGCCCCCTTAAAAAGGGGGGAAATAAAATCTTAGCCCCCTTAAAAAGGGGGTTGGGGGATCTACAAGACGGGAAATTGCGTATTTCAACGTGATTGTTGACACGTATGGGCAAAGAACAGCCCCTACAACCTGTATTGCACCCAATTGAGAACTACTATAGAATTCCCCTTATCTAAATCCTCTATCCCCAATTGCTTTCCTTAGAGTAATGATGTAATCAATATGTAGGCGATAAGCCGGAGGCTTGACGCTACGCGTATCGCGCTTTGTGCAGTACCCAAAAGGCGATCGCTCCTTGGCCGACACTCTGTGCCATCGCCTGAGCTTGACTCTGCGAAAAACAAGCATCAATTCTAGCTGCTGCTAGTCTGTCTAGTTTGAGTTGAGGGCTTCGTAGTAAGCGCTTACTACAATACACGTCTAAGAGTTGATTTATAAAGTAAATCTTAAGTAGGGTGCGTTACGGCTGACTCAAGGGCGCACCATGTTATATGGCGGTGCGTTAGGCGCTTTGAACATGTTTGTCCTTACAAATCTATCGAAAGGGCGCGCCTAACACACCCTACAAGAATTCTATTTTTACTTTATAAATGACCTCTAGCACTCAATTTTTTCTTGACAGACCATTATTCTATTCTCTCTGCTTTATCCTCTATCTATAGGTATATGAGTATAGGTATATTTAGAAACTAGCCAGGGATAGATACCTCTTTCTTAAGAAAGATTAGATAATACCAGAATTTGTAGTAACACATACTACTTAGAAGTAGATTGCTAATTTATCTCCAAACCTTAGTTGCGTAAAATTTTTCATCCTCATATGGTAAATACTCCTCCATCGCTGTTTTCCGAAGATCAATACAAGGTAGAAGATGCAGAGGCAGAAGTCGCTGCCATTATAGAAACTCCACCATCAGAGACAGAAATTGACCTAGAGTTCCTCTACACAAGAGATATTGAATTTCGTCAGGAAACTCTCTATTTTATTGTGGTGGATCGCTTTTATGATGGCGATCGCTCAAACAGCGAAGGTGAAAATGCAGAACTGTATGATCCAACTCGACAAGATTGGGGTAAGTACTGGGGCGGTGATTTGCAAGGCGTCATCGACAAGTTAGACTATCTTAAAAGCATGGGAGTGACTGCGATTTGGTTAACTCCTCTGTTTGAGCAAATAGAAGAATTGTTTGTTGGCAATGCCGCAATGCATGGCTATTGGACGAAGGATTTTAAGCGGATGAATCCTCGCTTCATTGCTAACGAAGAAGAGCCTTCTTTAAACAAAACCCAAGAAACAAGAAATACAACTTTTGATAGGTTAATTGCCGAACTGCATGAGCGCAAGATGAAGCTGGTGCTGGATATTGTCTGCAACCACAGCTCACCTGATATTAGTGGTACTAAAGGTGAATTATACGACGATGGAGTGAAAATTGCTGACTTTAACGATGATGAGCAGCACTGGTATCACCACTATGGCGAAGTGCAAGACTGGGAAAACGAATGGCAAGTACAAAACTGTGAACTTTCCGGTCTTGCAACTTTTAACGAGAACAACATTGAATATCGTAATTATATCAAGTCGGCAATAAAACAATGGCTAGACCGGGGTGTGGATGCACTGCGGGTAGACACTGTTAAGCATATGCCCATCTGGTTTTGGCAAGAATTCACTGGTGATATGTACAATCACAAACCAGATGTGTTTATTTTTGGTGAATGGATTTTCAGCCATCCCTATGACGATCGCTCTGTAGAATTTGCCAATAATTCTGGCATGACGATGTTAGACTTTGGGCTGTGCGTTGCCATTAGGGAAGCTTTAGCACAAGGTGCAGAAGGTGGATTTCATCTGATTCAAGAGATTTTTGACCAAGATTATCGCTACAACGGAGCGACAGAATTAATTACCTTCATTGACAACCACGATATGCCCCGTTTCCAATCGCTGAACTCTGATCCAGCGATACTGAAAGTGGCAATTACCCTGATTATGACTTCTCGTGGTATTCCTTGTATCTATTATGGGACGGAACAATATCTCCACGATGACACTAATGGAGGTCAAGACCCATACAACCGTCCCATGATGGAAAATTGGGATACGGATAGTGAAATTTATCGTTACATGAGGCTACTTTCTGGCTTACGGCGACTCAATCCAGCGATTTCGATGGGTAGCCAATGGCAAAAATATATCACGCCGGATGTTTACTCCTACGTACGTCGCTATCGTGACTCTTTGTGCTTTGTATTACTAAACAGGGGTGAAGCAGTCACCATACCAGAGGTAGAAACAGAACTGCCTGATGGCGAACACACCTGTGTGATGACTCGCAACAAGTATGAAGTAAAAGACGGTAAAATTTATGACTTGCAACTCGAAGAGCGGGGCGTGATCGTCTTAAGCCGTGTTGGAGAACGGGTGAAAGGGCAAACGATTGTGCGAGTCCAACTCAATGGTGTACAAACTCAACTGGGTGAAACTATCGTTGTGATTGGAGATTGTCCGGAATTAGGCAACTGGGATATTGGCAAGGGATATCCTCTGGAGTACATCAACTCTAATACATGGTTTGCTGAGATTCCCTTTGATGAAAGTGCTGGCAAGTTGATTAGTTATAAATACGCTATGTTGCGAGAAGGGCGATCGCCTTTGCGTGAAAATCTGATGAATCGCCGTTGGGTGATTGCCAAAGAAGGTACCGTGAAATGGCGTGATACTTGGGCACCTGGACGCGAATCTTAACAGTTATCAGTTATCAGTTATCAGTTATCAGTTAACAGTTAACTGATAACTGCTCCCAAAGGATCTTGCAGCTTTGCGACCATCTCAGCACGCGCCGAAACTTCTAGCTTGCGGAACATCCGTTTCAGCGCTTGCTTGACAGAATTTTGTGTGATCCAAAGTTTTTCGCCAATTTCCGCATTCGTTAACCCCCGCGCCACCAACTCAGCAATTTCTAATTCACGGGGAGTCAGGCGACTTGCTAACGGACACAGGGATGTTTTTGGTTTCGCGCGTAAGGTGGCGAGTTTTGCGGAAACATGAAGGCATAAAGCACTCATGTCAGCTAAATCGTTCACGTTAAAAGCAGCAGTACCATGCTCACGGGCGAGGTTAAGCGTTCCGACAAGACGACCATCACAGACAATTGGTCCACTCATGACGTGTTCATGGTCATGACGCGAGCAAAAATGCTTCCAGTCTCCTGTTGGTAACACCAATTGCTCGTGAACAGGAGCATGACGTTCAACTACGAAGCGCCCAACAGGGTTGCTTTCCATACACACACCTGGAACAGCTTGAACATCAACCTCTGGTGGGAACGGCTCATCCAGCAAATGGATACCCCAACGCTGAACGCCAAAATACTCCCCCACTGTATCTGTCACAGCTAGTCGTAGTTCTTGCTCATTGCTGACAGAAGCTATTTCATGAAATACAGTTTGAAGAGAATGAACCATACCATAGGTGTACCCACTTGGGGTCTATGCGAAACTTCATAATTACTTCTATGCTAATAGCAGCAAAGGTAAAAAGCTAACATAACAGGTGACAATAGGAGAAACAATGACAGCAACACAAGTTTCTGCTCAAGAACTTTTTCGTGCTGCATACGAAAACCGTTACACTTGGGAGAAAAACTTCCCTGGTTACACCGCAGATGTCACCTATAAACAGGATGAGCAGGTGTTTACAGGCAAAATTCGCGTTAACTCGAATCTCAAGGCGGAAGTTTTTGAGGTAGAAGACGAGGAAGCGAAGCAGTTCATTAACAATCAAGCATGGGAGATCGCCATTCACCGCATTCGTCGCTCTTTTGAAGAAACCCACAGCGCAAATACATTTCGCTATGGTGCGACTGATGAAACTGGTGCCGTTGAGATTCTTTTAGGCGGTAAGTCCGAGGGCGATCGCTACAAAGTCCGTAACAATGAAGTGAGCCACGTCCACCGTCATATCCACAATGTTGTTGTGACGATTGACACCTTCAGCAGTCACGATACAGGAGAAGGCTACCTGTCTCATCAATATGACTCTGTTTACCACGACCCGAAAACGGGCGAACAAAAAGGCGGAAGAAGCGAGTTTACAGATGAGTACGAAAAGGTAGGCGATTACTTCATCCTAAATCGCCGAGAAATTCGCACCGAGACACAAGGAAAAACATCCATTCAGGAAATTATCTTTTCCAACATTCAGTTGTTGGAGCCTGTTGCTGCTTAATTCCAGTGCAGATGGATTAGATTCCCGACTTCTTAAAGAAGTCGGGAATCTTGTTGTTCAGGAATGATTTAGGATTGCTATATATTAGATTAGTACTCACTTAGTTCTTCTGGTGTTTTTGACCTCTGTTGCACGACAGATAACAGGCGCAGACAGAATTACGAAAGCAATCAAAGCCACGTTAATCAACATTGTTTAACCCCTTTTGTTTTTAAAGTTCTTCTTGGTATAGGACTACTGGTTTTTTCTCTAAGGTTCCGGAAATTCTCTGGTCTTGAGGACAGTTTTCAAAGCTTCATAGTTAAACTTGTTTTTAGGCATTTTTTGATTAGAAAAATTGTTTAAAATATCTGGCACTGGTTAGATAAGGGTACATTAGACCGATAGAGAGTTTGACGCTTAACTAGTTCGGCGGAATTCCCCATCCCTGAGTAGGGTTTAGGTAGTGAATGTTTAACGCACGGCTCTGGCAGCTTTTGCAATCTTTTTTCAGATTTGTCCAGCAACTGCTGATTACCCATTGGCGATCGCTGCTGCTGCTATTGCTCGGAGTCTTTTTACCTTTGCAGGTTTTCGGGGAACTGGCAGAGGATGTTTGGGAGAATGAAGGTGGCTTCCCGTGGGATGTACCGGTACTGTTGGCAGTTCACAGCACAGCCAATCCTCAATTGGACGTTGTGGTAACAATGCTGACTAAATTGGGTGTGTTTTGGGGTGTGTTTCCGATTGCGACTGTCACCGCGCTACTGCTATTTAACCGCCGACGATGGCGATCGCTCACTTACTTGATTGTCACCTTACTGGGTAGCATCATCATCAACCGGACAGCGAAGGTACTGCTGCATCGAGTCCGTCCCCACTTATGGGAGTCACCTGCACCAGAATTTGACTACGGATTTCCTAGCGGTCATGCAATGTCGAGCATGACGTTCGTGGCAGTCTTAGTCATTTTAACTTGGGGTAGCCGATGGCGCTGGTTGGTTTTGATTGTCGGGACAATTTTTGTATTGGTTATCGGTTGGACGCGCCTGTACCTGGGTGTGCATTACCCCAGCGACATTCTAGCAGGCTGGATGGTATCGGTTGGCTGGGCAGTTGGGGTTAGTCTCATCATCCGACTTTGGCGATGATCCAGTTGCCACGTGTTGGCGAGAGTAAAAGCGCGGATATAACCAGGGGGGATTGAGTCTAAAGTTCCCCCGTGGCAATGTCCTAAATGAGTCCAGAAGCCTTGATATTTACCGACATCTTTACCGCAAAGCGCCTACATCTATAAAGTTCCAATGAAGCTTGAGAAAATATTTTATAAATCAAGGTAAATTTTCTACCAGTACTTGGTAAAAGTAAGAGACATAAGGGGTAAGTCTATACAGCGTGTTCTTGTGACATAGGTAACCCATACTGAAGAAAAAAATGAAGCTAAATCAAAAACTAGCAGTTACTACTGCTGGCGTTGCTTTGGGTCTCACTGCAATGAAAGCTAACCCAGCAAGTGCTGCAGTCATCACCGTTGATTTCACTATCACTGACGTTACTCAAACAGCTTACTACGGCGGACCACCACTACTTATAGAGCAGCCGCTTTCAGGTTTTTACAGCTTTGATGACGCATCAACACCCGTCATAGTGCCTCCAGCATCTGTTAATCTCTCTTTTTTTCCTTTGACAGATTTTAATTTTAACTTCCTAGGACGCCAATTCTCGCTAGCAGATATAAGCGGCTATGGTGGCACGGCAACAAGCTTATTCATTTTCGGATCTCAAAGGGAGAGCGATACCGTACAAACGAATTTTTCCATCCGTAACATTCCTAGACCGGATTTTGCCGAACCGGATTTTAGGGGCTTTGCCGAACGAGGTCCTTTTATATACTCTATATCTGGCAAACCACAGCTTTCTCAACGCACTACCACCCCGGTTCCGGAACCAACAACCATAGGTGGTTGGTTGTTGGCGGGTCTGTTTTCCATCGCCCTTAAGAAAAAGGCAGCATCCAAAAAACAGTAAAAATTGATGAAAGTCCTATTTGGATGGGAACTGGGAGGAGGACAGGGACACATTCAACGTTTGGCGGCACTAGCTCGGACACTGGAGTCTCACGGAGTTGAACCAGTCTTTGCTCTGAAGTCTTACAAAATCAAAGGCATGAGTTTTCCGTGGAAAATTGTTTGTGCCCCGCTCCTGCCATTTTCTGGAAGGTCTGAATCCTATACGTTCGCAGATATCCTGGAAACGTTTGGTTTTGGTAATGCGAATCTACTGCGATCGCACCTACAGGCATGGCAATCTGTTCTTTTAGAGGTTAAACCAAGCTTAGTTATTACTGATTTTGCGCCTGGTTTAGTGTTGGCAGCTCGCAATATTATACCCACAATTGTCACAGGAGACAGCTTTGCAGTACCACCACCCATTGAAGTATTTCCGCCCTTAAGATTTCCCACCCCGTCTGAATCAGAAAAGCGCCAAGAGCAACTTAGCAACACGGTTCGTGAAGTTGTTAAGTCAGATACACTCTTAGGGGAAGTTCTGTCTGGGGATGCCAGTTTTATCTTTGGCATTCCTGAATTAGATCCTTATCGGTATCTGCGGACTGAGTGTCAGCAGTATCTTAGCGTACACATTACACCTATTCCAAAAAATCTGCACTCCAGCGATGGTCCTGCTTGGGCTTATTTATACGATGACTATCCGTACCGTGACTTGGTGCTGCAAACCCTTAGACCTCAATGTGATTTCAAACCCTTAACCGAAGTTCTAGCGGGAAAGTCCTTGGCAATTCACCACGGAAGCTCAACAACGGCTATTACTTGTTTACTTGCAGGCATTCCTCAATTAGTCTTTCCCAAACACCTAGAACATCAACTCAATGCCATTACACTCTCTCAGTTAGGAGTGGCAAAGATCAGCACCACACCAACATGGGAAGGTTTGTTAATAGCACAAGCTGAGGCTTATGGACTGACGGAGAATGCCTTACAAAAGGCAAAAAGTCTTGCCCATTGGAACCAAAACTTCATGTCTATTTTTGTCAAAACCTGTCTCGAATTTCTGGGAGCACAGCCATAGCATCTCAATTTCTCAGGAAGGACAACAATTTGTCGTTGCAATCACATAACTTGGCGATCGACACCTTGAGAGATTACGGAGGATCTAAATACTATGAACAAGCGTTTGAGACCTAACCATCCTCTCGCCACTTTTGTCAAGATGTTTTTTCAACAATTTACCCAAAATAGAGATACCTTGCTCGATGTCCTGTGGTGAGTTGGCGAAAGTCAGTCGCATAGCTGGATAACCCTGTTTATCTGGAAAAAATGCGGAACCACAGAAAATCAGCACATTTTGTGACAAGGCTTCCTTAGTCATTGCCTCAATAGGAATATCGGCTGGTAATTGCACCCAAAGAAATAAGCCTCCTTTGGGAACCGTCCACTTTGCTTGTGCGGGAAAATAACGCTCCATGGCTTGCAGCATAATATTGCGGCTATGGATATTTTCCGCTCGCAGTTGGCTGAGGTGACGGCGGTAATGTCCTGATGCGAGGTATTCACTCACTATTGCCTGGGAAACCGTGGATACGTGGACATCATGGAATAACTTCCGCTCCAAAATTGCTTGATAATGCTTGCCTGTAACTACCATATAGCCCACTCTTAACCCAGGCATAAAAGTTTTAGAAAAGGTACCGACGTAAGTCACCAAATCGTGTTTATCTAAAGCTTTAATGGGCGCTGGTACAGGCTCGAAATTCAACCCTTCATAAGCATTATCTTCCAAAATAGGACATTCATATTCTTCGGCTAAGGCAAGCAATTTTTGGCGATGTGCCTGAGTTGTCGTCAAACCGGTAGGATTGTGTAGGGTACTAATGGTGTAGATTAATTTCGGGCGATGGCTCTTGAGGTATTGCTCTAACAACTCCAGATTCATCCCCTCGGCTGTCATGGGAATACCAATGATTTTGGCTCCTAAGTTTTCTAGGATGGCGATCGCTCCAAAATAGGTAGGAGCTTCCACAATCACCCAATCTCCGGGTTGCACAAAATGATACATTGCCAATGACAGAGCTTGCTCAGAGCCATTGGTAATAATTAAATCCTCCGGTGAGACATCCAGTCCCTGATGTACCGACATTTGAGCAGTTTGTCTGCGTAGCGTTAACTGTCCTTGTGGCAAGTCGTATTTAGATAATGCATCTGCCTGCTTGAGCGCTCGTTTGGCAATTTGCATTAAATTCTTTGGCGGACGAGGAAAGCCAAAACTCATATCAATCATTCCTGGCTGCGCTTGTGCTTGCACTGCTGCCATATGCATATCGAAAAAAGAATTGCCTCCTGGCTCTTTAATGATGACCTCTTGTTCTGGGGCAAATGTTGGTTTCAGGTTGGCAGACACCAGAGGCTGAGTGTTAACAAAATAACCAGAACCTTGACGAGCGCAAATCACTCCATCTGCTTCTAAAACGTTGTATGCCTCAATAATGGTGAGTTTATTAACTTGCAAATTTTCTGCTAAAGAGCGGATTGAGGGGAGGCGATCGCCCCCTTGGAGTGCGCCAGATTTAATCAGACTACTCAGGCGATCGCGTATCTGCAAATAAATAGGCTTAGGTGACTGCCGATCTAAAAAAATCTTCATTTTGGCGCACTCATCAACGACGACAACAGCACTATTACTGGCAATATAAGCGATTTTCAATTGTTGTGCATGGTACAGTTGGGTGAATTTTGACTAGAACAGTTGTCAAGGTGCATAACTGTTCTAGTACAAATCTGCAAAAACTGTACCTTCTCACTGTTCAATTCCTGAGCGAAGGTAAAAGTAATAGTTCACCAAACAGTAATAAACAATCACTGCTTAGTGCTGAACCATTTTCACTCAGCACTCAGTACTCATCACTCAAAACTTCTCAAGTTTACTGAGGAAATTTTGCTATGCAAATCTTTAATTTTTCAAAAGAAATATTGCCGAAGATAAAAAACGTTTGGCAACATTTTGTAATATGGCTGGTGAGCAGTTCTGAACTGCAAGTATGGCAAGAATCAGACCGTCGTGGTCGTGCTTTTTCTTGGCACGCCTACGACCCGTTAACAGGACGTTCTGCTTGTTTTGGTTCTGAAGAAGAAATGCGAATTTGGATTGAGCGTTGTTACTACAGGTAACAGATAAAGCAATCCTATTTGATTCGTGAAAAGTAGGAGACAAGGACAGACTTGGAGGACAAGGCAGACTTGGGGGAGGTATTTCACAAATGATTTAGGACTGCTATAAAATACAACACTACTACACCAAGAACGCTTGACTATGGTTGAAAATTATCTCCAAACTAAAACCCCGTCTGCTTGGGGCAACAAACAGACAGGGGTTCTCAATTAAAGAGAATACAGTTTTAGACTCTTGTGGGATGGGCTTCTAGCCCGTCCATCTTGGCGGGCGAGCTATAGGATTAGCTTGGGTAGACATAATTCTCCTGGGTTCAGGTTGAGTACAGTTGTTTTGAAGGTGAAAGTTATTTCCTTCGCCTGTGCAAAAGTAATAGTTGGCAGCAAAATCAACTGATGCAGTTTTCAAAAAAAATTCGGTTTCTCAACCTGATATCAAGTCCGGATAACCACTTATAAAAAAATACCCTGCCCCTAATCCCCACAGGCAATCGGTGAGTTCCCCAACCCTCCCCTTGATAAGGGGAGGGTGCCGTCAGGCGGGTGGGGTAAATGTGGGATTTATAAGCAATTAAGCGGACTCCATATGACTCTGTGTTCCCAGACTCTGCCAGGGAATACATTCTCAAAAATTTTTCTGCAATTTGCATAGCGGCTGATCATAGCTTTGCTTTTCTGCTTACAGCCAGCCCAAAAGACTATGCTTGCTCAATTTCGACTGGTTCTTGGTCAAATTGCCGCATCAAGTCCAGCAGGGCTTCTTTATCTGGCTTCTGCCCATTTTTCATCAGTTCCGCCAAACCCTCAAAATACTTTTCGCGTTCCCCGCCTGGAGTAAACATAATCAGCAACTTCGCAGGCTTTGTTCCCCGGTTGGCAAATGCGTGAGGTGTAGCCCGAGGAACCAGTACAAACGCCCCGGGTTGACCTTGCACTTTTTGATGACCAACTAGGATTTCAACCTCTCCCTCCAGGACATAAAACATCTCTTCCATGTGGCGATGAATATGCGGTCCCGGCGCAGTTCCCCCTGGCTGTATTAAGTTTTCAAACACACCCAAGTGACCGTGAGTGTCACCACCAACAGCTTTGAATGTCACCTCGCTATTGCCCATTGTCAGGTGGTTGCCCTCTCCTGGCGCTAGTACAATTTCTTGAATGGGTAATGTCATCACAATTCTCGCTAGCGTTTCTCCAATTTACCGACTCGCGCCTCTAACTGATTGACTTGCTGCTTGAGTTCTATTACTAGAGTTGCCAATCTATCGAACATCTTATCTCGTTCTGACTGCGATACAGTTCTTCTAGAACGTGTAGACGATGACGGTGTAGTCGGTGTACCGCCAGAAGGTACCCGACCGCTTTGACCGAGTCGCGCCTCAATCTGGCTAACCCGCGACTCCAGACGATTAAAGTCCGCTTCTAAGTTGTAGAAGCGGGATTCTGTTTGCTGAGATGAGGCGGTCTTTGAAAACACTCCGCCCCAAAGCATAATCACCAAAAACAGGGCTAATGCTACCAGCCCAATACGTTTCATCGCTTTGCTCCAACTATAAGGTTAGACGTGCGGTGCATTAACATGACATAAAAGATGACTAACATGAACGCACTATCACGCACCCTACTGTAAGTTTGGTTGCAGTTGAGAAAACAGCCTTTGCCAGTCAAGAGAACTAGCGGTATTTTCTCCCTCTTTCACCTCAAACGTGACGTTACACGCTGTCTTTTGTTGTAGCGCTTCTACACATAACTTGGCGACATCCTCGCGGCTGATTTTTCCCCTGATATTGTCACCTTGATCACAAATGAATTCCTTGCCCCCTGGTTCCTCTGTCAGCGCACATGGCCTGATAATCGTGTAAGGAATTCCACTTTCTCTTAAACTATCTTCTCCCTTCAACTTCCACGTTAAAATTCCTCCTAATTGGTCATTTAATTTGACTGCTGGCGGTTCTTCATCCAAATTAATTCCGGGGCGTCCAGGACGAGTTACACCTGCTGAACTCACTAAGACAAACTGTGGTAAATTTGTCCCACCATAAGCTTGAATTGATTCCACCTGCAAGGTGAAACCACCAGGAGAAAATTTGGGATTTAATTCGCCGTCATATTCAAACTTGCTCAACATCAGTTGAAATGAGCAAATTTTGCTAGCATCAATTGAGGAGCCATCTTTTAATGTTTTGGCACGAAATACCGGAACCATATCAGCAAAGGGAATGCGGACATCTATCCAGGTATTCGCCTCTGTGTCAAAAGAATAACTATAGGCAACACCATCCCATTGTGCCTCTGTACGCAGAAGGAATTTGTAACGCTTCCCGTCACCTCTTAAGCGCAGTTCCACACCTTCATAACCGGACAAATTGAAAGGAGGAGTGAAATTTTTCGTTCTTACAGAAGCAAATCCCCCAGAGTTGGCGGTTGAGACATTACCAGCAAACAAAGCTGTCTCTTCCACCAATTGAATATTACTTTGACTCACGCCACCCATCACGACATCATCCACCGCACCCCAAGTATTCTTCAATTCGGTTGATGGTTTTGTGAAATCAAATAATAGTTGTTTACCTGCTTTCGGCAGATATTTGGCAGCAGCTTCTACTAAGTTTTTCACCCCCTGGTATTCCACATTTTCAGGAGTGTCGCCAACAATTTCTGGTTGGTAAAATTTGATGCCTTGATAGTATTTACCGCGTTCTGGCGTATCTCCTTCTACTGGTTGCACGCGCACGGCTGTGGCGCAAATCACAGCTTGGATATTAGCCATGAGTAAGGAAGTCAGAGTTTCGGGTTTGGTAATATCTGCGACAACTAATTCAACCTCATTACCAAGAATTGACCGTGCTTTGTCGATGTCTCGCACAAGCGCACGTACTTTATAGCCCTGTTCCACCAGTCGTCGTACCACTCGCTGACCGACTCCACCTGTTCCACCTGCTACTAGTATTACACCCATTTGTTTTGCTCCATCAGGTATATCGCTGCTACTATCAGAACGACCTTGGATTAAATCCTGTATCCAGTTGAGAAAAGGGATGACCTCAAAATATGTGAGGGTTTGGATGAATCTGCCTAAGTCCCATTGAGAGCGATTGTTGTTAGCCACAATTCATTTCTCACGCTTATCCAGTGCAAAATTATTATGACGATCATTCTTCATAAGTTCACCATCATATAGACTGATTTTTTCCCTCTGACTAGACTTGCTATAAAAGTTGCCTTGCCACATTTGAGTACTTTGATGCAACCACACTTGACTTTTGAATAATTAAGGATATTGTGACTCTTATCTAGTTTTTTTATTTCGTAAAAGCAAGCTTTCAAAAGTGTAGAAAACAGCAGGAAATATCAAAAGAATAAAATTAAATTGTGTCAGACCTTGGGTGTACAGTCTGTTTGGAAACAGGAGAATGAAACCACAGATAAAAAATACAATAATTAACAATATATCTTTACGCTGAAATAAGTTGGGACGTACAAATGGTACAGCGGATAAAAAGAGTGCTACAGCTATTAAAATAATGCCTAAAGAATTGACTTGATGATTGAGCATATTTGAGGTCTCTGATAGTTTAAAACTTGAACGCAAAAAGTTAACCGCCAACTGATGACTGATTTGTTGTAGTTAATGGTAAGCACCTCAAAATAATCAAGTAAATTCTTTATTACCTCCCACGTAAACGAATACATTCAGCGACAGAAAAAACTCCTGCTCCGGCTAGCAAAGATTGACCAATTGGTATTTCTTGAGTGCCATAGAACCGAGAATCTTGAAATAAAAGAAGTATGCCAGACAGGCAAAACACAACAGCAAAAATGGCATCGTAATCTCGCCCTAATCTAGGATACCAAGAGCGTAGAAAAAATAGTCCTGCTCCAAAAGCTACCAGAACAACACCTAGTAATACTAGCCAGGTAGCAGCTTTAAATAAAAATAATCCAAATGCACCGATAAAGGGTAAGAATCTTACCACAGATAGAGTTGGATTTAGCCAAGTTGGTGGTTTTGGGAATAGTCGAGAGTGGTTTATTGCACCAGAAACAGGTACTGAGGATGGTTGCTGGGATACTGCAACAGGTATATTTGACGTAGGCGCAGCGTTATATATGTATGTAGGCGGAATCCATAGTTGCGTTGCTAGTAGGGGATTTGTGAGTTGCTGCAAGTCTTGCAATACTTCTGTCGCTGACTGGTAGCGATCGCGGTAATGATAGCACACCATCCTCTGCATAATCGCCCCGAGTCCGGGAGAAACCTGCGCCTGATGTTGCCAAATCACTTCTCCTGTTTCCTGGTTTTCCTGAAATTGAGTTGGCAATAGTCCCGTCATTGCTTGGATGGCAATCATACCTACCGCGTAAATATCACTATTGTGCCGTGGCTTACCTTGCGCTTGTTCTGCTGGCATATAGCCAGGAGTACCAATAGCAACAGTAGCAGTTATTTGGCTAGGAGATGCTACGAGTTGAGAACGCATTTGTTTAACTGCGCCAAAATCAATTAAAACTAATTTGCTGTCTTTGTCACGTCTGATTAAATTATCTGGCTTAATGTCGCGATGAATAACACCATAGTTATGTACAAACCCCAAGACACCCAAAATATCTTGTAGCATTTGAATAACTTGGCTTTCAGTCCAAGGTTGACTAACTTGCATTTCCGTGCTGAGTGGACGCCCTACAATCAACTCTTGCACCAAAAAAAAATCTTTACTTTCTTCAAAATAAGCTAAAAGACGGGGAATTTGGTCATGATTGCCCAATTGTTCCAAAATTTCGGCTTCGCTATTAAATAAACGTCTAGCAACTTCCAAGCAGTACGCGTCAGAACTCGCAGGTTTCAGCAGCTTGAGAACACACTTGGGATTTCCTGGACGGCGTGTATCTTCAGCAATGTAAGTTTCACCAAATCCTCCAGCCCTGAGGACTTCGACAACTTTGTAACGCCCATCTAGTAACTTTCCTAACATTGTATGGCTTATGCGAGTGTTTTTACTACATGATCTTGCCACAAGATCACAAAAGCACTTACGTACTGAGATCTCTGGTAAATTTTTCTCTTCACCTACCCCTATACATTTGTATTTCTCTACACCCTACACCCTGTCCTCTCGAATAACTCTATTTGCAAGCTAAGGGAAAATTGAACAAAGAAGAGTTTAAACTTTATTCATGATGCTCCAGTTTCAACCCCCTGGCTTTGGACAAAAAATCATCAACACCCCCTTGGGGTTGATGGTTTACTATACCCAAACAAATGCACCTTGGTTGATTGCTGAAACTGAAGATTTACCTCCCCTAGTCTTCCTCCATAATTTTGGTGGCGGGGCTTCTGCTTATGAATGGTCTAAAGTTTATCCTGCTTTTGCCGCTACGCACAAGGTGCTAGCCCCGGATTTAATTGGTTGGGGTGAATCTGCACATCCTGTGCGAGATTACCAAATTAGCGATTATTTGACGACGATTGCAGAATTTATCAGACATACTTGTCGTCCACCTGTGACGGTGATTGCGTCTTCATTAACAGCTGGTTTGGCGATTCGCCTCGCCATTGCCCATCCTTTTTTATTCCAAGCACTGTTTTTGGTGTGTCCCTCTGGATTTGATGATTTTGGGCAAGGTGTTGGACGTAGACTTCCTCTTCAATTAATAAATACACCGATGTTGGACAATCTCATTTATGCTCTGGGCGCAGAAAATGAATTGGCGGTACGCAACTTTTTGCAAAGGTTTTTGTTTGCCAAACCCGAACGAGTTTCCGAAGAAATGGTACAGGCTTACTTAGCCTCTGCACAACAGCCCAATGCTAAATTTGCCGCCTTGGCATTTTTACGGGGGGATCTTTACTTTGACTTAAGTTTGTATATTCAACAACTGACCATTCCTACAGTGATATTTTGGGGTAAGGAGGCACAATTTACCAGTGTTAAGCTAGGACAGCGTTTAGCAAAGTTCAATCTTAGTGCTATTCGAGATTTTCATGCAATTCCAGATGCAGGGGTTCTGCCCCATCTGGAAACACCAGAGATCATGATTGGTTTGTTACAGCGCTATCTATCGCCCAATTCCTCTACTTGAGAAACATCTAAACCCGTGAACCTGGCGACTTGTTCCACTGTCATTCCTGTCTGAAGTAAATTTCGTACCGTTTGCTGCAACTGCGACTGCACTTGTTCAGCGCGTTGATGTTCCTGTTCAGCGCGTTGATGTTCCTGTTCAGCGCGTTGGTGTTCCTGTTCGGCGCGTTGGTGTTCCTGTTCGGCGCGTTGGCGTTCCTGTTCGGCGCGTTGATGTTCCTGCTGTGCAATCTCCGCAGCAGTAGGTAACAGTTCTCCCTCCGATGTCGCCCAACGTAACCAAACGGTTTCCACTCCTCTGTATTTCCCCTGCCAACGCTGCAATCCTAACCCTAATGACTGACTCACCAACTGATTTCGCTCATTGGAAACCAAGGGCTGGTAAACTCCTTGTTGAATGGAGAAACCTGCCCAATCATCAGGATTAAACGGATCAAACCAGAAATATTCTGGGACGCGCATTTGCGGCTTGATAAATCAGCTTTTTCTCGTTCTTATCTGCTTGGGCGGTACTTTCCGATAGCAACTCAATCACTACGTCCGGTGCTTTACCCTCTTCCCAAACAACCCAACTGCGGCGTTCTCCCTTTGGAACACCCAACACAACAAAAAAGTCTGGTCCTTTAAAATCTTTGTTCCGAAAGAGCGCCATACTGTAGTAGACAAACATATTGCCACTAACAAACCCATCCTCACGTTGTCCTAACCACAACTCTAGGGTTTCAATCAACAAGTCCATCTGATATTTGTGCCTTTGGGTTTCCATAGGAATACCATCATCACAAGGAAGTTCTGCCTGAGTTGGCGGTAGTGTTACCTATGGTGCAGCTATATCGGACATGGCTTTTCACCTGTTGCGTAGCCATTGCGGACTCTTTCTATGTTACTTGATTGCGCCTTGGAAGGGCGATCGCGCGTATCCCTCACGGGACGCTTTGCGACTTAGCACCCGCCTTTACGCGATCGCATAGCTTTATGCGTGATACGAATTCTATGTGAGTATGCATATAATAATATCTTTATATAGCAAGGATTTCAGACGTTTTATTTTGTGCAACTTCATACAGAATTGGTATGAGTGTGTTGGGTTTCGTTGGTCAACTAAACCTACAAACTTACTCTCGTGTAAGTTGAATTATTGTTAAAATTAATGCGTTGGCTTTGAGATTTATTCAGGTTTGATATAAATGAGTCAATTTATTCAGCCAATAAACTTGCAAATCTCACCTGATTCCTTAAATCAAGGTGAACCGGCTATCCGTCAGGAATTAGCCCTACAGCTATACGTGCAGAATATTTTTACCTTTAGTCAAGCGCGTCACCTAGCTAACTTGTCTGTATGGGAATTTCAGAAACTTTTGGGGCAAAACAAAATTGAACGTCATTACAATGAAGCAGATTTAGCCCAAGATATTGAGACAATTGAAGCAGGTTTTTAGAAATTGTGACGGTTATTTGTAACGCTACGCCTCTGATAAATTTTGCAGTTATTAATCGCCTTGATATTTTAGAGACTGCATTTTGTCAAATTGTTATTCCCCAAGCTGTATATCATGAAACAACTGTTGCAGGGTTTCCAGGCTCAGAATTTGTGTTGCAAGCAATTGCTTCCAGGTGGTTGCAAGTTCGTTCAGTTTCAATTATAGCGCCCAACATACTACTAAAATTAGATAACGGTGAACGCGAAGCAATTGCTTTAGCACTCTTAACTGGTGAAGAGCGAATTCTGTTAGATGAACGGGAAGCACGCCAAGTTGCTCAAAGTTTGGGATTACAGGTCATTGGTACTTTAGGTGTTCTTTTATTGGCAAAAAATAGAGAGATTATTACGCAAGTGCAACCTCTGCTCGATGCCATGATGGATAATGCCCAATATTGGGTGAGCCGCACTCTTTATGAACAAGTCTTACGACAAGCGAGAGAATTCATTGACTAGGCAAAAGATGTGAACTATTCCACCCTAAAAATACCAGTAAAAATTAGAAGCCCAAACCCAATATCCAAATATACGATTTGACCATGCGACAGCAGTTTCAAACAAATCTGGGGCATTGCGATGTAGGTTAAGATTATGACCTGCGTTCTCAAGAACCTTAACCTCATACCTTTGAAACAAAGGTAAAATCGCACTTCAATTAAAGAATCAGTGAACATAAAAAGTGCGATGCCCCAAAGGGGCAAGCGCCTTGCGCGATCGCTGAAAGCGGGCACTCCGTGCCATCGCTTATTCTTAGCTATTGATGATACTACGCAGTCTGACTTTTCTCAGCAGATGTCTCTGCACCAGCTTTCAAGCGGTTCACCGAGCTTCTGCGGACACGTTCGCTTTTGCGAACACCACCCGCCATCTCATATTCGCGGCTATCTTTGCCGTACTTAAAAGCAACCCCAATCAACATTTTCTCAGAGAGTTCGCCCAAATTTTTTCTAACTCTGTAATCTCAATTTTAGAAGAGTCAATCACAGCTAGAGCCGTATTATAAGCATCAATTTTTGCGCGTAATAACTCAATGAGTTGTGTCATATTTTGTAAATTGCGAGTATCCCCAAAATCCATGTTTGGATCAATTGCCTTGAGTCCAGAGGTTCTTAACTCAGCTTTTTTAAGAATGCGGGATGTGCTTTTTTGACGAGTCATAGATATACTCCTTATAAAAAGTTCTACAGTTAGCTTGCCCTAATGAAGCAGCGTTCTGAATCAGCAGAAATAGCATAAAATTGTATTTTTTCTCAAAAAAATATCTAGTAATCCTAGTGATTTCTCTTAGAAAGCATTTATAAAAGAAATTTTAACTTTGTAGCGACTGTCTTGAAAGTCAAGCGATCGTCAGGGCAAACGCATCTAAATATTGACAAAGTGGTAAGTAGAGATGTGAAATAGTGGTACAGATATACTAAGTAGGGGGATAAAGGCAGCGATC
>JAHHIB010000140.1 GCA_019359075.1 Kalymmatonema hyalinum WJT4-NPBG1
AGCTTTACGCCATCGCATTCAAGAGCTGTTTGACCAACTCACGCTTGAACAAGTGATGTCTGTCTGTTCTTATAACTTTATCTTAGAAGCCCTTTTCTATGCAGCTTCACATTAAATTGGTATGAGTGGTGTTCCTAATGACAACGGACCTGATTTCAAGATTGTGGCAGCAAAAACAGTGGGCGAACCCACCAGTATTGTGGGCGCGCTGGTAGTCGGCAGTTTGGGAGCCGTCCTAAAGCGTAAGAGAACAGTTGCAAGCTGCAAATCGCAAGCAACGCCTGATCTGTGAGAATTCTTTGCTAGGAAAGAATCCTCACTGTTATTTGTAGCCCTAAGTACATATATAGGAATCCGGTTTGATTTCTGAATTGGCTCGTAGAGGTAGGCAACAGGCAACAGGCAA
This sequence comes from Kalymmatonema hyalinum WJT4-NPBG1, assembly GCA_019359075.1. Taxonomy (GTDB): domain Bacteria; phylum Cyanobacteriota; class Cyanobacteriia; order Cyanobacteriales; family Nostocaceae; genus Kalymmatonema; species Kalymmatonema hyalinum. The sequence goes on from JAHHIB010000140.1 coordinate 407, forward strand.
CAGGCAACAGGAAATAAGGGAGGTAGAGGTGTACGGACTTTTTTCAAAAATCAAATATGAGTCCTATATATAATTAAAAATCGCTGTACATTGGTATCAGCAGCGTAAGACTAAGAATAACTAGCGTAGCAATCCCAATGCCAACAGCCAACCAGGTTTGGGAAGCTTGCATTGCCTGGGTAGCGGGTGCCACAGCAACCTTAGTCGGTGTGAAAGAGGCGGAAGCCATCCCAATGTAGTGCATCGCCGAGATTGCACCCCCCATGACAAACGCACTCAAAATCTTCTCATATCTTGCACCTCACCGTACAAACATAGACAACATAAAAAGATGCACAAAAAAGCTACCTAATTTTTATTGGCTTTCATCGCCAAATCAAAGCTTTCGGTTTCATATTGAGTAATAAATTTACATCAAAAATTCTTGGTGCAAGATGTGAGTCTTGAGATATTTTCGGGTTTGACTGCTCTGTGTCCGCAGTTCAAACGCCATCCATAGCGCTACAATCGATGCGCCAATGGCACTCGCAACAGACACCGTCAACAGCAACGGGTCATACTGAGCGCTTGCTTGCGTCCGCATCGCCGCCATGCCAATGTAGTGCATGGACGCAATGCCAATGCCCATCAACACACCCCCAATCAGTAATTCCTGAATGTTTAGAACACGACGACTGGTGAGGAAAAGTGCGCCTCCGGAAGCGATAATCGCAGGCAGTGTCGAGAACACTACAGTCCACACATCGTAGGCGATCGGCATCGGCAAACTAAAAGCCAGCATGGCGACAAAGTGCATCGACCAGATACCGATTCCCATAGTAATTGCGCCACCAATCAACCAAGCAAGCCTGACCCTTCCGTAGGCTATAGTCACTCGTTCGGTAAGAGTTAGGGCAGTGTAGGAGGCGACTACCGCAATTAAGATAGATAGTGTTACTAAAGTCGGGTTATAGGTGCTACTTATAGCCAGATCTGCTTGGTACATCGTTATCTACGAATTTCGTGTTTGTGTCGAGAGCGGCAATCACTGCTGGCAGTGGATACCATTTGACGAATTGTGGAGCTGGTAGACTTGTTGGGCTACCATGCGCCGCCCATGCCCATACGCTCAAGCACTGCTGCAGCTACTATCCAAACAAGCGGACAGATAGCCGCACTATTTAGGCGGATCTGGGACAAAAAAATATTTAACACACGGTAACATGCACACCGTTGTCACCCAATTGATTTAGGTGAGTGTAGTCAAAAAGCTTGATTTATAGGCTGATATTATATCACGTTTAAATTTAGTTTAAATTTAAAAAAATTAGTAATACCTAAGCGTAGTTTCTTTCCACTCGCCCTCCTCGTACCCTCTACCAACTCACCAGCAACCGTCACCAACGCTTTAGGAAAGCTTGGAGGGGTTTTAGTTTCTCATTCATGCGCTGCCTGTGATGGCAATACGGTTGGCTTAAGCGTTAAGCGCTATTGAAGTTCTAGATAGTGCCGAAGGTGACACCCTGTTGTTTAAGCCATTTACGATAAGCGACAGAGTAGCGATCGCTCGGCAGATGGACTTCGGTTTGCAGGTCCAAAGGGAGGCGTCGTGGTCGTTGTGATTCTACAATGGAAATGTCTTGACTCATAATCTGGTCTTCCAAAGCTTGAAAAGCTGAATCAGGTATTTCATGCAGAAAGTTGTCAAGGAGCCAGTAGCAGAGAATGCACTCTTCCTCATCGACAGGGGTCACCATGAAAAATAAACTCACGCAGCCATCATGTTCTCCGCGTTGTTGGAAGTATCCAGTCAAGGGATGACAGACGCGGTACTGGTAAGTGTTGAATAACATGGGTGCTGAGGAATCTCCCGATTTTAGATCCAGTTCCCAAATACCAAATTTAAAAGTAATACCATCTGGATGCGATTCTAAGTCATAATGCGTTAACTCGGGACGGCTGGAGTCAGCGAACATTCCTTTATGCACAAAGGGAAAGTGGGCTGGATCGATGAGGTTTTCAACGACACGTAGAGGACTAGATTTGAAGTGGTAGGGACCGCACAAAATTTTGCGGAAGGAGGAGTCTTCCCAGTTTGGAAATGTAGGTATGTCATATTGTGGTGTTCCTAGACAGACCCACAGCAGACCGTAGCGCTCTTGAATGTGGTAAGTTCGGATACAAGCTCTTGCGGGGGGCGGTTGATCTGGGCTAGCTGGAACTAGCACACATTTCCCTTCGGTGTTATAAGCTAAACCGTGGTAAGAACAGACAAGATTATCTTTCTCTACCCATCCTAGAGACAGGCGAGCTCCTCGGTGAGGGCAAAAGTCCTGCCAAGCGAAGGCTTTGTCGCCATTGTGCCAAAGAACTATGTCTTCACCTAGTAGACGCTTTTGTAGAATGGTTCCCGGTTGCAGGTCTTGCGAGTGTGCTATGACATGCCAATTATTTAGCAAAATTTGGTCTTGCACCATGAGGATTGCATCCATCAGCTTACACGTTATGATTATTATCTTATTCAGTTAGTTTGTCATTGATACGCTGCCTGTGATGCCAATACGGTTCGGTTAAGCGTTAAGCGCTATTGAAGTTCTAGATAGTGCCGAAGGTGACACCCTGTTGTTTAAGCCATTTACGATAAGCCACAGAGTAGCGATCGCTCGGCAGATGGACTTCTGCTTGCAAGTCCAAAGGCAGGCGTTTTGGTCGCTGCGATTCTACAACAGCATAGTCTTGACTTATAATTTGGTCTTGCATAGCTAGAAAAGCTGGATCTGGAATAGCATGCAGAAAGTTCTCAACGAGCCAGAACCACAAAACGCTCTCTTCTTCTTCTATTGCGGTAACCATGAAAAATAAGGTCATGCGACTCTCATCTTCTCCGCATCGGTAGACGTATCCAGTCAAGGGATGGCAGAGGTTGTACTGGTAAGTCGCAAATAACATCGATGCCGAGGGATCTTCTGAGTTTCGATCCAGTTCCCAAATACCACATTTGAAACTTATACCATCTGGATGCGACTCTAAGTCATAATGCGTCAACTCCGGACGGCTGGAGTCAGCGAACATTCCTTTATGTACAAAGGCGAAGTGGGCTGGATCGATGAGGTTTTCAACGACACGTAAAGGGCTAGAGTTGAAGTGGTAGGGACCGCACAAAATTTTGCGGAACGAGGAGTCTTCCCAGTTTGGAAATGTAGGTATGTCATATTGCGGTGTTCCCAGACAAACCCACAGCAAATCGTAGCGCTCTTGAATATGGTAAGTTCGGATACAAGCTCTTGCGGGGGGCGGCTGGTCTGGGCTAGCTGGAACTAGCACACATTTCCCTTCGGTGTTATAAGCTAAACCGTGATAAGAACAGACAAGATTATCTTTCTCCACCCATCCCAGAGACAGGCGAGCTCCCCGATGAGGGCAAAAGTCCTGCCAAGCGAAGGCTTTGTCGCCATTGTGCCAAAGGACTATATCTTCACCTAGTAGACGCTTTTGTAGAACAGTTCCCGGTTGCAGGTCTTGCGAGTGTGCCAAAACATGCCAATTGTTTAGTAAAAACTGGTCTTGCACCATCAGGATTACACCGATCAGGTTAGAGGTTATGATAATTATTTTATTCAGTTAGTATCTAATCTTCATTTTGCCCAGGTAAATCTAATGCTATCAACAACGCCTGAGCCAGTTTTGTCATTGTATCATCAGAAAGCGCCCCTCGTAAACGCAACAAGCGTGTTTTGGACAACACCCGCACCTGATCTGCCATTGCTATAGACACCAAAGATCGGAAATTACCAGGCGTTAACATAAGGGTAAGCAAGATACAAAATTTCCCTTTTATACAAAAAGCGCCTGTGATACCGATTAATCTTGACTCGCTAATTAGCGCAATTACTGGTATTGCCAGCCCCATAATTAAAGAAAAGATTCAGCGCAATGAGACTGTCATCAAATTATTAAAGCAATTTAACCTTGATCCTGAGCATCCGCCAGCAGATTTCAGCGGTGTTTACGCCTACGCCTTGGTAGAATACGGTGTAGGCAAACCCAAGCCATTCCTCGAACTTTTCCGGCGAGAAGAAATAAAACAAGCTTTTCGCAAGGCTTTAGATCACAACAACCCCTCAATTCTTCTTTCTGAGGTTGATGCTTTTCTCAATGGCTATGCCTTGGGCGATGACATTAGAAATTTGGGAATTGACATTAGGCGAGAAGTTGCGGCATTTGCCACCGTCTTTATCGAAGTTGCCAAACGCAGCCGTACACCTGCTGATGTTTTGATGAACCAGCAGATAGGCTCGCTACATAAAAGGATAGCAGGTATCCAAGAACAACTCGAAAGGCTGCCGACACTCGAAGGAATGAGAACAGAAATGGCGCGGTTGGCAGCACAAAGTGTAGAGACGAGAGGTGGCGCGTCTCTACAGGAAAAGAAATGTAGGGCGATCGCTTTAGCCCAGCAGATGCGCGGCTGGTTTGAAACATTGGGCTACCGCTTTGAGAAGTATGAAGTTTGGGAAGACAATTATTTTGAGTGGATTCTCAACATTCCCGCACGACGTAATCGATATGACCGCATCCTTGTGCGTGGGATTGAAGGTGAGGCGGGACTAGCGGATGTAATGGCTTTGCGACAGTCGGTGGAAGCGCAAAGAACTGATGAAGGGTGGTTAGTCACAGCAAGGCGAATTTCACGGGCGGCGCGTGATGAAGTGGAGAAAGAAGAAAATCGCCACCTTGACTGTTATACTTTTGACGAACTGATAGATCAGGATGCTGACTTTAGCGGCTATCTCGACTGGCTAGAGGCTGAGGTGAAACGCCGGGAAATTGACACAAAGTATGTGCCGCTAGCCTGCACCAAAGAAGAGTTTGACCCAGTGAGCAAGCGCCGGATAGGAGTTAGCCGTTACGATGAACGCGACGGCTGGATTGACGGTTACTTAGACTTGTGGTTAGATGACCCTGCTAAGGAGCATATCTCTATTTTAGGAGAGTTTGGCACTGGTAAAACTTGGTTTGCCTTTCACTATGCTTGGACTGCACTGCAACGCTATCGGGATGCACAAAAACGTGGTGTTGAACGTCCCCGCCTTCCTTTGATAATTACGCTGCGCGACTATGCCAAAGCACTCAATGTTGAGAACGTTTTGGCAGGTTTCTTTTTTACTCAACATAATATTCGCTTAAACAGCGAGGTGTTTGACCAGCTTAACAGCATGGGTAAGCTGCTGCTGATTTTCGATGGCTTTGACGAAATGGCAGCAAAATGCGATTGCGCGGAGCGCACTGCCCCTTGGGCAATCGCCAACAAATGATAAACAACTTTTGGGAGTTGGCGAAGGTGGTCGTTCCTGGTGCTAAAGTTATCCTCACTTGTCGCACCGAGCATTTTCCAGAAGCAAAAGAAGGACGGATGCTGCTAAATGCGGAATTACAAGCGTCTACCGCCAAGTTGACAGGTGAAACGCCCCAGTTTGAAGTCCTAGAACTAGAAAAATTCAACGACGAACAAATCCGTCAGGTGTTGTCATTCCAAGCTGAATCTACCACAGTTGAGCAGGTGATGAGCAATGCGTATCTGTTGGACTTGGCACGTCGTCCAGTGATGACCGAGTTAATTTTAGAAGCATTGCCAGATATTGAAGCAGGTAAGCCAGTGGATATGTCACGGGTTTACCTCTATATGAAGGCATGAATATCAGAGGTGTTACGGGTTTAACCGAAGCAGAGAAAGCCACGCTGAAAACTTTAGGTGCAGTGGAGTTGTAGAAATATGGAAGCGGGAAAAGTAGGGAAAAAAGCGATGGCGCAGAGCGCCCGCTTCGCGATGGCACAAAGTGACCACCTTAAGCGATCGCCTAAAACACAATTCATAAAAGGGCGATCACTTTAGTTCTAAAAACGCTTACGCCTCTATATAGCTATAATATTGCACAAAGAAATGGAGTGAACTTTGCCAATATCCATGACAGTTCAAGAAATCAATAGAACAGAGAGTTTCAAATATGGATACTGCTAAATTATTGACTAATGGTGAGAATCAGACCGTAGTTTTGCCCAAGGAATTTCAGTTTCAAGGGAATGAAGTTTATATCAAAAAGATAGGTAACGCTGTTGTCTTAATTTCAAAAGAAAATCCTTGGCAAACTTTGTTTGACGCGACTGAACTCTTTTCTGAGGACTTTATGGAAACCAGAGAACAGCCTAATTTAGAGGTTAGAGAGGCTTTGGAATGAGATTTATGTTCTGCGCCTTGCAGGTTTCAACTTTGTTTCAAAAATAATTGCTCAACTGTGTCGCTCAGTGCCTTTGCCCAGTATAAGTCAGCAATAACGCTAGTATCAAGATAAATCAATAGCGCTCTTGGTGACGTTGATTAATCACTGTTACACTCAAAGGTGAGCCTTTGACTTGAAGACAATCGCGAAATTCTTTTCTGCTGACTAACGACTGCTCCTTTTGTTGAAACGGGACTATGCGAGCAACTGCCTTTTCTTGCTCTACCAGAATCACCTCTTCTCCCTTGGCTACCCGTTCCAAAAGTCCTTTTAGGTTACGAGCCGCTTCCTCAACACTAATCTTTAGCATTTCATCAATTTTTGAATTTTACCTTAATCCTACACGGTTGCACAAATGGGTAGAAAAGGGGAGTAGGGCGAGAAAGGACGATCGCCTCTCCTTAATTATCTCCTGATTAATTCCTTACAATAAAGTAAGAAATTATTTTAAAAGTAAAAATATCTTATGTCTATTGCCACAATTACCAGCAAAGGTCAAACAACTATCCCAAAAGAAATTCGAGACAAACTAAACTTGCGTCCAGGCGATCGCATTAATTTCATCATTGAACCAGACGGTAAAGTCTACATTCAGCCGCTGAATATCGAAGTTGAGGAATTGTCTGGTATCCTCCATAAACCAGGAAGGGAAGCAGTATCTATCGAGGAGATGAATGAAACAATTGAACAATCTGGTGGTAGCTTGTCATGAATGGGCTAGATACTAATGTTCTGGTTCGTTATCTAGTTCAAGATGACTTGCAACAAGGTTAATTGGCTGCAGAGTACATTAAGCAGGTTAAGGCAAGCGGTGAAACCTGTTTCATCAACAACATCGTTCTTTGTGAACTTGTTTGAGTACTCAAAAGTTCCTATAAACTCAGCAGGAGTGAAATTATCGACGTTCTTGAAAAAATACTGAGAACGGATGCGTTTGACTTTGAAGACACAGAAGCGGCTTGGTGGTCAGTACAGCAAATGAAAAAGGGAAAAGCTGATTTCTCTGACTATCTAATTATGAAGTTAAATGAACAAGCTGGATGTAGTGAGACTGCTACATTTGACGCAAAGTTGCAAGAACTTGAGGGAATTCGGATACTTAACTAATTATTTGCATCACAGTTACACTTAAAGTTACAACGTGATACTCTTGGTGCTTCTTTAATTATTTCCTTTCAAAGCTGCCACTAAAATTCTCATTACTTGCTCTAAATCTTCGGGAACCCGATAGCTATTAATCCCCTGTTCAAAATGCTTTGTGTTGCGGTCGAGCCTACCGAATTGCCATATTGTACCTGTAGAAACAACGCCAATTAAAATTGGCTGTTGGTCAAGTGTAGTCGATCCTGACCACTGATCTAGTGCCACTAATTCGGCGACTAACTGCGTAAAACCTCGCGTCAAATCCTCGTATTTTGCCTCAATCACTAATAGTTGATTGACGCATTTTACTCGCAGTAAATAATCTAAATTACCCTGAAGCCAATTAGAAACTTTCAAATTATATTCAATTCGTAATTCTGCCTGTGTGTAATGAATTAACTCCGTCACCACCCGCGAAATGAGAATTTCTCGTCTTGCAAGTTCGTTAGTTAACGGTACAAATGGTAGTACCTCCTCAATGCGATCGCGTAATTCTCCTAAGCGGTCAAGTTCATCAGGGAACTGAGGTAAATTGAGCGTTTTTCGAGTTAAACTATAGCCAAATTCTTGAGCGAGTTCACTAGCTTCAAAGCCAAGCTCAAAGTATCGGCTGAAAGTATAACTTTGATTGGAGTCAAGAATTGACATAGTTAAAGCTGCGCATGACATTTTTCTTATATCACGGATAGATTAGCAGTGCTTTAGCTAATAACAGTGCGTTACACTTCGTTACGCATCCTACGCCTGTGCGTTACACTTCGTTAACGCACCCTACGCCTATGAGCAACTAACAGCATAAAGTAAGTGAGTGAGCAATCGCTTTTCAACAAAGTTGATGGTGTGGTCGTGGTCGGAATTGTCATTGTCTCTCACAGCAAACAGCTTGCAGAAGGAGTCCGGGAACTGGCAGCGCAAATGGTTCAGGGCAAAGTCCCCCTGGCTGTTGCTGCTGGAATTGACGATCCAGAAAACCCGCTAGGTACAGATGCTATGCAGGTTTATGAGGCGATCGCCTCTATTTACAGTGATGAAGGTGTCATCGTCTTAATGGATCTCGGCAGCGCCGTCATGAGTGCAGAAATGGCGCTAGAGTTTCTTCCAGAAGAACTACGCGATAAAGTCCATCTGTGTGAAGCACCACTTGTTGAAGGTGCGATCGCAGCCGCTGTAGCCGCAGCAGCTGGTAGTCATATTCAACAGGTTATAGCTGAAGCACGGGGAGCATTGGTAGCCAAAGCGACTCAATTGGGTGTAACCCATAACCTCACCCCGTTAGTGCCTGCCCCCCTTTCTGCTAGCCCAGAAGCGGTGAGGTCTTTGGAGGAACCGCAGACAAAAGTAATACATTTAGTAGTCCGTAATAAATTGGGATTACACGCCCGTCCTGCAGCGAAATTTGTAGCAACAGCAGCCCGTTTTCAATCCCAAATAAAAGTACAGAATATTACTAAAAGTACTGAAGCAGTACGCGCTGATAGTATCAATCAAGTATCCACTTTGGGTGTGCGTCAAGGACACGAATTGGCTATTACTGCGACTGGTTCTGATGCAGATGAAGCACTGGCAGCATTGCAAGCATTGGTTGAAAGCAACTTTGGCGAAGTTTTGCCTGAGGCGGAGACACAAAGACGCCCAGACACGCAGATACACATCCCATATTCGCATCACTTTCTCCAAGGCATTCCTGCTTCCAATGGAGTGGCGATCGCACCTGTTTTTCTGTATCGTCCTACTCCGATTCATATTCAGCAATACCACGTAGATGATGTTGACGCAGAGTGGCAACGTTTACAGGTAGCGATTCAAATTGCTCACGAGGAAATTGAAGCTGTATTCTCACAAGCATCTATTCAAATTGGAGACGCTGAAGCTGCTATCTTTGATGCCCATCTGCTATTTTTAGAAGACCCTGTGGTACTAGAGGCAGTTCAGCAACGCATCTTTGAACAACACCTAAATGCTGAAGCGGCTTGGCAGGCGGTTGTCGATGAGTTGGCTAATAATTACCGTAGTATTGAAGATTCTTACTTACAAGAGCGAGTCGCTGATGTCGTAGACGTGGGACAGCGAGTATTACGACTACTGACTAGATTTCAATCCCACATCAGAATTTCAGATGATAGCCATATCAATTTTAATTTCTCCGAGCCAGCAATTTTGATTGCAACTGACCTAAGTCCTTCTGATACAGCTAGGCTAGATCCAGCAAAAGTCCTGGGAATTTGTACGACTTCTGGCAGTGCTATTTCCCACAGCGCTATTATCGCCCGGAGATTAGGTATTCCTGCGATAGTTGGCTTACCACCAGAAATATTGCAAGTAGCAGATAATACCCGATTAGCGCTTGATGGTGAGAGTGGCAGAGTCTGGATAGAACCAGAACCAGATATCCAAACAGCACTTGAGGCAAAGCGAAATGCACAGCAAGTTGCTTATCAGCAAGCACTCGCAACGGCGTTCAGTCCAGCAATCACTCGTGATCAGAAACAAATCAGTGTATTCGCTAATATTGGAAGTATATCTGATACTCAAGCAGCCTTGAGTTTAGGTGCAGAAGGCGTAGGATTGTTCCGCACTGAGTTCCTTTATCTGGAAAGAACAACACCGCCAACGGAAGAAGAGCAACTAGCAGTTTATCAAAGTATTGCCCAACTTCTTGATACCCGTCCGTTGATCATCCGCACTCTAGATGTGGGAGGCGATAAACCAATTCCTTATTTGAATTTTCCCCACGAAACTAACCCTTTTCTGGGTTGGCGCGGAATTCGTTTTTGTCTCGATCATCCTGATATTTTCAAAACTCAGTTACGGGCAATTTTAAAAGCCAGTCCCGGACACCAAATTAAAATCATGTTTCCGATGATTGCGACTGTGCGAGAAATACAAGCAGCCAAAGCAATACTAAAAGAAGTACAAGCTGAACTGGGTCAAGCTGGTATCCCTTTTGATGAAAATATGGAAGTGGGTATTATGGTAGAGACACCCTCGGCGGTTGTCCTTGCTGACAAGTTAGCGGCTGAGGTAGACTTTTTCAGTCTTGGTACTAATGACCTCAGCCAGTATGTCATGGCGGCAGATCGTACGCATCCACGAGTCGCAACTTTAGTCGATGCATTGCATCCGGCTGTGTTGCGGATGATTCAGCAAACTGTCCAAGCTGCACATCAAGCTGGCATTTGGGTGGGATTATGTGGGGAACTAGCAGCAGACCCTTTAGCAGCACCGATTTTACTGGGCTTAGGATTAGATGAGGTGAGTCTGAATCCGCAAGCTATTCCTGGATTTAAGCAGGCGATCGCCCAATTAACAATGGCGCAAGCACAGACAATTGTTGCATCAGCTATGGATCAAGATTCTGCGGCTGATGTCAGAGAATTGATCCGAAAATTATCTCAACATTAGACTTGTTGCATTCATTCCAAAAAAAAGAATAATTAACCACAGATGGACACAGATGGACACAGATGGAACTCACATTCCGCAAGAGGTGTATTAAGTTCCCATTTAAAACAGTGAACAGTGAACAGTACCAGCCGGAGTAACGCCTGCGTATGGTGTGGTTGTACTGACACCAACGCTTTCCAGCAATTGGTCTGGTGTTTCCCCCGGAGGATGAAACTGATAACTGATAACTGATAACTGATAACTGGTAACTGTTAAAAAACTGCTTCCCGAGATAATTCAGCATCAATCGGCTTGATAAGGTAAAGCCGTAACAGATGCCCAACTATTGAAAGTATCAAGGGTAATTTTTGGAAGAACTTGACAATCTTTGGACTCTTGCTGCTGTTAATCTCTGCCAGCTTGAGATTAATATCTGAACACTCCTCCAGCCGCCGGAAAAACTCTGGGTGTTCTGTATCCAGTATCACAGGAAATGCCCGTGCTGCGGTTTCATTTGTGTTTTCAATGACTTGGATGTTGTACTCATATGGATTGATACCAACAGAGCGATAAAATGAGACTCGTTCCAGCACTGTCAAAGTGTGGGTAGCAAACACAGACAGCAGGAAAAATCGCACCCACAAACGTGCTTTCCAGTTATTCCACAGTTGAGGTTGAGAACGTAACAGCGCCTTAAAGAAATCTCCATGTCGATTCTCATCCTGACACCAACTCTCGAAATACCGGAAGAGGGGATAGAATCGGTTTTCTGGATATGACTCTAGGTGACGGAACATGATGATGTAACGCCAGTAGCCAATTTTCTCAGATAGGTAAACTGTGTAGATAATCCACTCTGGCGGGAAGAAGGTGTAAGTACGATTCTTTGTGAGATAACTCAAGTCCAGCGAGAGATTAAAGTCTGACATTGCTTTATTGAGAAATCCAGCATGACGTGCTTCATCCCGCGCCATACAATGAAAAGCCTCTGCCAAAATCGGGTTCCGGTTTTTCAGTCTGCGCGATAACTCTTTGAACAGAAGAAACCCCGAAAACTCCGAAGTGCATGAACGTTCCAAAAAGTCAATAAAAGCGCCGCGTGTTTCCCCATCAATCTGTTCCCAACTCTGCTCAAACTCGGAATCACGCACAAAGTGATGGCGGTTATAGTCAGCCCGCAATTCATCCACAATAGCCCGCAACTCAGGCTCATACGCCGAAATGTCCAACTGCGCTACAGCCTCAAAGTCAGTGGTGTAAAACCGGGGCGTTAACAATGTTTCCTGCACAGGCGCTTTCACACCTGGCTTAAGCAACTCAGGCTCTGAGGTTTGAAGAGACTTAGCCATGAGAACCGTTCAATCTATCTTTTTAAAGCTATATAAGCATGATAAATCTAAAATAAAATTATTTAAACTAATTTTAAAAACTGATTTGCGTTTGGATGGAGTGTCGGGAAAATATGAATAAATATGAATGAATTTATGGTTATACAACTATTTGATAGTTAAATAGTCTAAGTGGTCATCAACGTGGTTTGGAGAGACATTAGCAGTGGTAGTTGCTGGCTAAGTTCTGCTCTAAACCCAAAATTGCTATCTCCCCCTAACTCTGACGTTAACGGTGAACTGCTCCTACAGCCAGTGAGTCCAGCCCTGCAGGCGGGTTTCCCGCCGTAGGGGACTGGCGAACCCGAAGGGTGAAAAAATGCTTATTTAAGCAGGAGTAGTCTATCAATTTTGATTTGAAGAGTTGGTAGTAAGCACTTACTACAAAAGAGATAGCCTGACAAGGGGAATCCTGCGAAAGTCCTAAAATTCGGTAACTCCAAACCTTATAGGTATTGGGTACGTATCTTACTTGGACGAGAACCGCTTTAACGATGAGTAGCAATCTAGCTGAAAAACTTCGCTGTGGAACGCAACAAGCTCATACAGCAGTTGAAAACATGGGATTCATGAAATGCTTTGTCAAAGGAGTTGTCGATAGAAACTGCTTTGCAAAGTTTTTAGGTAACTTATATTACGTCTATAGCGAACTGGAAGCAGCATTAGAGCATCATAAAGACCATTCTTTAATCAGTGCGGTATATTTCAGAGAACTCAATCGCAAAGCTCATTTGGAGAAAGACTTAGAGTTTTACTACTCTCACAACTGGAGAGGGCAAATCACACCAGCAAAAGCCACCCTGGCTTACGTGACCCGTATCCGTGAACTGTCGGCTATCGAACCACAGTTATTGATAGGTCATGCGTATACCCGTTACATGGGCGATTTGTCTGGTGGTCAGATGTTGCAAAAGGTTGCTCAGTCAGTCTTGAAGCTTTCTGGATATGAAGGCACATCTTTCTACAATTTTGAGCAAATTCCAGACAAAAAAGCATTTAAGGACAAGTACCGTCAAGCATTAGATTCATTGCCAATAAATGATGCAACCGCAGACCGCATTGTTGCGGAAGCAAACCACGCATTTCGGCTGAATATGCAGATGGCGAAGGAGTTGGAAGAAACTCTCATCAAACTCATCGGTCAAGTCATGTTCAATAGCCTTACTAACACTAATAACCCAGGTAACACCGAACTCAGTAAAGCTTAAAAATTTTATTGACAATCACCTCTAGACGAGTGAGATAGCGTTTCTCAAGGTGCATCAGTAACGGATTTTGTAACTGGATATCGCGGATGATTTATAGCAGTTCTTAATTAGACTTCTTGCAAAAGTCTGATGAATGGATATTTAGAACCGCAGATGCACATGAATTCACACTAGTTAATCATCTGTGTCCATCTGTGTCCATCTGTGGTTTGATTTTCTCCTTTCTTTGACTTTTGCACTCTTGTTTATTAAATACGAACAAGAAGCGCTATATTCCGTGACATCCATTGCTAGTTTCGTATCCTGTATACATTCATTTCATGGGAAGCAACCTCGATGGTTTTTCAAATTCCTGGTGTCAAGTTTGATTTCGATATCATCAAGAAGTACGATACTCCTGCACCCAGATACACGAGTTACCCACCCGCTACAGAGTTAACCGAAGCATTTACTCACACCGATTTTCAAGCTGCGATCGCCGCCTCGAATCAAAGGAAAACTCCCCTTTCTTTGTATTTCCATATACCCTTTTGCCAAAGTGCTTGCTATTTTTGCGGCTGCAATGTGGTGATTTCAAACAACAAGAATATTGCTAAACCATACTTGGAGTATCTGGTTCGAGACATTAGGAAAACAGCAAGCTTAATTGATTCAGATAGGAAAGTGGTTCAAATTCACTGGGGTGGTGGAACTCCTAATTATTTGAACCGTGAACAAGTGGAACGTTTATGGACAAATATCAATCAACACTTCACACTCAGCCCCACAGCAGAAATCTCTATTGAAATTAATCCCCGCTACATTGATAAAAATTATATTTTCTTTCTCAGAGAGATTGGGTTTAACCGAATTAGTTTTGGTATTCAGGATTTTAACCGTGAAGTTCAAGTTGCAGTGAATCGCATTCAACCAGAAGAAATGCTGTTTGATGTGATGGGCTGGATTAAAGAAGCGAAGTTTGAAAGCGTGAATGTAGACCTGATTTACGGTCTACCCTATCAAACTGTCCAGACATTCCGGGAGACGGTGAAAAAGACTATTGAATTAGATCCAGACAGGATTGCTGTTTTTAACTTTGCCTATGTACCCTGGTTGAAGCAAGTGCAAAAAAATATACCACCAGAGGCTCTACCTCCAGCGCAGGAAAAGTTAGAAATTCTCAAGATGACTGTTGAGGAGTTGACAACTCACCAATATTTATTCATAGGCATGGATCATTTTGCCAAATCCAATGATGAATTGGCAATTGCCCAAGGCGATCGCGCCCTAAAACGCAACTTCCAAGGCTACACAACTCAGCCGCAAGCAGAACTCTTTGGTTTTGGTGCCACATCCATCAGTATGCTAGAAGATACCTACGCCCAAAACCACAAGCAATTAAGCGATTACTATCAAGCAATTGATACAGATATCCTACCGATTAGTAAAGGTATCAAACTCAGTTGGGATGATATTCTCAGGCGGGATGTCATCATGAGCATCATGTGTCACTTTCAACTGTATAAGCAAGACATTGAAGACAAGTACCATATCCCTTTTGATGACTATTTCTCTCAGGAATTAGAGGCGTTAAAGCGTTTAGAAGCAGATGGATTGGTAAGTCTATCAAAAAACCATATCAGCGTCACAGAAATCGGTAGATTACTCATAAGAAACATTGCCGTTATTTTTGATAGGCATACAACAAAACAAGAGAAAAAATTCTCCCGCGCCATTTGAGCGCTTAATAGGAACTTCAGTTAATCGTTCGACTTTTGGCAAAAGTCATATAACGATATTTCAAACCACAGATTAACACAGATTAACACAGATAAATTATCCGTGTCCATCTGTGTTCATCTGTGGTTTTATTTTTATTCTTTTTAACTTTTCCCAGAGGCTTATTTATCATAAATACCCTCACTCGAAAGTTATCTCTCAATTCTTGAGAGATTTACCATAAGGTAGGATGGGGGTTTTTCTGTAGTTAATTCACCGGAATGAATACAACACATCTCCCTAGATATTACGGTTGCCATTTCTTGTTTAAGTCCTTATGGATAACAAGTCGGCAAGGACTACTTTCTCAATGACTCCTATATTAAACAAAATGTTCCCAACGAGGCTTTGGGTTTAAATAAGCCGTTGTTGATTAAGACTACGGCATCAGTAATTCAGTTATATGTTACTAAGGTCACTTGCGGCAACACAACTAAAATAGCAATAATTACAATCTCGTGCAGTTTTTTTCCGGACAAGACTAGAAAAATCTGGAAGATTTGTGCAAGCAAATTCTACTATCGCTCACAAAAATCACACTGATGAGATTTAGCTTTCTGTTAGTTAGCGTCGCCAGTATTCTACTGTTATCTTCTCCAGTCAAAGCAGCTCGCTTGCAATCTTGGTATTTCGACCCCGTTCAAAATCAACTAGATATAACTACTGATTCTGGAGTACAACCAAAAGCTTTTTTAATTAATAACCCGACAAGACTTGTCATTGATCTACCAGGAACAACCAATCTAGACGACAACACAGTCCGTAAAACTCTTGGATCAGCAGTTCGAGAGATTCGTTTGGGACAGGTTGACTCCCAAACAACCAGATTGGTTGTTGAATTAGCACCTGGCTACACAGTATCCCCCGAAAAATTACTGATTCAAGGAGATTCTTCGTCACACTGGATTGTGAAATTCTCTTCAATTGAGCGTGCAGCCTTTGGTGATTCGCAAGTCAAAGTTATAGACACCAAGTCTGGAGAAGAACAAATTCCCGTCCAAATCAGCGGTATTTCGACGTTTGCTGGAGTTGTACCCCTAGGTAAAGAGTTGTCCCAGCTAAACTCTCAACTGAAAACATTGATGGCTCGCTACAGCTTTCTCTCGCCTGGAATGTTTTTCCTAGACTTGGATACAGGCAATTATTTGGACTTCAATGGAGAGAAGGTATTTCCAGCTGCTAGCACCATTAAGTTTCCCATTTTGGTTGCTTTGTTTGAGGAAGTCGATGCTGGCAGAATTAAGCTGAATGAAACCTTAGTGTTGCGGCGTGACTTGAAAGCTGAAGCTGCAGGTTCGGGAGTATTGCAATACAAACCAGTGGGAACTCGACTGAGTGTGTTAGAGACTGCCACCAAGATGATTACTATCAGTGACAATACCGCTACGAATATGATTATTGACCGTTTAGGTGGTAAGGCTAAGTTAAATCAGCGGTTTCGTCGTTGGGGGCTGCAAAACACCGTGATTCGCAATTTGCTTGGTGACTTTAAAGGTACTAATACAACTAGCCCCAAAGACCTGGTAAGGCTGTCAGCGTTGATTACTAATGATAAATTGCTTAATAATACAAGCCGCTCCAAGGTTTTGGGTATCATGCGTCGTGTGCAGAACAGAAGGTTGCTACCAGCTGGTCTTGGTAAAGGTGCGGTTATTGCTCATAAAACAGGAACTCTTGGGGTTCTCCTTGGGGATGCAGGTATCATCGAGCTGCCATCTGGTAAGCGTTACTTAGCAGGCATTTTGGTGAAAAGACCTTTTGGTGACACAAGAGCAAGAGTTTTTATTAGTCAAGTTTCTAAGCTAGTTTATGGCTACCTAGACCAACCGAGAATCACTGGTATTCCCAATAGTAGCGATTTATAAGGCAATACCGTGCGTCCTTCCGCTTTTTCTTCGAGCGCGCGATATTCATCCAAACTGTAAGCGCACATCAAACGCTTGTCGCTGCTGCGATCAGCTTCGCTGCGCGCCTTGCGCGATCGCTCAAAGCATAACTCATAGGACTTACGCATTGTACATATGTACTAAACGTAATTTGGGTATTTTAGCCCGAGTTCGCTATTTTCAGCGTCCAACACAGCAAATTTGCTCGCAAATTAGGACTGTGTAAAAGCATCTGAAACGACCAATTCTCGTGACTCACATTATGGTTAATTTGTACAGTGCGTAAGTCCTAAGTTTAATGCTAAACCGGCTGAAATTAAATTGCTGTTTCGCGGGCAACTCGATCCAGCGCGTTCTCGTGAGTTGCACGAACAAATGCTGGCGGCAGGACTGCCACTTTGAGCGGATTGAAAACACATTGACACTCCCCACCTTAGGAGTACCTTGAAGGTGGGGATTCTACACTCTACGTCAGAATTTGCTCTACCAGGCTTGCACCAAGTAGCGTATTGATTCCGACTCCTGTAGCGTTACTTCGGGACTGCCCATCCCTAGCTTTTGCAAGATTCAGAATATTTATTGCTGCGTTCACATCCCTTTGCAACTCACATCCACAACCACACTTATGGGTACGAGTTGAAAGAGATTTTTTGACAATTGTTCCACAATCCGAGCATTTTTGAGATGTGTATTTTGGAAGGATGTCAGAGCGTCGGTTTAATAAGTTACAGTTATGTGCAGTTCAAGCGGACAAGACGATGACGCAAGTAATTGAAGAGCTTATTGATTCGTTGCCGAACCCGGAGATAGTTCATTCCTCAAACATCTCTTCTCCTGTTGACCTACAGTCAATGTAGAGAAGAGATGCTTTCGTCATTCACCGCCTTATATCCCCGGACTACTGCGCCCTTGGAAGGGGTATTACGGCGTTTTTGATAAAAATGTAACTATTTATAGTTGCAAATAATCCTGGTTGAAACCGATGATTGCAGGTTGGTTGCAATTAATCAAGGGAACGTTGCAATTAATCCTGGCTGAAGTGTAATTATAGTTGCAAATAATCCTGGTTTGAAAATGCCGGGAAGTGCAGGTTTGAGCGATTAGTATTGCAGGTCGCTACCTGCAGAAAGGTTGTGGCCTCTAAGTAACGAGATTGTAGCGAATTATCCCCCAAATTCTTTAAATGAACTCGAACAACTTATGGTGCTTAGTTGCCAAGAAATTATGAAACAGCACGACGTGACATCCTCCCGCCACTGACTCGGAGTACCGAGTACAGTGGGGGCTTCCAAGAATCACTTCTTGGTTCTTCCTGCTTCATTGGGCGCGCCTAGACTTGTGTCCCTGGCGGGCGTTACCTCCACAGGCAGGCAAGACTCGCGAGTCCCGCAGCTGCAAGACCCCTCTGTTCCACCACTATAGCGGCAGCAACATCGCGGTCTGTTGTATATCCACATTCATGACATACATGAACACGTTCAGACAGTTTCTTTTTCCCAGTATGAGTTCCGCATTGAGGACAGGTTTGACTGGTTCCATTAGGGTTCACTTTGGCGAAGTACACCCCACGTTTCCAACAAACCCAAGAAAGGATTCCTAAAAAACTACCCCAAGCGGCATCCAAACAATGCTTTGCCAGCATCCCTCGACTAGTCGCTTTAAGATTCAAATCCTCAGCAAAAACCATACCTACACCATTGCAAAGTGCATGAGCGGTATTGATATGAAACTGCTTGCGTGTGTCATAAATGCGTTCATGCAATCTACGTATCTTATGCTGCGCTTTCCGGTAGTTGGCAGAGTATGCAGTCTTGTTTTTCAACTTGCGTTGCAGCCATCTAAGCTCGCTATGCATTGAATTGAAAAACCGGGGTCTTTCTACCAATTGCCCGTTAGATGCAGCTAAGAACTTCTCCAACCCAACATCAATACCAATGGAATTGCCACGTGGCATGACATCAGGCACGGAAACGTCAGATTGCAAAATCAATTGAGCATACCACCCCGACGCTTTGCTAATAACTCTTATCTGTTTGACTACAAACCCTTCTGGAATTGGGCGATGCAAATTTATAGGCATTGCTCCAATCTTCGGCAGTTTAACTTGAAACCCCGTGACGGGGTTAGATTTGAACTGCGGAAACACAATAGAGCGATACTGACCAGTCTTTTTGAATCGAGGAAACCCAAAACCGCGTTCCATCATAAACTTGAACGCTTTATCAAGTCGCTTCAACGCGTCTTGCAACACTTGAGATTGAACATCTTTGAGTTCTGGGTTTTCTTTCTTGACTGGTGTCAGCGCGTTCTGCTGTTTGTAGTAATCAGGATACGGTGTATCAACCGGGATGATGTATTCACAGTGAATAGAGCAGGCGTTGACAGCACATTTACGCGAAGCAATCCAGTCTTTGCGCTCCCGCAGTGCATAATTATACACCTTGCGACACGCTTCCATCCAAGCAAGTATTCTCGCTTCTTGAACAGCGTCTGGATAAATTCGGTAGCTGTAAGTCAACGAAAGCATCTTATCACCTCCTCAGATATTCTAACAGACTTTGCTTATCTGTTAGAAGTTCCCACCAGATAGGAAAAAGACAGTACATCGAGTACTGCCTTTTCCCATGAGGGGTTCCAACAACCACCACCAAGCGGGGTACCGCTATGGTGGGGGACTTATAGCCCCTCAAACTCCCCATCAGTTAATCCAAGGACTAACTTGCTACCACTGGTGGCCAAAAACAAGGACGGTTTAAATATAACTAATCATCTTAAATATAACTAATCATCCGAACTTGATATAAGACGATTTTTGTTTTTTGTTATGATAAGCATCGCCCACCATTAACCCAAATGTCTATTTACATGACCAAAAGCCTCTTTCTAATCTAGAAAGAGGCTTTATGGTTGTAAAAATAATCCTGGCACCGAGCTATTGTCACAGGCAGCTACCCGCCAACTATCGTCGCCACAG
>JAHHIB010000141.1 GCA_019359075.1 Kalymmatonema hyalinum WJT4-NPBG1
GTGATGAATATTCCTCTTGTGTGAGGTTAACGATGTATTTTTCTGCCATTTGTGAATACCGAGATTTTCAACTAGTTTCTCAGTAACCTGGACACCTGTCAAAATCTCTGTGGTGAACTACTAGTAGCCCGTTGCTTGAAACCTTGTAAATAAGGAAATAGCTTGCGGTTGACGTAATCAATCAAATCATCACCAATCAGCGCATTATCATGATCCAACGTCCCATCCGCCTTTTTTGGAGCCGCCCAAGCCGACCACCGATGCGCCTCATCAATAATAAATTCATAGGGCTTGCCGATCAATTCCGCCTCTAGCGCCCTTTCCTGCTCCAAATCATCCAAATACTTCAGAAACAGCAGCCAAGAGGTTTGCTCGGTGTAATCTAACTCTGTAGTACAACCCGCTTCTTTCCAGAGAACATCATCAATATTTTTAAAAGTTTGCTCGAACATTTCGCTTTACTGTGGCATTTTTAATATTAATGGCTTGGCTCACATCTTGCACCTACGCCGTGAAATGAGCGTGAGATTCGTTGAGTACAAAAGCGGGTGATGGGACTCGAACCCACGACGTTCACCTTGGGAAGGTGACATTCTACCACTGAATTACACCCGCAAATGGAGTTTAGCCTAAATAAAGCTAACCTTCATTATAACACTATTTGCCCATTTCAACCAGTTGGTGGCAGATTCCTCACCACTCCATCTTCTTCAGCAATTTTGCGCCGTTGTTTCTTGCCAAAGCCGTATTTCGCGACATCTAGAATCCAGCATTGAAAGTCGTCAACGTAAGAGAACAACACCGGCACGACTACAAGCGTCAGCAGGGTAGAAGTTGTGAAACCACCCAGGATTGCAATACCCATTGGCTGGCGGACTTCAGCCCCCGCACCAATTCCCAAGGCAAGGGGAACGATACCCGCGATCGTTGCTAGAGAAGTCATCATAATCGGGCGCAAACGCGACACCCCAGCTTCTAGAAGCGCATAACGTTGGGTTTTGCCTTCTTGTATCTTAATAATTGCATAATCCACCAACAGAATCGAGTTTTTCGTCACAATGCCCATCAACAGGACGATACCAATCAGGGCATATATTCCTAAAGCTTTTTGAGCAACCATCAACGCTACCAGTGCGCCACCCAAACAGAAGGGCAAAGCCGCCATAATTGTCAAGGGATGCAAGAAGTTGTTATACAGCAGGACGAGAATGGCGTAGATACACATGAGTGCTAGCCCGATTGCGCCACCAAAGCGACCAAAGATGTCAGACATAATCTTGGCATCACCAGAGTTTTGCAGTCTGACTCCAGGCGGCAAGTTTTGCAAGGCTGGTAGCTGTTGCACTGCTTTGAGTGCATCTCCCAAGGAAATGCCTTGCAAATTCGCTTCTAGGGAAACTTGACGGGAACGGTCGTAGCGGTTGATGGTTGCAGGACCGCTGCCAAAGCGGATGTCTGCGACTGCTAGGAGGGGAACCAAGCTGCCATTTTGAGTGGGAACTTGGAGATTTTTGATAGTGTTGATGTCCTCACGCGCTTTCGGGTCAATTTGCACGCGAATGGGGATTTGGCGATCGCTCAAATTAAACTTCGCCAAATTCGCATCATTGTCTCCTATGGTTGCGAGAGAGGCAGTACGGGCAATTGATTGCACGGTCACTGCCAAATCTGCCGCCCGTTGCGGATCGGGTATGACCACAATCTCTGGTTTTACCAAACTCGCACTAGAAGACACTTCCACCAATCCAGATACCGTCCGCATCTGCCTTTCTACTGCTGAAGCCGCTTGATTCAACGCTTCCGGATTTTCACTCCGCAGAAGTATCGTTAAATCTTTACGACCGCCAACTGCTCCCGCACTTTCAAAACTAATTCTTGCTCCCGGAATTTCCTCGAACTGGGGACGCACTTGCTGCTCAAACTCCAGTTGAGAAATTTTCCGTTCTTCTTTAGGCTTAAGTTTGAGGGTAAGAGTAGCGGCATTTACTTCTTCTGTAGCCAGCACATTGATCACATTCGGGTTTTGCCGCACGACGTTGGTCACTTGCGACACAACCTTGCTGGTATCTTCTATGGTGGAACCGGGGGCTAATTCTATAGAAATGGTGGAAATCCCAACGTCGCCACCATCAACTAATCCCTTAGGAATTAACGGAACCAGCATCAAACTGGCAATGAAGAAAGCGATCGCAATACCGATGGTTGTCAACCTGTGGCTTATCGCCCACTTCAGCAGGGATTTATACGGTTGAAAGCGCCGCCGCGACGATTTTGGATTTTGGATTTTGGATTTTAGATTGAACAGTCTTCTTACTGCTCCCTTGCTCCCCTGCTTCCTCTGCTCCCCCTGCTTTTCCTTATCCTTAAGCAGATACGCCCCCATCATCGGCGTTACCATCCGCGCTACTAAGGTTGAGAAAATCGTGGAAATGGCAACGGTGAGTCCAAAAGGTTGGAAAAATTGACCGGGAATACCGCCCATAAAGGCAACAGGCATAAACACGGCAATAATTGTTGCCGCACTTGCTATCACTGCTAGACCCACTTCGTCAGACGAGTCAAAAGCAGCTTCCCAAGGTGATTTACCCATTGCCATGTGCCGTTCCATGTTTTCAATTTCCACGACGGCATCATCCACCAAGTTACCCACCGCCAGTGCTAATCCCAACAAAGTCATGTTGTTGAGGGTGTAACCGAGCGCTTGCTGCACCGCAAAGGTGGGAATGATTGACAACGGCAGGGCTACCGCTGTAATCAATGTTGCTCGCCAGTCTCGCAAAAACAGCATGATGACTATCACCGCCAGCAGCGATGCTTGGATCAATTCATCAATAGTGCTTTCGTAGGAGTCCTCCACGAAAGTTGCTCTGGTAAAGATTAATTCCAGCTTCACATCTGGGGGGAGTGTTTTTTGCAGTTCTGCTGCCGCTTCCTTCACTCCTTGTTCCACTGTCACCAAAACGCTGCCAGTGCTACGTAACACTTGGAACGCCACGACAGGTTGGTTGTTTAAGCGTGCGGTTTGTCGCACTTCGCCATAGCTATCTTCTACCGTTCCCAAGCTAGACAAGGGGACGGAACCACCATTTGGCAGGACGATTTCGTAGGTTTTGAGAACATTCACATTCTGGGCGCTACCAAGGGTGCGGATAGTTTGTTCGCTACCGCCAACTTCAGCACGTCCGCCTGGTAAGTTAATGTTAAGAGCGCGGATTTGGTCGTTGACCTGAGTCGCGGTGATGCCCAAAGACTGCAAGCGATCGCTCGCAAGGTTTATGCGAATTTCCCGGTCAACTCCACCCACTCGCTTAACTTGTGCCACTCCCCGAACAGCCAACAAAGCGCGGCTAATGGTTTGGTCAACCAAGTTACTCAATTCTTCTACCGAACGCTTGTCGGATCTCACCGCGTAGGTCATAATCGGACCCCCGGAAAATTCCAAACGCTTGACTATCGGGTCGTTGATGTCTTGGGGGAGGTTTTGGCGAATTTGCGCCACAGCGTTGCGAACGTCGTTGGTGGCGCGATCCGTGTTTGTCCCCAAAACAAAATTTATCGTGGTCGTGGAGGTTCCATCGGTAACCGTCGATCGCAGTTCGTCGATATTACCCAATCCAGCAACGGCATCTTCAATTTTTTTCGTCACTTGGAATTCGAGTTCCGCAGGACCTGCTCCCGGTTGTGTGACTGTAACCGATACTGTAGGAACATCAATATTTGGGTTGGTATCAATCCCTAAAGAAATGAAGGAAAACCAACCCATTACCATCAAAATTAAGAATATAACTATCGTTGGAACAGGTTTTTTTATCGACCAAGCTGAAAGATTGAAGGACATGGAACTAGTTATCAGTTATCAGTTATCAGTTATCAGTTGTAGAGACATGCTGTTTGAAGCGTCTGTACATGAGCTATAGAGTCAAAAGTGTTGGCTATTGACCGTTGACTAATGACTATTGACTCTTAACGACTCGCACTTTATCGCCATCTTTGATATATCCAGCACCGTCAACAACCACGCGATCACCTAGTTTCAAACCACTTTTGATTTCCACCCTGCCACCAACGAGAATTTCTCCTACTTCTACTTTCTGGGCGCCAACTGTGTTTTCCTTGGGGGAAGCCGCGCTTTGCGCGTCTAAACCTGATAGCATGAATACAATTGCACTACCATCTGGTTGAGGCTGCACAGCTTTTTCGGGAACCGCTAAGCTTTTTGTGCTTACGGTGGTAATCGCAGCACGGGCAAACATTCCTGGTTTGAAGAAGTTGGTCTGCGGTAAATCAATTTTTACCGTCGCCTCACGTCTTTGCTGATTCACCACAGGTTCTATTTCTCTGACTTGCCCCTGCAAGCGCACGCGGCTATCAGCATCAGAGGTGACTTGCACAGATGAGCCAATTTTTACCTGTGGTAGTTGAACTTGCGGAACGAGGGCTTGCAATTCCAACTTCCCATCTTGAATAATCGAAAATAGCTTTTGTGTTCCACCAACCACAGTTGCTATCTGTGTTTGCGGTGGTACACCGGTCACATCTCCCACTCTTGCTAGTTTCTCCGCCACAACACCTGAAACTGGGGCGCGAACTATTGTTTGTCCTAACTGAGTTTTCAGTTGTTCGACCTTGGCGGCACTACTTTTGACACTTGCTTGGGCACTGTTGATATTCGCTTCGGCAATCTTGACACTCGCTTGGGCACTACCAATATTCGCTCTTGCACTAAGGACATTGGCTTCAGCGCTTTTGATATTTGCCTCGGCAAGGCGCACCCCTTCTGTTGCTGTTGCCAAATTTGTGGTAGCAGTATCCAACAGCCGACGGCTAATCACCCCTTGATCTGCCAGTTCTTGATCGCGCTTGAAATTGATTTCGGCATCTCGTAACTTTGCCTTTGCTTGAGCCAAGTCTGCTAATTTTTGCTGGACGATCGCCTGGCTTGATGTCACACCTGCCTGACTTGATGTCACACCTGCCTGCTTTGATGCCAAGTCCGCCTGCTTTGAAGCAACATCTGCCTGCTTTGCTTCCACATCCGCTTTTGCTTGTCTAATTTGGTCTTGCAGTAGGGAATCATCCAGCACTGCCATCACTTGACCTGCTTTGACAAAATCTCCTATATTCACCAGAATTTTTTTGATTTGTAAACCGTTTGCTTGCGGCAAAACTGGAGTTAAATCGCGTGCTGCGACAGTCCCCGTAACGCTGAGAGTTCGACCCACACGAGTGGTTTCTGCTAGGGCGACGGTGACTGTCATCGTTGGCGAAACTTTTTGTGCTGATTTATTTTCTGCTGCTGTATTCCCAGGTGCACGCTGACTCAGTACACGCATTCCCCCAAAAGACATGATAACTCCCAAGCCAGTTCCTACCAACAGTGGCATCAGCCATGAAGGTCGCCTTGTATACACTCTTTTTTTCTCCCAGTTAGCGTCTTCAAACGCCATTGGTTCTTGCACCTCTAGTTCTGAAAAACTTTCCTCACCCACAGTTGTGCCTCCAGTTTCTGCCCAACCATTAATGGGCAGTTATGCTTAAGAAAGTTTACATTTGATTACCGTATATTAAATATGACGCATTTTTTAGACTACTTGTTGCATTATTCGCAAAATATACTCGTGACTATCGTCACCATTTTGCCCAGGTAGGGGAGAAGCTTCGCGCTATTGGGTGATGGGAAGATACGAAAGAAAAGCTTGTTTTTCGCTGAAGGTGTACATAGGTAATGGTTCCAGCCTGTTCATGACTGACAAACTACGGCTTGTGTTGTGCTAAAGTCGTAAAGATTTGGAACATCAGGCTTACACATCCTGCTAGCACCTATGTTTACATTATAAAGATCTACAACGATTTATCTGGATTCTGGTGAATTTCCAACAGTTACCAGATTATGCTTTCTTTGAGATAAACCAATAATAAATAATTTAGTATACAACTTTGAGCAACTACTATTTTGAGTAACTAGTATGTTTAATGCCACCGAAATTTTAATTGATGCGTTTGTCGCTCAAATTCGCGAAGGTTATCGGCGCACCTACGGCTGCTTAAAAAACGATTACCAAGATATTATAGCTTGGGCGGGCAATATGGCTTTGGAAAACATTGCTAATAGTGACGCCCTGTATCATAATGTAGAACACTCTATCTTAGTCACGCTAGTTGGACAAGAAATTTTACGCGGCAAACATATCCGTGAAGGAGGTGTTTCCAGTGAAGATTGGTTGCATTTTATGATCTCCTTGGTGTGTCATGATATTGGTTATGTCAAAGGAGTTTGCCGACAAGACCGAGAGGACGAAGGTTTGTATGCCACTGGTAAAGATGGGAAAATGATTCCTCTTCCTCCTGGAGCTTCTGATGCCAGTCTCACACCATATCATGTAGACAGAGCCAAACTGTTCATTGATGAGCGTTTTGGTGGGCATAAATTGATAGATTCACAGGTGATTAAAAGCAATATTGAGTTGACTCGGTTTCCAGTACCAGCCGCAGAAGACCATCAAGATACCAATAATTTTGCAGGCTTAGTGCGTGCTGCTGATTTGATTGGACAATTAAGTGACCCGCGTTACTTAAAGAAGATTACTTCTTTGTTTTACGAATTTGAAGAGACTGGCACGAATCATGTGTTGGGTTATCAAACCCCTGGCGACTTACGCAAGAACTATGCCAAATTCTACTGGAATGTCGTTTATCCTTATATCAAGGATGCATTGCGCTACATTTCCTTAACACAGCAGGGAAAGCAAATTATTGCTAATCTCTACTCGAATGTATTTGTCGTAGAACACGAAAAACCTCAGGAAGAACCTTTGTATCTCCTTGAAAAACTCCGCGCTTAAAAATTAAGAATTATGAATTATGAATGCTGAGAAAGTTTCATAATTCATAATTTATAATCCATAATTTATAACTCATAACTTATAAGTCCTATGAATTGGTGGCATCGACTCAAGAAAAATCCTTTGGCAAGATTTGGGGCAATTTTGCTCTTGGTTTTCTATGTGGCAGTTATTGCAGCGGACTTTGTCGCCCCTTACAACCCTTACGTCTCACAACCAAATGGTTCTCTATTGCCACCAACTCGTGTTTATTGGGTTTCTCAACAATCAGGACAGTTTATTGGTCCTCATATTTATCCAACAACTCAGGGAGACACAGATTTAAAAACGGGCGATCGCCAAATCCTCGTAGACTTCAAAAAGCCCTCTCCTGTGAGGCTCTTTGTCACTGGACCAGAGTATCGTCTGTTGCAGACGAGTTTACCTCTACCTCCAAAATGGGATGAGGTAGAAATATTTGGTGGTATCCCGTTAAATATACATTTGTTTGGTGCTGTTGGTGACGCAAAGTTTAACCTTGTAGGTACAGATGACCAAGGTCGGGATCAATTGAGTCGCCTGCTGCATGGCGGTCGCATCAGTCTATTTATTGGGATTATCGGAGTTGCCCTTACCTTTCCCTTGGGGATGTTGATTGGAGGAATTTCTGGCTATTTCGGTGGATGGACTGACAGTGTTATTATGCGCCTAGCCGAAGTGCTGATGACTTTTCCCAGTATTTATCTTTTGGTGACCTTAGGCGCAGTATTACCGCCAGGATTATCGAGTACCCAACGCTTTTTGCTGATAGTCGTGATTACTTCGTTTATCAGTTGGGCAGGATTAGCACGAGTGATTCGTGGACAAGTGCTGTCTCTTAAAGAGCGAGAATATGTCCAAGCGGCAAAAGCAATGGGTGCTAATCCACTTTACATCATCGTGCGTCACGTATTACCGCAAACCGCTACTTATATCATTATTTCCGCTACGCTTGCGGTTCCTAGCTTTATTGCGGCAGAGGCGGTACTTAGTCTCATCGGGTTGGGAATTCAACAACCAGACCCGTCGTGGGGTAATATGCTATCTCTGGCAACGAACGCTTCAATTTTGGTGTTGCAACCTTGGCTAATTTGGCCTCCCGCTGTGTTGATTATTCTCACGGTGTTGGCTTTCAACTTACTAGGTGATGGTTTGAGGGATGCTTTAGATCCGCGTAGTTTGCAGAGGTAGACTTTGAAAAACTGAAAATGTAAAACAGTCTCTACTGACTCTATTTCCTTGTACTATAGTAAAAAGGTATACTATACAAAACAAGTATTTGTTCGAGGCTGTTAAATGAGCAACGAACTGACCCCGGTGCCATCTAGCCAACCGATCGAGGTGTTTGTCTCATATTCTCACAAAGACGAAACCCTACTAAGAAAGCTGGAAGCTCATCTAAGCATCCTCAGGCGCGAGAGGGTCATTTCGTTATGGCATGATCGCAAAATTACACCAGGCAGGGAGTGGGCAAATGAAATTGACTCAAATCTCAACATAGCCCACATTATCTTACTACTAGTTAGTGCTAATTTCTTGGCTTCTGATTATTGCTATGGCATTGAGCTAAAACTTGCTCTAGAACGGCATGAAGCGGGAGAAGCCCGCGTTATCCCTATTATCATCAGACCAGTTGATTGGCAAAATGCACCTTTTGCTAAACTCAATGCTCTACCCAGAGATGGTAAGGCTGTAACCACATGGTCTAATCGTGATCAGGCATTTGTGGATGTTGCCAGGGGAATCCGAGAAGCGGTGAGAGAACTGACTACGAATGATAGGGCTAAAGCAACAAGACCATCTACTGTACCAGGAAATTCAAAAGGTGAGGATATCATCCGAATAAAACAGGAACAGTTGCAAAGAGAGTTTCAAGAATTAAAGAAGAACCTCAATGAGGTCAGTCAGGAATTAGACAGGATTCGCTCAACTACCGTAGTCCGGGAAGATTCACAGAAAGAGGAAGAGCTTGAAGGACAAAAAGCCAATTTAGAGGAAGGCTTAAAAGCTTTACAGGATGTTGAACAAAATTTGCGTCTTCACCAAAAAATTTTAATATGGGTAGATGCTGACCGCGTAAAACTGCTGGCTGAAGAGACCGTAAAGGAAGTTTTAACAGAGCGTCCTGAGTGGGAAAACCCTGGGGGAAAGGTAGGCTCCCCTGAGAAGATTAAGCAATTTCGCTACGATATTGAGGATTACCTGCGCTGGCTTCGTCGAAGCACTACAGTTTGTCAACCCCTGCCATTAGAGCAAATCAACATAACTCCAACACTCAATAGGGATGTTTATTTAGAAGCTTTTAAGGTTATCCAGAAAAGGGCTTCTAAAGAACTTTTGCCAGATGAAGTTGGCGCATTAGAAATTTACACTCGCTATCTGATTGAACATTTCACTTCTTGCGATTAATTGATTAATTACGCTTTTTCCTTTCCTCTTCCAGTTCTTTATTAAGAGCATTGATCGCAGATTCCATGCTAGGTAGCAAGGGGCGAACTTTTTTAAAGCTAGCTGTCGCTTGATCTATATCCTTATTTTCAGGAAAAAATCTTTTAGTTGTCTCTAGGGCCTTCTCAATGGTGGTTATAGCCTGCTTAAGTTTCTTCATAATTTCAGAATCTTGGAATTGTGACATATTGAATGTCCTGAACGTGTCTAATTGTTACCTATTTCTATTTGCAAGATGATTGGACACGAATCAGGAAAAAAGCTGAGGACATATGCCATTCAATATTTCTACAAGCGATCGCACTCCCAATAATTCTCAGTATTTATACTATTTGTTAATTTAAGTTTGTAACAAAAAAATGATAGAATTAGCAACTGGGCTACTGATGGTTAGAGTTTGGCTGCAAACGCGCGATCGCCGAAGGCGGGCACTTCGTGCCATCGCATTCCTTTTACAGCGCTTATTCTTATGATTAGACCACAAATCGTAGGGTGGGCATTGCCGATAAAAGCCCATGTGGTGCACATTTGAGATATTGGTGAGCAATGCCCACCTTAGAGAAAACCGCTATAAAGCGAAGTTATCGTATTCAGTCAACTCCTTATGCGATTCAACCGCTACGTTTCACTACCCAAAGAGTGTGTTCTCTAGAAATAACATCCTCAGCCTGAGAGACAAACTTTGACAATAATTCATCCGATGTAACATGGGGGCTTAAGCTTTCAACAGACCCTAACTCCTGAGCAGCAAGGGCATAAGATTGGCTCAAGTCTTGGTGTTTTTTTACCTGCAACCAAGACAGAAAAGCCGTCGCTAAACCAGCAAAAAAACCGGTTGTATTCACAGGCACATTAGGAAATACAGCGTGCAAGATGGCAGAGATCAGTGAAAGCAACTGGGCAACTATCATTGCATTAAACCACTTTGTTCTCGCTTTGCGATTGTATCTGGCTTTCCCGCCATACCACTCGCGTTGATCCTTTACTCGACATTCGAGATAAATATCTCGGCGATCGCTCGTGGGTAGCGGTCTTATCTGTCTCATCGTCTCGCTGATTTGAGGCGTTGTTGAAGTCTCAGTACTTAACTCCGAGGCAATATCTTGTCTTGCTTTCAACACTTGCTCGAGTTGTTCAAGAAACTTTTCGTCCAAATTTTGGTTAGTTAAGGAGGAAGGAAATGGTTCAGACGCAGTCATATATCGCCATGCAAGGCTTTTGACAGACTCAGCCACCGCACGAGCATCAAACCAAACTCGCTCGTGTTTGGATGAAGATAGCACATAAGTGATAAATATACCCACTGATGTCAAGATAGCACTAGGAATGGCTAAAGGATCAGATCCATTTGGACTCCATGAAGACATTAAAGCACTAACAACCAAGATTGCTAAGTCTGACCTTATAAGCAGCAAATACTTTCGTTGTGCTGACAGAGAAGCTTCGTCTGCTGCTTTGAATAAAGCAGGAAAATCTGAGTTTTTAATAGGGTTAACTTGACTCATTTTTCAGATAAAAAATCTATATAAACCTAGTTCATTTACCCAAACAACATATGAATTAAGTTGGAATTATCTGTTCACGCTTTCTCCATAAAATATCCATAGCTTTATCTGTGCCAGGTAAATCACCATGATCTTGAATGTAGGTTAGGTTATCTAAGGCACTCTTCAGTTTGTCTGGTGTATCTACAATTTCAGCAGCACGTTTGTAAAACTTTAGGGCATCTTCAGTCTTCTCAAGTAGCAATAAAACTTCTGCACGGTTTACAACTCGCCAGTAATTAGTACTTTCTAGCGTAACGCTACCTAGTAGAGACTCTCCTTGCTTAGACAATGCTTTTAATCTCATACGATCATCTATTGACGTTTCATGCACTCCAAGTTTTAGGCAGAGTATAAGGAGCATCATCTCATTCACTAAACAGTAAGTTGATTGTGGATTTACTTCTAGACCAGTTCTGTAACATTTAACTGCCTCTCTAACTTCATAAAGTCGTTTGTGCAATCCGCCGAGAATTCCCCATGCATCATCATCTTCACGGTTAAGACGCGTTGCTTCAAGCATATAAGCTTTTGCTTGACGATAATCTTCTTCGCTCCCCAATTTTGTACCGCGTCGGCGATATGCTAACCCTAATTCACGGTATGGTTCCGATAGAGGTTGTGAGCCTTGTTCATTTAGCTTGATAGCCTGCTCTAACACAGGAATTGCATCATCATATTTTGCGACAAGTAATTTGAGAGCATAATCTACTTCCTCGCTCGCAGCCTGAAAGTATCCTTGATCTAACAAAATCTTACTCAACAGCTCATGAACAGATGGATCAACAGGGTTAAAAGGCTTTCCTAGTGATGCATACATCTGTTGGCGCATAGCAAAAATTTCGTTGGTTCGCCCTGATTGAATCAACTTTTCAAAGCGATCGCGCCATATTTCTATTTGCTCCGGATGTATAGCCTTCCGGGGACGATACAATTTAATCGCGTTGAAATACCTCTTTAAAGGTTCAGTATAAACATGAGGCTCAGGGTGGAGATCTGCTGCCACGGTTAATCGCTCACAAACCTGGCGCACTTGATTCTCATCTTCACCTTGATACAGTTGGTAGGAAGAAATCGGATTTGCCAACTCACCTGGTTTCATTGAGTAGATGATAGGAATAATTCCACGCTCTTTGTCGATTCCACTTGCAACTCCACACTCCCACATCACCCAAGGACGACCGGCACTTGTTGGAGTCTGGATAGCTAGAATAAAATTGCTCTCGGCAAGTTTTTCGTGTAGCTGATCGCGCCACTCAATACCAATAGTCATGCCACCAGCAGCATGAGAGTCACTAGAGTACCAAGCTTCGATAGCACCTAGGGATGTACTTTTAAGAAGTTCTTTCCATGCATCAGCTAAAGCCCTCTCTTCATGGTAATGACTGATTAAAACTTTAATGCGAGCCATCATGTATCGCCCTCGTTGTCTTTACATCAAACTAGATGTTCTCATTTTGTACACTATAGTATTGCTGATATTAACCAAGTTATAAGGTTAGTATCTCAGCAACTGGAAACCCTTGCCTACGGGCTTCGTGCATAAATTCTGCTGTCATATCTGCTGCACCTTCACCACGAGGTTTCCCATCCCACACAATCACAGCAAGAATTTTATCTTCAAAACTGTTCTCGGCAGTCTTTTGCTTGTTGGCGGTAGAATGAGCAAGTAACCGCGCTTCCTCAAAAATTCCCTGATTTGCAGCCAGAAAAGCAGCTTCGTCTTGATCACTCTTATGGAGAATCACAAGATCTCCTGCTGCTTCTACTTCAGAATAGATGCGATCAAACAATGCGCCCCAATTTCCAGGGCGATCTATCACTGAGATTTCGCGAAAGCGATCGCGCTCAAAAGGCAGGACAATACGACGCCTTAGCCCCAGATCTCCCGCAACTTCCAAAGCAAGAAGATCAGCACCGCAAGCCGCAGAACAGACGAGCGTAGACACTTGATGTTTCGTGAATACCTCAGTAATACACCTGCGAACTTTTTCCGTATTCTCCAATGGAAAGCTAGGTTTCTGGGCGTTTGGGGCGTCAATGCGACGACCTGCCAATGCGACAATAATCATTAGAAAATATCCTCCACGGATAAAGCTGTTACTAACTTTCTCACAGCTTATTGGCTGTTCCTCTCAACTACTCAAAGTGCTTTCTTTTTCTACTCCTCTATGGGCTATGACAAGCCCAGTGATTTGTATACACTATCTCGGTAGTAGTCGTTGCCGCTATCATGCATTTCGTAATTTTCAAGTGCGTACTTAATTATGTATGGCGAGAACGAAACAAAGATTGCCCCAACGTCGCGAATTACTGGTGGACAGGTTTCTTCTACCATTTGGCGGGATTTATCTAGGTTAACCCCGATAATCGTGCAGCTTTTCTCCAATGCTACCTCTGCCTCCCAGCGAACGTACTTGTACTTCCAGCGCGTATCCTCTCCAATCAACTGGATAAATTTACCTGCCATGTTAATTCGCTCACGACAACGACGCTTGATATAAGCTTCGTCTTCTGAACCAATTTCCTGTGCAAGCTGGCAATCGGTAAAGTTAAAGTCAATGTTAGTGTTCTTTTTCCATGCCTGCATTAGCCAATAATAATGAATATCGGTGCTGCTAAATCCAACGAAGGTTCTTGGTAATCCCATACTCGCTCTAACTAAGTTGAGATTGTATTTTAATATACTCTTAGATAAATGCCATTTGTTTGGATATTTCCTCTTTTACCATATGTCAAGAGATACCGTGCTGCCTACTAAATAATACGGTATGACAACAAAAGCACCCATCCCCACATACGGGGATGGGTTGGGAGTAGAGTTTTACTTTTGACTAATGCACAGTCCCAATTGGTTGTGTTTCCTCAATATCTGGAGTGCGCAAATTCTCCACCAGCGCCTGAATTTCTGCTGGAGGAGGTGGCGTGAGACGAGACACGACAAGGGTGACAACAAAGTTCAGCAACATACCCACAGTGCCAATACCTTCGGCAGAAACCCCAAAGAACCAAGGTGGCATACCCCGAAACTTAACGCCTACGATGTATGCGGTAGTGAAGATTAAACCTGTCACCATACCAGCGATCGCCCCTTCTTTGTTGGTGCGTTTGTCGAAGATACCGAGGAAGATAACTGGGAAGAAGCTAGAAGCAGCTAATCCAAAGGCGAAAGCTACCACCTCACCGACAAACCCTGGCGGATTCACCCCAAAGTATCCAGCCGCAACGAGGGATAAACCGACCATCAAGCGTCCGACAAACAGCCGTTTTTGTTCTGATGCTCCCGGATCGACGATGCGGTAGTAGACATCGTGGGCTATAGAACTAGAAATGACCAGTAACAGCCCTGATGCTGTAGACAAAGCTGCTGCCAATCCCCCAGCCGCTACCAAAGCAATGACCCAAGGAGCCAGTTTAGCAACTTCTGGAGTTGCAAGCACAATGATGTCTCGATCAATCGTAATCTCGTTTGTATCTTTTTTTGGAGTTAACTGTAAACGCCCATCACCATTTTTATCTTCAAAAGCCAACAGCTTCGTGCGTTCCCACTTGTTTGCCCAGTCTAACTGCCGCACTTCCTCA
Source organism: Kalymmatonema hyalinum WJT4-NPBG1 (assembly GCA_019359075.1). GTDB lineage: Bacteria > Cyanobacteriota > Cyanobacteriia > Cyanobacteriales > Nostocaceae > Kalymmatonema > Kalymmatonema hyalinum. The sequence continues at coordinate 14,435 of JAHHIB010000141.1, forward strand.
ACAGTATGGTTGTGCAGGGAATTAATCAGGTTGTAACGGGCAAACATAGAGAGGGCTGGAGCCGTAGTATACAAAATGGCAATGAATAACAGTGCCCAACCAGCAGAAAATCGAGCTGAGCGCACATCAGGAACTGTATAAAAGCGTACAATAACGTGGGGTAGACCGGCTGTTCCCACCATCAAGGCAATGGTGACAAATAGCACGTCCAGCATGGGCTTGTTGACAAATGGTTGAGTATACTCTGCAAACCCAAGGTCAACCTGAATTTGATTCAGCTTGTCGGCAATATCACTAAAGGTAAATGCAAACTGGGGAATTGGGTTACCTGTGAGTAATACAGCAATTGCAATAGCTGGAATGAGGTAAGCAATAATTAAGATGCCGTACTGTGCAACCTGTGTCCAAGTGATGCCTTTCATACCACCCAGCACAGCAAAAAAGCCCACAATGACCATGCCAATGATGACACCTGTATTGATGTCTACCTGTAGGAAGCGGCTAAAAACAATACCAACTCCTCGCATTTGTCCGGCAACATAGGTGAGAGAGACAAAAATGGCTGCCACTACTGCTACCAGACGGGCAATGTTGGAGTAGTATCTGTCTCCCACAAAATCGGGTACTGTATACTTACCAAATTTGCGGAGGTAAGGAGCCAGTAACAGTGCCAGCAGCACATACCCTCCCGTCCAACCCATTAAATAGATAGAGCCATCGTAGCCCATAAAACTAATTAGCCCCGCCATGGAAATGAACGAGGCTGCAGACATCCAATCGGCGGCAGTGGCGGCACCATTTGCAATGGACGGAACCCCCTGATCCGCTACAAAAAAGCCTTTACTATCGTTAACCCGCGACTGCCAACCAATGTAGAGGTACAGCAGGAAGGAAAGCCCAACTATCAAAATAGTCCAAATTTCTACTGACACGGCTTTTGCTCACCCTTTAATATTGTGCTTGCGGTCTAACTTATCCATTTGAAAGGCGTAGATGAAAATCAACGCCACAAAAACCAGGATTGAGCCCTGCTGTGCCATCCAAAAGCCAAACGGTACGCCAAAAAAACGTATTGTATTCAATGGTTGCACCAGCAAAATACTGAAAACGAGCGACACTAGCGCCCAAACTATTAAAAGGTTGCGAATCAAAGCAGTGTTTGCACGCCAATAAGATTGACTCTTTTCGCGATTCATTTTTTTGGTAAAAGCATGAAAAATGTAACCAGAATACTAGCAGAAGTAGAGGTTAGGGTCTAGAAAAGTTCAAAATTCAAAATTATTTTTTTGAATTCATGATTTTGTATCTTGAATTGTCAAAGTTTCATACCAATTCTCTATGAAGCTGCACATTATTTTTCCCGCTCCTAACCTCCCCAAAGCATCGGGGAGGTGCCGCAGGCGGTGGGGTTCTTTCGGGAGCACCTTCATGTGGAAACGGTATCACACCCTATACCCAGGCTCATAAGCCAGCTTTATATAAAAAAAATTATGGCTAATAAAAGCAAAACTGATTAAAAAAGCGTTAAGATAGTTTTCATTCTTTTCATATTTTGTTACATTTATTAACGTAAAGTTTAAAAATCTAACAGGCTCATGTACTACACAAAAGACAACAGAGGCATTCTCAACAACTATGTACTGATCACCAGATAGATAGGCTGATTCACATTAATGCAGACAATTAATGCAGACAGCATTCTAGCAGGATGATTGCAGGAAGTAGCTTTGCCAATGCGTGAATTTTGTAGACGCCGGGCGGGTTGTCGCAGGGTATTTTAAATTTTGAATTGTTTACTATGGTTCTCCACTCAAATCCAGGTTATGAAGTTTCAATTTTTGCAGTCTGTATCATGGATGCTAATGAATTGATAAGACACTACGGGGTGGGTAACAGGGATTTTGTGCAAGTGAGCTTGCGCCAAGCGCACCTGAGCGAAATCTGTTTAGCTGGAATTAACCTAAGTCGGTCGGATTTAACTGGGGCGACTCTATCAGCGGCGAATTTGCGACTCTCAAATCTGAGTGAAGCGATTTTGGCAGAAGCAAACCTATGGAGAGCCGACTTAAGCGAAGCCTTTATGATTTGGGCAAATTTGAGCAAAGCAAATTTGATCCGAGCAAGTCTTTTTAAAGCCGACTTGCACAACGCTACTCTGGCTAAAGCAGACTTACGGTTAGCTGATTTACGCTACGCTTCGCTGAGCAACACAAACCTAGAAGGTGCGGACTTGCGCTATGCTGACCTTAGCGGTGCTAACTTGGCAGGAGCTAACCTAAGCAAGGCAAACCTGACGGGTACAAAACTCACAAAGGCAGATTTGTATAAAGTAAACTTCACTAAAGCTATCTTGTCAAGAACCGACCTGTGTCATGCCGACCTCAGCAGCATCATTTTGGATGGTGTGGATCTGGGTGAAGCAAACTTAATCGGTACGAACTTACCTGAATAACCCTCAATTAAGGTGAACTAACTGTAAGCTAGACAGTGGTATGATTCATCCATTAATGAATTTACAAGGTATGATTTTTTGAGGAGCAAACCCTAAGAGCGACTCCTCTGTTTTGACTGGAAATTGGCAACAAAAGGGAACTCCATAGTTTACTAGTGATGAAAACTTTAAATTCCCTATTGCACGATGTCCTCCAGGTTTCACCACATTTACGTTGTCAAGTTTATTTCAAAGCTTCCTTGACAGCGCTATCTCACGCAATGGAAGACTTGGTACTCGTAGGGACAGATAAACCGCTAGTCATCGCCAATTTTCAGCAGGAGCGTTTTTATCGTCAGGAGAGCCGTCGCTATCAGCGAATTGCTCAACGGACAGATCAGGTATATATCTTAGCTGCACCAGAATCTAACTTTGCCGCAATTTCAGACCCTTATGTTACAGTTCCTTTTGACCCCAACGACACTCTAGCGCAAGAGTGGCATCTGATTATTATTGGACAACAGTATAGCGCTTGCATAGTCTGCCAAGAATACGCTTCCCCAGTAGACGCAGCATCGTTAGACCAAGCAAGACAGTTTAAAGGAATTTGGACATTTGACCGTGAAGTGAGTACTCATGCAGCCCGACTTTTACTAGAGCGGATTGTAGGTGATCGACCGGAACTAGCTGATAAAGTAGAAATAGCGCGGCAACGTTATGGTCTAACTCAGATAAGCTCGAATCAAATAACAGCTGAGCGCGTACTGGAAATTGATGCCAGATTGTTTACTGACCGTTTGGTGACGTATTTGCAATCCAATCAATACAAGCAGCTCAAGGCTTACCGTACCATTACTAAAAAGGAACGCCAAGAACGCCTCATTAATACGATTAGTACCGCTATCCGCCGCTCTCTCAACCCAGAAGAGATTTTCCAAATTACGGTGAGGGAACTGGGTGAGGTTTTTAGTCCTTGCCGCTGTCTGCTTTACCGCTATAATGCTATTGACCAACCAGCGCCTATTGAGTATGAAGCAGTAACTGATGGTCTACCTTCTTTAAAGGGAGAAATTTGGTCTTTAGCAAAGCATGAGCTGTTTCAAGTGGCTTTGGCTGAGGATAGAGCTGTTGCCATTGCTGACACGACACAAGATTTGGGTATTCGGGGGTATCCTGAGTTAAGCGCTCAACTTCAGCACTTTATGATCCGGTCTTGCCTTGTCGTTCCTATTCGCTATCAAGAAAGCTGGTTGGGAATTTTGGAACTGCATCACTGTGGGGTAGAACCATTAGTTTGGAGTGATTCCGACAAAGCATTAGTAGAAGCGATCGCCACCCAAGTCGGAGTCGCCCTGATACAAGCTCAAGCATACAACAACCTGGAAACTCTTAACCGTCAACTGGCAGCTTTAGAGCGTACCCAAAGTAATCTCATTGCCATTGTAGGGCATGAATTGCGGACTCCCTTGTCTACAATCCAAGTTTGCTTAGAAAGTTTAGCCACCGAACCAGACATGGCGCTAGAATTCCAGGAGTCAATGCTGCAAACTGCTCTGGCTGATTCAGAGCGTATGCGTCAGCTGATTCAAGATTTTCTCACTCTTTCTCGGTTAGAGGGTGGTTGGGTGAACTGGCAACTTGAACCTATCTCACTCCAGGCAAGCTTAGATCTAGTTCTCAGTAGTTTCAAAAAAAATCAATCACCCAAGAGTATACCCCACATTATTTTAGAGTTGCCGTCTGACTTACCTTTGGTTCTCGCTGATGGAGAAGGACTCATAGAAGTCCTAATGAAACTTTTGGACAACGCCTGCAAGTTCACCAATCCTGAGGGAACAGTGACAATTCGTGCCCAAGTTCTGGGTTCCGAATTTATTGGAGTTGCGAATTCTCAAGATCAGCAAAATCATACTCAAATGTTAGAAGTGGTGATTGCAGATACAGGTCGAGGAATAGAGCCAAGTCAGCTAGAAGCCATCTTTGAACTCTTTTATCAAGAAGAAGGATTCTTGCAACGTACCATTGGTGGTACTGGATTGGGTTTAGCAATTTGTCGTCAAATTATTCAAAAATTAGGGGGAAAGATTTGGGCTGTCTCTGGTAGCAAAAATCAGGGTAGTGAGTTTCACTTTACGCTGCCCATCGCACCTCCAGCCGCTTAGATCATCCGCACGATTGATGACACAGGTTTAATGCTGACAACGTATTCAAGCATACATCTAAATGTTACATTCACATCCTTCTTGCGATAGAAGTATGGGTAAAACAAAAGCAGTTAACTTCTTGATGGGTGTTAAGCTGGTCTCAGAGGATTTCTGGTCGTTCCCAAAACAGTCCCCTTATTGACTGATCCGGGAATCCTTTTGGGATTTCTTTTGTTTGTTTTTATCTTATTATCTAATTTTAAATAAAGTATTTGGTAGCCTTTATTGCAAACCAAAAGCCCCCCAAACGTCTGTTGGAGGGCTTTATGGTTGTAAAAATCATCCTGGCACCGAGCTATTGTCACAGGCAGCTACCCGCCAACTATCGTCGCCACAGCAGCGTTTCAGAACTGAGTATCTCCTTCGGAGACGCTACGCGAACGGGATGGGGTCAGAGTGGTTGCACCGCGCCATAGGCACCAGGAAAAACAGTGGTCAGTTACCAGTTACCAGTTACCAGTTATCGGGCATCATCTTTACTGATAACTGTTAACTGAGAACTGATTCAAAACCCTGAAGGCTGCACAGTAACGCGAATTTCATCAATGTTGTTGAAGTCAAGCCCTCGGTCTATTAGCACGGGTTGGCTGAGCACATCACTGCACTTACACCGCCCGCCTATCAACAG
>JAHHIB010000142.1 GCA_019359075.1 Kalymmatonema hyalinum WJT4-NPBG1
AGCGCTCTTTGATGAAAAGATTTGTAGATGTCTGCCAAGGACAAAACAGATATATGGCGATAGCTGCATAAGACGCGCGTAAGTTCTTAGCTGACAGTTCAGCTTCACCATGTGGTGGATTGATTAGCGGTGAGAAGTGCTGTTTGACTGCTGCATTCATTTTGTTGTTCTTGCCAGAATCCACTTCAGCCAGAGTCTGACGACGCAATTCCTTAATTTCTGGCATTCTACGGAGCCTAGCAAGAGCATCAATGACCTTAGCCGATTCAACGAGTGTGTATGTAGGGTAAGCTTCTCTCTCTTCACCACGGGTTTTTGCTTGTCCAGTAAACATTACCTCAAACTGACCAACCTGTTTAAACTCAGCAGTTTTGTAAATTTCAGAGGGTCGTCTACCTGTTGCCGCAATTAATCCCGCTACTAATTCTCTGTGGTCGGTAGAAATTAGCAATTCATCAATCTTGGCTTGATACTCGTCCACACAATTGATACTTTCAAGGTTGCGTCTTTGGTCGTCCTTGCGGTCTTGTTTGGCTTCATTGTTGACTTGGTTATGCTCACGCGGGTAATTCATGTAGAGCAAGGCTAAATGTTGAGTGACGACACCCTCTTTAGTTTGCTGTGGGTATGAATTCATATCTGTCAGTTCTTGTGATTCACTCCATGCCTTGATAGCCTTGCGAATACCACTCATATAGCTAGTGCTTGATTGCTTCCAGCTATGCTCATTCAGATTGACTCTTTCTTCCTTAGCTCGTTCGACTGCTTTTTCTTGGCAGATTTGGCTGAATTCTTCTAGCTTGATTTTGCAGTATTGCTCAATAGTCGTTTTGGCTTCCAGATTGTCAAGTCCTTTGAGGAATTCGATTGTCCAAGTCTTTACCCAAACGGTGCGAATGTTCTTTTCTACGAATCTGTTGTAAGCTGTACTCATAAACTTTGTTCACTTAACTTTGTCCACACCTCTATACTAGCTACAACTTTGTACGGTGTCAATGTAGTGGACAAAGTTTTTCGGTTTATTTTCTAAAATCCGTTCGCATATAGTTCTCATATGGAAAACAGTAGATTGTACAAACTACTGTAAAAATGAGAAAAGTATTTTTATCTTAAAAAATTAAAATTATCCTAGTAATTACGTAATCGTTTTTCGCATTCACTTAGGCTACCCCAAAAATTTGTTAGGTACTAAAAATGATTTTAAGAAATAGTGAAAAAAGACCGTGTAAAAATTGTAATTTTTTTCTCACTTATAATGAATTAAATGCCAACGGACTTTGCACTAAATGTCAAAATGCTAGAGACTTAAAAATCATACATAAAATATTATTAGAAGAATCGAAACAAAGCAATGAATTAACCGAAGTAGAAAAAGTAGCTTTGGAAGCACGGGATTTTTTATTAGAATTTGCGAACTATCTTAAAGAAAAAGGTGATAGTGAATTTATAAATATTTTACAAAAAAAATATTCTAAAACATTACTTCAAAAATATATTAATAGTGGAATGAAGAAAAAGTCCAACAAGTAATTAAAATTGTCAATTACAATAGTAAGGCAAAATAAAAATATATTCTAATATTAATGTACGTTTAAGGAAACTTTCAATGGGAATTAAAATTATACCACTAGAAGAAGCTTATCCAGATGGTGGTTTTAACCAAAATAAAGGAAAGAGTTCTAATTTTTATAGTGCTGGTTTAGAATATCTTATGGTAAGTAATCTATTATTAGAAAAACGTTTGGGTATCTATAATGTTTTACTTCCAACTATACATCAAGCTATAGAACTATTTATGAAAGCGTTGATTGCCAGAATAGACTCTAATGTTGACTGTAAAAAATATCGCCATGATACTATCGAAATTCTGAAAGATTATCAAAATGAAATACCTATATTTGCATCAATTTTAGCTAATCCAGAAAGAAAAGAACTTATTAAACAGTTGAAAATTGGTTATCTGCAATTAAAATATTCTGAGGTATTTTTATATAGTCATTATGATGATATAAAGCTATGTTTTACCATTGCTGAAGAACTTGTTGATGTTTATCAGAAACTTATAGGTATTTCAAAATCATCTCATGACTTACCTAACAATATATCTAATTTACCGAATGATTAATTATATGTGATATTTATTTTTTCAAAATATCGGTGTAAGCAATATCCCGACTTTTTACTTTAGAGAATTTCACTTCCCATAAGTAAAAAGTCGGGATAGCTCAATTTCCCAACATTTTTGGGGATGTTGTGAAGGGTTGCGTCTAAATTTAAGTAATCCCCCGTATTCTAATCTCACCTTGTTTGTGGGAGATTATAAAAAAAGCCACCGCTCAACTGGCAGTGACAATGAAATAGCTACTTAGACTATATCAAAAAAATATATGAATATATACCTATGGGCTGACCTATAGGCTGCATAAATCTGATTAACTATCACTCAGGTAATACAAGTTTACTTTCCTCGCCAATCATACAGGTTTGGCGGGATTTTTTAATTTTTAATTTTCAATCAGTAGCTTAGGTAGATCATCTGAGCCGATCTGTGGAATTAGTCTGCCTTTGACTTCCATTATAAGTATTTTTACTTTTTACATTTCTCATAACCAAAAATCAGCTAATCGTTTGCTGTGGCGACTTTTGGAAGTGTAGAAATGTCGTCTAACCCATATTTCCCGACATTTTCACCAACAGGAGACAACATCGCCAGCGTTGCAGCCGCGCCCAACACCTGACTATCACTCACTTCCAAGTACTTCTGCAACTCTTCTAGGTTCCTATGCCCGGATATCTCCTGAATTACCCTCAACGGAATGCCAGCGTTGCTCATCTGGGTTAATGCAGTCCGTCTAAAGCTGTGAGTACTGACACCGATTATCCCCACTTGCTTACACGCTTCCCGTAGTATCCTTGCGGCTGAATCTTCAGCTAAATGTCCATTGCTGCGACCGGGGAACAGGTAAACATCACCCCGAATTGGGTAGTAGTTTGTCAGTAACTGGCGTAAGTCTTCAATGACTGGTATCGACCTAGTAGCCAGTTTGCCCTTAGTATTGGACTTCCTAATGATGAGCCGTGGTCTAACCTGTCCCTTGGGTGTGTAGATGTCTTCAGTCAACAGGGTACACGCTTCACGAATTCTTGCAGCAGTAAACAGACATACGCCAAACAGGGTTCTATCGCGCTCCGACTCAAATCCTTGGGCGAATACTAGCTGTATCTCAGACTGTGTGAGAATTTTGGCGCGACCGTGCCGATTAATTTTCATCGCCAAACTGTAGACCTTGTGATCTACAGACTACAACTGATGCGACCCCCAACGATACCTCATACCTAAGATGATGAAGGTAGTTTCAATAACTAAAACCTCACTATCGCTGATTGCTAGTTTCTGTGAGAGCGCACTTGTATTGCCCTGAGTCTTATTTCAGCAGCAGAGTGTCTTAGTTCAGCAGCAGAGTGTCTTATTTCAGTAGCCGTGCGTCTTGCTTCTACAGCGGCATGGCATAACTCATCTGCCGTAAGTCTTAAGGAGAAAGAAATTTCTTTATCCATTTTGTACTTAATCATTGTCTCAACGAAATCAAAGTTCTGCCATTTCTCAACTAGCAGCCTATATATTGTGTGTAACTGTAAGCAAGCATTCGTAGCGGCTATGTGTTCCTTTACAGCCCGTGAGTACAAGAAAGCAATATGAGTATTTTTTCCTTTTAAAGTTTTAATTAGTACACAAAGCCGTTCCGCTTTTGCATAGTGATGTAGGAATTTATCGTACTCTTCAAGGAACTGCTTATATTCTTGTGAACAAATTTTAGACATTTCATTTCACTTGTAAGTAGTTACTTAACAAAGTAATCACCCCTAGTTTCCTAAAACATCTGTACAAGGAATAGGTGCGTTGTTAATTTTTGTCGTATAAGTCAATGCAAAATCTTTTGTTTATTTTGAAGAATCTTTCGCTGATTAAACAAAAAAATTGCCATTTAGGATTTGTATTCATCAACACAAAAAATTTTTACAGGTATTCAGACTTGTGTATGACTTTAAAAACAGGCAAATAAATCTAAAGAAAGGTTTAAGTAGCGGTGATTGAAGACAATATTGTTTGAGAAACCGAAATGATTAGATTTTGTCCGGTACTGTGGGGGTATAGTCTGTGAACTCTTCAACATTACGTTATCTCTGGTCTGTGATTGAACAAACCCAAGCCAGTACTCTTCTTAGGCTCAATGACACAGATTTGGTCAAGCAATTATTAAAACAGCTTGACACTAAGAAACCGCTCAGTAGTGAAGAGACTAGCACCTTAAGCGCCTACCTTTACTCTAGAACCCCGTTAATCCGTGACTTAGCGATTGCACGTTTAGCATGAAGGAACGCTTAGATAATTCTAGAACAAATACGTTGCCTGATTTGATATTTCCTGTTAGATAACACTACATTACTTAAGGGGTGAATGATGATTAATTTCCTATTCCCTGCTTTGTTTGTGCTGCTACTTTTCGCGCTGCTTGGGGCAATTACTCAAATAAGTGTTGCCTTGGATGAAGAAGATGTTGAGCGCTTTACTATTTGGACAAGTATTGCTTCTGTCGTTGCTGGTTTACCAATGTTTTTGTGGTAGGAGCGCCTTTTGGTTCAGCCGACTGACTTTCATCGCTCAACTTTGTACCCTATATTACAACCTAGAGTTCTTGCAATTGTGCGTAAACTTTTAACGAACTTTGGCAACAATTAGAACGCACCTATTTAGAATTGGGTATAAGTTCATCTCCAGACTAAAACAACCGATGCGATTCACAGCTTACAATTAAAAGCCCCCAGACGTGCTACTGGAGGCTTTCGCTAAACCTCGCTAAACCTATTATCCGTTCGCTCCATACTATCGATGCGAGGATTTGCAAAACCCCTTCTAAGGTTGGAGTTTAGATGACAAAAATCTGTATTAATCGATACAGTACTGGACTACCACTTTGGATAACTAAAATCCCGCGCTTAGCTTTCACATTAAACTTTCTTCAAGATGTTGTCATAGACACATTTCCCGACATTTACCCCACAAATGATAGTATTGATAGCGCTAATACTAAAAAATTTAATCTTTACGAAATAAAAACCGTGTTAAATACTTAGAATAAGTTACAAATAGCTGTTAATCGTTTTTCAAGACTTTTTACTGCTTTTACCGCTTTTTGCTATTGAGGACATTACAATGATTAATTTTACTCATCAAAATCAATCCTTAGATGGGCTAAAAGTACTTGTAGTCGATGACAATCACGATAGCTTGGAATTAACAAAGATAATTCTTGAAAGTTTTTCTGTAGTGGTAAGGCTAGCGAAATCAGTGAAAGAAGCTTTGAAAGTTTTAACGCAGTGGGAGCCAGATGTTTTAATCAGTGATATTGCAATGCCTTATGAAGATGGTTATTCTCTAATCAGTCAAATAAGAATTTTAGAAGAATGTCAACAGTGTAAACATCTCCCAGCTATCGCCTTAACAGCTTTGACTACAGAAGATGGACGCACAAGAGCTTTTTTGTCTGGGTTTGATGTATACGAAGAAAAACCTTTAAACATTGATTCTTTAGCTGTAGTTATCGCGGAACTTGTTGAAAAACCCCTGTTTCAACATCGCTACAAACTCCGTTATAGTCACTTGTAACAGTATAGGTAAGCTTGTTTTGGACTTCGGATAAATAAAATCCCGCGCTTAGCTTTCACATTAAGCTTTCTTCGGGATTGAGGGTGTAGAGAAGTTGCATTTACAAAACCACTTAAAGTAAGGCGGTAGATGCATAAACCTGCTTATACTTTGCTAAAAGCCCCGCTAACACTCTCATATTAAGCATTAGCGAGTTAAAGATGTAGAGAATTTTTCTTTTCAAAACCTAAGTACACGTTGAAACGTTAACTTATTGGTTACGAACTAACCACTCCTCAGTTATTGCTGTTAACAAATCAGTCATTGTAACACCTAATGAGTCTGCTGCTACTTCTAATCGCTTGTAGAGGTCGGTGGGGAAGTTAGGAATGTGAAGTGTTCCATTTACTTCAGCATGATGTGGGGGTTGAGCGTGAGATTCTGTTGTTTCAGTCATAACTTTATCTTCATTGAAATAACTACTAGTGTTGCAAGTTGTAAAGCTTTCAACTTCCTATATTGGTTAGATAAATGAACTACTGACGTTAATTATCCTTACCCAATGCAAACCTTCCCTTGTGACTACAGCTAACTCTGTGTACCTAGCAACCGAGCGTACTCGTTTTTGATGATGGAATAACATTCACAAGATGTCTGTTCCAAGTCTTCTCGATTCAGGATGTTAATATTTCCACGCTTGTAGCTAATCATTCCAGCGCGGCTAAGTGTGCCAGCAGCCACTGTTACACCAGAACGGCGACAGCCCAGCATCTGAGCGATAAATTCTTGAGTCAGAGGGAATGTATTTGATTGCACACGGTCAGCGACTAGCAACAACCAACGGGCAAGTCGCTCTTCTATCGTATGCAGACGGTTGCAGGCTGCTGTTTGTGTCACCAGGGTGAACAGCGCTTGGGTATAACGCAACAGCAAACTTTGAAGCTCTCCACCCCGCTTGAATTCGGCGATTAGATGCTCTGCCTTCATCCGAATGCCACCGCTTGCAACCTGTATAAACGCGGTTGTAGTTGTCCAATTACCGCCCCAAATAACAGGAAGACCCACCATACCATCATTGCTCACTATACCAGCTTCAACGGTCGAGCCGTCTTCTTGGATACAGACTAAAGAACAGATCCCCTGATCAAGAAAATAGACGTGTGTGATAGGTTCGCCTGCTTCGTAGAGGACTTGGTGAAGTGAAAGATTTACTCGCTCTAGGTGGGGAATTAGGCGTTGGTACTCAGCAGCCGACAGTGCGGCGAGTATCTTATTTTCTATTGGTAGATGAGGCTGGTTCGATACAGACATGAAAATCCTTTAAGCCGCTATGAGTGCAAAGAGTAGCAACTAATGGCAACTTGAGAGGAGATCCGAACTAGTCCCAATATGTCAAAAGGTGAATCCTTTTTAGAGTAAGTTGCAAGCGTCATAACTTACTATGTCGCGTCAAATTTTAAACTAGTGATAAGTTTAACCTTGACACACACCTTAATATTGACATATTTTTAGTATCTTATCTGTACGACTTCGTACCAATAAGGGGTATTGTTAGGGTCGGTGTTACCAAGTGCCAACTAGCAGCATAAAATTCCGAATAAACTTTGGAAGTGGCACTTTGGGGTAGTTATCAGAAAAAAGCACGTTAAAAAATACATAGTTTAATATTGGGGACTTTTTGACGATTGTAATTATCGAAAACCAACGTTTTCGATGGTTCTTATTTTTCTTTAGCCGTCACTGGCTGTACTTGTGACGTGTCCGGTCGCACGACATGACCAATCATCACCCCCAGTCCAACCAACGCTATCAATCCACCTACGAGCGCTCGCTTAGGGATGTCGGCATAATGCAGAGATTCCTTTATATGGATTAAGGGGGACACTGGAAGCCAACAACCTACCCAGTGTCTTTGCTTTTAGAGTTCTAACCCGCCGTCAAATTCTTCTGGGTCATCAGTCTCTATCAGTGCAGAGGTCGATTGAGGTATCGTAGGTACAACTTCTTGAGAGATTGCCTGACTAACTATAGGAATTGTGGGTACAACTGGGTACTTCCCTTCTAAAAAACGTAAATAGAAAGCTATTGCATCTTCCACAAACCTACTCTCAGTAATCTCTAGCGCTTCACACCACTGTTCTACTTTTGGCTTTTGGCTTTTCTTGATTCTGACTTTGTCTGCAACCATTAGACCACCTCCGATATCAAGCCAGTGAGGTTGTCAAAGGCTCCGTTATCTGAAATCAGGAATCCCTTTTTCTTCAGTGCTGCACTCAACAGAGGTAGTTTAGATCCACCGCCGATTATCAAGATTTGGTCGCCGCCTAGCTTGTACTGTTCAAGTTGTTTGATAACTTCTCTAAGTCTGCAATTGATAAAGTCTTGTAGCTCAAAGTCATAGACGTTGTAAAAGTTGAGCGCTGATTCACCGTAGGCTAGGAAGGGTACTTTTTCACCCGTCTCTGACTTCTTAATCTTCAAACCTGCTTCAATACTTCGGTTGATGACATCTTTGCTAGGAGCTTGTTTAATCAGCGTTTTGAGGTCAGAGTTACAAGAGATTCGCTCAATCAAGTATTCAGCCCCAAAGTCTCTGACAATAACCTCACCGACTGGTTCAGAGTTAAAGAATCGGCTGATAGAAGTGTTGCCGCCGCCGATATCGCAAATAGTCGCGGCTCCTTGTAGCTTCTGACTCTTGAGTGCTGCGAATCCTTCTGGTAATACTGTTTTAATAGCAACGTTTACACTGCAAGGGATACCAGCTAGTTCTACTCTGTGTGTCCCTTCATTCTTTCTAATAATCGGCTCATGGCGTTTGACATCATTACAGGTCACAGTAACCTCTAGGCTCATTTCAGAGTTGATCTGTGGGAGATGAGCGAGAGTGCCAAGGAAGTATTCGAGCCATAATGACGACTTACCCGTGTAATCCTCTACCAGTCTCATCAGGTCACTGCTACCACTGCGAACGGCTTGATTACCAACTAGCCAACAAGTGTTTTTAAGGTCAGTGCGTATTCCATCGACATAGCGAACGTGACCGGGAAGTTTGCCCGAAGTATTATCTAAGCAGCGAGCGTACCAGCTTGGCTCCCGTACCAGGTCGTAACCTTCCAAGTAGAACTTAATCCAGTGGTTGCCAAGGTCTATCACTGACTTGAAGTTTTTACGGATTTTTGAGGGTGTTTTTGACTGGGTACTTTTGGGTACTTTGACTGCTGATTTTGATGTTTTTGAATCTGTCATTGTTTTACTCCGTAAAGGGTTTGGACATTTATTTTGCTGACTTGAATTCAGAACAATATGGAAAACAGTAATTTGGGTACTTTTGGGTACAAAAATCTACTTTTTAATAGTAACTATCAAAAAGATTCAAAAGCTATTTTCACCTGCCAAAATTTCAACTAATAATAATTGTGTGATATCACCCAGAATCACCCAGTACCCCCTATAGGGAAATCACCCACTGATATCACCCACGTAAAATCAATACTTTCAGCCTTCCATCACCCACCCGTCACCCAGCTATCACCCAGTCAGCAGGTGATATCACACGAGTTAAAAATGTGTATCACCCAGCTATCTTTTTTGAATTAATGTTAGTTAAAGTAGATGTTTTTCCGTGAAATATCTTCCACAGTCCTTACAATAGTACTTTTGTACTGATTTTTTAGCTTGTGTCGTTCCGTTACTTACAACATTCTCAGAGCTACAATCCGGACACTTGACCGATGGGAGTTCACCACTGGCAGATGCTTTCTCTGTTGCTTCTTGTAAAACGCTAGAGATTAAGTCATTGTGGTTAGGGGTCGCGTCACCCATGACATCCCAGTAGTCATAGCTATCAAAGTTCGGAAGTTGAATAAACTTTGGTAGTCCGGTCAGGGGTACGGCTAAAGCAAAACGGTAGGCTCCAGGGTCGTTAAAGATGTCTAGACCCAATTCATCGTTCTTGCGATCGCAGTACTCTTGAATCTTGCGGTAATGCTCCAGCAACTTGGTTTTATCTTCCCCGGTGATGGTCTTAGCCTTGTCCAGCCAGATGCCAGCATTAGCACCAATGTGAACTTGCACCGCGTTGTTCCAGTCCGACCAACTCATTCCAGGGATTGTAGATGCATCACAAGCTTGACCAATGTAAATAGCGCCTATGTTCTGGTGACTGGCTTGCTTGAGCGAGTAAGTCACCTTGTCACGGAAGTAATAGTAACCGTTATTCTCTCGTTCTTGAGCAATGGTTGAGTCCACCTCATCAAAGATGTAAAGGATAAATGAATGATTACCAGGGGACTTGGTACGCTGGTCTAGCTGGTCACATAAATCAGCCATGCCCGTAACGTTATCCTCATGGCTAGTACCTGCTTTAGGCATCTGCCAAAAATCTTTCTTGCTTCCGTTTTGTGGATCATAAAGTCTAATCTCACCTTGACCCTTGCGTTGCTTCATGATTGCCAGCGCTAAGTTTTTAGCCGTGGGTGACTTGCCTCCTGTGGAACCAGCGGTAATGCGTACACGCTCCCAGTTCTTGACATAGCTTTCAAACTTAGAGACTGGAATCCAAAGTTTATCAATATCATCCTTTGAGGTATCTTTCTTCTGTGGTTTCCTGAGAATCACATCCAGTGTCACCGTTGAGTGTTGATAATTGAATGTGAACTTAGGCAACGTACCCTGTAAGGCATTCGTAAAAGCAGCTAGTTGCTCTTGCGTGTTGTGGGGTAACAATTCATCCTCAGTCAGTCCTGGGTTACGTCTAGTGGCAAACAAAATGGAGTACCCTGTTTCGTTCTCAGTCCAGTGGATCACATCGAGTCGATAGCCATAGGACTCATGGTAGTACATCGCTATCCGGTTCGCTATTTGGGCATAGTCACTCTTTCCAGTAGCTAACAATGGTTTCTGCAATTCATCATTCTGCTTGCGTAAGTCGTCAATCACAAGGTTTCTTTCTTCAAGCAGGTCTAGTAGTTGAGCATGGATGGAATTGTTGTTAAGTAGAAGTGCCTCATACTTTTCTGTAATTCTCTCGTCTACCTCATCCATTCCTGCTCTAAATCGTTCTTTGGCTACAGGTAATGGCATTGAATTATCTAGAGATGTTCTTAGATTTACATTCTCAGATTTAAATTCTTTAACTATCCCGTCTTTCCACCTAGTCTTGAGATTTAGGAATTTATTGTCAAAGGTGAAAATGTAATCTAGTACCACTTTGAAATCAGTAATATTTAGTTTCTTGATTTCAACTATGGCGTCTGTCAATTCTTCTTTAAGTTCAGCAATATCTACTAACCGTTTATCAAAGTTTCGGCGTGTTTCTTCACTCACCTCAGCTTTCTGCAATGCCTTTTGAATCGCGTCTAGATTGTTGTACCGTAATGAGAAAAAGTTGATTGTGTACGTCCGGCAATCTTCCAAAAAATCTTCTATGCGTGTGTCTTTAGCGTCTACACTGACTTGCAGAGTCTTGATTTGTAAGTCTTTCTCGGATACTACTTTCAGATACTGTTCAGCTTTATCGTTCAGTTTCTGTTGCAGTTCTGATAACTGCTTAGCGTAGGTATCCTTATCTGTTTCAAGTACCTTGATTTGGCTTTTGAGTTCATTAATCTCAAGTTTGAGGTTACTTGCTTCTCTGTCTTTTAAACGTGTGTTCTCTTCTAATTTGTCCTCATAATCGCGCTTTAAGACATTGTTTTTACCGTCGTAAGCAATCCCAAGTCCAAGAGATGTTAAGGCTGTTGCAGCACCACCAATGCCCAATGTAAGCGCTATTTTCTGTGTCCATCCATTGGTATGTGTTGCTTGAACTAAGCCAACAGCACCTAGTAAAGATGACGAGATGAGTAAACCAAAGTATACTTGCTTAAACACGTTATTCATCCTATATAGTTAATTTGAGGTAGGAGAGACTTTTTAGTCCCTCCTATTTTGTTGTTTAGAATCCAGCTAGAAATTTGGCTTCGGTTTCCTGCTTAATCTTTTCTTTTTCGTATGAGATAGCTTGAATTTCATACCCTTGCTTCTCGATTTCCTCCCGTAACTTGGCAACCTTAAGCTGTTCCTGTTCCTGAATCAGTGACGTTTGAGCTTGCGTACCTTCAGTACGGATTTGTTGTTGCGTGTACAGTTCTCTGTCCTGTTCTAACTTCGAGAGTTCTGTCTCACGACTAACAACAGCGCGGTGATAACCTACAGCCTTTTTCTCATTGACTACTCCAGCAGTCTTGCCGTCGATCAGCAGTCCAATTAAGCGCTGTTGCTCAAGGTCTAGAGTTGCCAAGTCTTGTTTGAGTTTGGTGTTATTGATAGCTACACCAACGTAATTTCGCTGTCTAGCAATGATGATGTTTCTCTTAGTAGCCTCAGCACTGTCTAACTGTGGTACATTTTCATCAATCTCAACGCTAGCGTGTTGCAAGATATCAGCAGTATTTACTTGTCCGTTGGTAATTCCTAAAGGGTTCCGATCAGCATCTGTGCCTTTGATTGATTCAGTGATGCGGCTCGTGTATCCTTGGATCGCGGCTACAGTATTTGAGCCTTTTTCTACGATATTGGCGACCGTTTCAGCAGTTCCTTTCAATTTTTCAGCAATACTTGGCGGTGTCGGAATACCTAAGCTAGTGATTGGCGTTTTAGTCGGTTGTGGAGTATCCGATGGTATAGAAATTGGTGTAGAACTTTCACCTGTGACGCGCTTGCTACCCGTTAAACCACCTTTTCTGGTCTTAGTGGATTTTTCAAGAGAAGCGCCAGTTACTGTACCTGTTTTTTTCGTTGCCATGAGATAATGTACCTATAGTTTCGTTTTAGTCAAGTTTGCGGAACTGAGTGACGTGACCGCGCGGTGCAGGAATACTTTGCGGTCGGTCACTTTAAGAATTAAAATCGCTGCATTTCGTGCGAAATTTCCACCAAAGATTGTCCGAAGCTTCAACCGCATCCTGTCTCAGTTCTTCTAAGTCTGGGTACTGTTCGGCAAACTTAAGCCAGATTGGATTTTCAGAAAGTTTAATGTACGCATCAGTTAACAGTACCAGTTGGTTCTTGAGTGTTTGTTGGTCTTGAAGGTCAATCATTATTTGTCTCCTTTGATAACACTGCCTACTACCCCACAACCTAAAGCAGCCGCCACTGAAGCAAGCGCCAAGCCGCGATAAGCTTGTGACTGTGCTGCAAAATCTGGTGTAGATCGATATCCAAATGCATCCTTGGCATCTGACACACCCCAACAAAACAGAGAGGTGCAAGCACTCAAGGCAGCAGTAATGACCAGTACTCCTGAGATTTCACTCAAAGTAGTGAAAATATTGGTTTTCAGTTTCTGGAAAGGATAAGTAAGTTCGATACACAAGTCTGGATGTTCGTTTTTAAGTAGTGGAGTATAGTTTTCTGGATAATACTCTGAAAGCAGTTCATCTATGGCTTGCAGAGCATCCCCTAAGTGCAAATCCGGGTGGTAATCAGTAGCTTTGAAACCTTCCGAAGCTTCGACTTCTTCAAGCAGCTTTCTAGCTATTTCAAGCTTTTCAATGTCGTAGATACTGAGTTGATTCATTTAGTTCTCCTTAGTTTTTAAAAACTTGGTTAAATTTCAGGGTCTTGTAGGTGGCAATCAATGTGAATGGCATCACACCAAGCGTTGAAGTCCTCCCAAGACTTCTGAGTCAGCATGGTCATACCTCCATCGGCATTGGGAACCCAAATCAAGTTATCTGTGAAATCTTTGTCAATTTCAGTCCAACCGTTGAATGAAGTGCAACATTCACCTGACGGGTAATCCATCCATTCATGGTGAAACTGGAATTTTTGAAGATCTGAGTTATGAAGAATGTGAATGCTACTATCGCCGTTGAAGGCTTTTGCAGAGTACATAGGTTTGTATCCTTATATAGGGCTGTTAAGAGGGACATAACCCTCATGACAACCGTTTAGGTTATCTGCAAGCATGGCAATCGGGATACTTGCGCCGCTACACCTATGTAGTCCTGTGGGGAGTTACTGCCTACTCTCAAGTTTTGGGCGTGGCGTTGTTTGGTGCTCACATCTATCAATGTATAGTAGTCACCCCATAGAGACTAGTCACCATGTGAGACTTTGCTAACTGTCATAGTCGGACTAGTCACCCTGTTACGACTTTGGTATATTTAGGTATAGTAATGAGGTAAATAATATGAATGTAGTTATAATGCCCAACACTGGCAAGCAACCGGGAGGTAGAAGGAGAGATCCTAACTATAAACAGCTAAATTTAAATTTACCTCCAGACTTAATCAAAAAACTGCGTGTAGAGGCTGTTACGGAAGAAATAAGTATTAGTGCTTTAGCAGAAAAAATCTTTGAAGAGTGGTTTTCTAGAGGTGAAAATCAATGATTAATTCATTTGATATTAAATTAGAAACATCCTAATCGTTTTGCAGTAGATACTTCAATATAAAAAATAGTATTGTACAATACTCGCTTCTTTTTTAATCCTTGAAAAATATACTTCAAGGATTTTTTATGTTTTAAAATTTCGACTCTATATACTTAAAATTAGTTTTACAGTTTGAAAAAATGGCTAAGTACACAAACTACTTGAACGTGCGCATAACTGACTCTGAAATGTCAAAACTCATCGAATTAAAAACCGACAAAAATCAATCTTCTAGCGAGGTTATTCGCTCTTTAATTCGGGAGAAAAAATGATCTTACAAACAAAAAATCCTGCCTCGCCAAAGGTCAGGACAGTACACCTAGTAAATTACGATATCTAACATTATGGTAGCAAAATTAATAACTCCCACAACCTCTAAACAATGTCCGAAATGCAATAGTTTTTCACTGAGAAAACATCATTCCCAAGTTTACGATGCCAGGAAGTTCATTTGTCGAAACTGCAATAGTGCTGTGTGGTACTCCGATGACTGGGAGGAGTACATTGCGAGAATTAACCATTTATTAGAAGAATTTCCAATCTCCGAAAGTGAAAGAAATTTTCTAGAAGAAATTCGACTCACTACAACCTTGCACTGGCATGAACGCATAGAGTTACTTTGCATTGAATATAGGATGCAGTACGAATCTCCTCATATCAAAAATTTGATAGAGGAGCAAAGTGACATTTTGATGAATCGCATGATTTGGAATGGTTAGGCGACTTGTGATTGAAAAACAGCACGTTCTAAAGCTGTCAATCGTTTATCACGGTCATTTTCTTTACCCATTTTTTCAGCTAATGCTTCTAATACAAAATCTGTAAAACTCATACCCTGACTTGCTGCAAAGTCTTTTACCTCTTGTAGTTCTTCAGGAGAAATACGGATTGTTAAGTGTGTAGTTTTTTTACTAGTACTCATAATGCTTTGTAAATCATTTCTTTTCTATCGTAATGTCACATCTTAATCTTGTAAAGAAAACGGACTTACATTGTGCCACTTTATGAAACTGTCCACTAGTTAGTCCATTGTTAGTCCTTTGTAAGTACATTAAAAGAGTCAAACAAAAAGTGACGGTCGGGAGACACGCCACACGAAAACTCAAAAAACGGGCAATGCCCAAGGACACTTCTATCATGCCATCAGCTAAAAAACAATCCGCCACTTCCAAAGTTTCTAACAGAAAAGCACAGTACAAAACTGGCAAGAATGATATTTCCGAATCTCAATTGAAAGTCAGTTTCGCACCTCTGTTCAGTCCTAAAGATGGTAAAGCACGTCTAACTTTTTGTGGTATAGAACACTCGACAATTACAGTAAATGGTAATGAAAAACCTGTGATGAAGATTACTTTTAGCTGTCTTGATGAAACTCATGAAGCACCTCAAAACCTAGCAATTACCTGTGACTATCGCTTATCTGAAAAGAACAAGCTAGGTCAGATTCTCTCCATCATGGGATACGACATTAAAAAATCTACTGAAGTAATAGATGAAGATGATGAGTTTGGGGTAAAGAGTACAGTTGTCAACCCGCGTGAGATTTTTGATTTTTTCCGGTCGAAATGTGGATTGGTATTCAAAGGTAATTTAGTGACCGCTAC
Organism: Kalymmatonema hyalinum WJT4-NPBG1; assembly: GCA_019359075.1. Classification (GTDB taxonomy): domain Bacteria; phylum Cyanobacteriota; class Cyanobacteriia; order Cyanobacteriales; family Nostocaceae; genus Kalymmatonema; species Kalymmatonema hyalinum. Next base: position 15,671 of record JAHHIB010000142.1, read on the forward strand.
CCGCAAGAATAAAACTACAGGTGAGAGAATACCTGCACCTGGACTGTGGGATATCGATTATAAGACTCTTATACCATTCCTAAAGAACGGCGAACAACTGCGAGATATGCTGGCGTCTGATGTCACTGATGAAGACTTTGAAAATCCAAAAATTGATATGTCTGATGACGAATAGATAAAAATTCACCTCCCTGTTTCTAAAAATAGGGAGGTGTCCAAATTAACAAAAAATAAAATGACTGTAAATAATTTTACTACAAATAATGACGATGATGAATTTGGCGGTGCTACTAATAGTGTTGCCAAAATTTTTCGTAAACGTGAAAGTCCAAATACATCAGTAATAAATGATGAAGATGATGAATTTGGAGGTGCTACTAACAGTGTTGCCAAAATTTTTCGTAATCGTGAAACACCGACTATACCCATAGTTAATGACGTTGATGAAGATGATGATGATGAATTTGGCGGTGCTAAAAATTCAATCGAAAAAATTTATCGTAAACGCGAGAATCCAACCACATCCGTAGTCGATGATGAGGGTGATGAAGGTGATGAAGGTGATGAAGGTGATGACAATGATGAAGAATCAATCATCGAATGTAATCACAAAATATTTAGTCCATCCATCCCTAATAATCAGTGGTATATCGACCGCGAAAAACTGACTGAGATTGTCAAAACTATCGGCTCATCAATAACAATTCCTCTAGTAATTGATACCGAATTTACCGACCAAAACCGCAAGAAATACAAACAACAGAAGCGTCTAGGATTGACTACCCAGATTAAAGGTGTGGGTATGGACACACCAAAAGAAATCTATGCTCATACTCCATTGGTGAATACCGGAAGGGGAATGATGGGATTGAAACCTTATCCAATGGTTAGCACTGATTTCCATCCCATTGATTACCTCCGTGATTGCGGTCTAGAAGTCGATTTAAGTCAAGGTTTTGACCATGAACTTAAAACACTGCCTAAATGCTTTCTAGTCCTTTATGGGCATTTTCTAACGGCTGAATTGAATGTAATTTGTAGTGGTACGGTTAAGGAGCGCATCAAACAACTACAGCGCTCTACCGGAGATGAGCAAATAACCTCTGGGCGTCGAGCCATGTGTCAAACCACCATTGACGGTATGAAACTGGATTGGGTAAGTCTCAAGCACATCATCACAATTAATGGTTTCAATTATGAACTGTGCTTAAAACTGGTAGACACTGGCGCTATTCATGGCGTTGCCTCATACCAAGCCTTTTGTGATGCTGTAGGGTGGAAACTGACTGCTAAGGATAATTTCACCAAAGATGAAAAAGCTAAAATGCTTGATATGGCTATCGAGCGCCCAATTGAATTTGAGGAATACTCACTAGGGGATTTAGACGTGTACGAAGCATTAAATTGTTACTATGAACAATGGCAAATTGTATACGAAAAACTTAATTTAGGTGATTTCTATCAAGTTCCAAAACTAACAATTGGTGGTACAGTTAAAGATTTATTTGAAGCTGCATTAGCTGAAAAGTTGGGAATTCAAACAACAGATGAAGAAGGAAACGAACTTAAATGGCGGGACGAACTAACTGAAATAGTTGACCAATACATTAAACCTGCTAGCGCTTCACACCTCCGTCAATTCTCAACAATGACACGAGCGTTACTTGCAAAAGTTGAAGGCGGAAGATGTCGAAATAATCGTCCAACGGATGTTTTTAAGCGTCGCAAAATCAAAGGTGAGTACGATGCAATGCTCATTTGTGATATCGATATATCGGGCTGTTATGGTGAAGGACAACGGAATCAAAGCTACTTTATAGGTAATCCTTATATTTTTGATTATGAGGCTACTGCTACCAATAACGATTATGTATCATTACGTAAATGGTTAACTGATTTAGGAGTTAAGATTGACAAATTAATCGAAGCTGTTGCCAATAACGACCGCAAAGAATGGAACAATCTAGAAAACTGGGGAGAGCTTATATCAGGTGCTTGGTATGCTCGAATCAGTACCAAACAAGCTTTAAAATACGCTCAAGACTTTTTCGCTAGCTGGTTCACCACAACTAAAGACAATCTCGACCTCCTTGCTAAAACTATCCGCAAGATGAAAGCAGATAGCGAGTTACAAGATGTTGATTGGGTCGATTTTGATGAAGAAACAGGCACTCTAAAAATCTTTAATTATGAGATTTGGAATGCAGTATTAACCCATGATGGATTGCAATGGATTCTAGCAGTTGCGTCACCACGCCAGCGTAATGAATTACTTGATAATGTTCAAGTTTTAGCAGGTGCAATTTATCCAAGATCACAAAGAATTGATGAGACAGATACACCAAAAGCATTAGAAATTCTGAAAGAAAAACACGCTAATTGGCAAGGTAAAAACACCACTGAAGTAGTTAAAGATGAATTAGGAAACCTTGGAATCGACCGCAAAATGCGTCAATGTCATGCATGGTTTGAGATTAACTTAGGCGACTTAATCATCAATAATTTATTGATTGAACGCAAAAAAGCACAAATACAATATGGTAAAAAATCACCTCTAGACGTGTTATTTAAGCTATGCGTCAACACCCTTTATGGGGACATGGTAAGTAAGTACTTTGTTACATCTAACCCTGTTGTAGGCAACAACATCACCGCTAGGGCTAGGTCACTTGCATGGTTTATGGAAAAAGGTTTACACGGGTGGCAGACAGTCACAGATGGGTGTGCTTTTGAACTCAATAAAGTGATGTTTCCACTAAATAAAAAAATTACTGGTGAGAGCGTGAATCAACATCGTTCTAAGAGTGAATTGAAACAACGAAACCTTAAACGCTCACCTTTAGCTGAAATTGAATATTTAATGAAAGATGGTGAAATCTTTATCAATGAAAATGAAGAATTGAAATCAATTGGTAAAGGTAGCGATAATGCATATATAAATACCAAAGCAATGGCACATCTGCAAGAACAATTTAAATTAGTGGATGTGTTACACTCAGAAACTGATGCTATTAAAGTTAATTCAGAATTACAAACTAAATTCATACCCCGTAAAGGGCAATTTAGTTTTGAAACCAAAGACGTGTACTACACTGGAGCTTTTCACGGTAGCGCTAATTATCTACTAGCTAATGATAGTGGTATCTACATCAAAGCTCGTGGCTACGAAACTACCAAACTACATGAAAGTATAGGTGTTTCAATCTCTGAAGAAGATGAGATATCACTATTTGATAGTAAAAGATACGGTAAAGAGAACAATCCGGCTAAGGATTTTATGACTCAACTATTGAATAATCCAGAGTCGATTAACCGTCAAGTACCTGCTATCAAATCAGGAATTCTAAAAATCAAAGACTACAAAAACTTAGCTGGAAAATATGACCAAATAGGAATTGAACCAGGCGATAGTATCCTACGTGCTGTCTTAATGCAAGAGTTTAGCTTGGCTCAGTTCACATTCCAAAGCTATGAACAATATATGCAATGGTTTGGTATCATCACCAAATTGAAAGACCAAGATAAGCAATCATTAGAAGGATACTTCCTAAACGATGATGGAACGCTAAACTTTGTAGAAATGGCTGAAAAAGTAGATGAGATGATAGCCGATGGTGTTACTGCGCCATTTGATGAACTCGACCCACACCGCCACAGACAACGGTCAGAAAAGCGCTCAAAGAATCCATCAAATAAAAAAGGTGCTAACAAAAAACGAAAGAAAGTTTCCCTATCCCACCCAAGCCTACCCGCGTATGAAGCGCTGAAAGAAGTGCTAAATGAGTCAGGAATGCCCGATTAATCCTCAAACCACCAATCCATCAATATGACCCCTCCCATGCCTTTACGGCTCTTGTGGAGGGGTTTTGGTTTTGGGCAATTGTAGGAAGAATTTTTGGTTTTACTGAGTATTTGTGCTCAAAGGTTAAGGACTTTGTTACAAAGTATTTTTACTCATAAGCT